>JBPCJP010000222.1:0-6335 GCA_051005175.1 Gemmatimonadaceae bacterium | reverse complement strand
GTATGAGGCCGATCAGGGCATCGAGCCCGAAGCGGATGTTCGTGCCGGGGACTCGCACTGCGGAGTCGAGGATCCTGGCGAGGGCCCTTACCCGATCCGCCTCCCGCAACCGGACTGGCGGGGTCATCCGCTCAGTCCGGTTGCGAGGACGCCCGCTGCGCCCCCGGCGGATGCCTGCGAACGCAGCCGGGATTTATTCCGGTCTCGGCTTCTTGCCGCCGAATACTCCCTTGAGCTTGCTGGCTGCGCCCGCGGCGGCGTCCCTGCCGATGTCCTTCGCTTCCTTCTTTGCACCTTCCTTAGCGCCTTCCTTCGCCGCTCCACCAATTGAGTCGACGGCGAAATTCGAACCTCCGGCATTCTGGCTACTCGCAGCGCCGGCCGCCATGCTGGGCATCTCGATCCTGGTGTAACCTGACGGGATCGCAAACTCCGAGGCGGGGATGTTAGATGCCTTGAAGTTGATCATCTCCATGATGCTGGTCGACGTCTCGGATTTTCCCTTCTCGTCGGTTGAGACGACGGTGGTCACTGTCCGGAGGGGCACGCCCGTCTTCGGCAGCTTGGCATTCGCCGCGTTCATCTGGCTCTTGTAGTCGGGATTGTTGAACACGTCGAACTGGGACATCATCGACATGGCCTGGCTGTTCGAAACGAACGGATTCGCGATCCTGAGGGTCGGCGCGAAGTAGTAGTCAGTCGTGCTCTCGCTGCGATTCCTGCTCTTGCGACCCAGGATGCTGGTGCTCATGGTGTAGTTCTGCACCATCCGGACATGCCGCGTGGCGTAACCCTGGATCGTCGGGCCCGCACCAACGTCCTGTGCGTCGACCTTGATGTCCGACATTTCCATCTTGACCATTCCGCCGACGGCGTTCATCGCCTGACCCATGCCGGCGAACATCTTCGCCATGTCCCACTGCATGTACGACTTTTCTTTCGGATTTACGAGCAGCATCTCCTGCCCGCCGTTCCTGACGATGAAGTATGTGCCCTTTCCTCCAAACGCCGCCTGCCCGCCCGCCGTGGACGAGGCTTCGAGCATCTCGATCTTTGCGTCGTCGCCGGCGTAAACACCGCGGCCCCGGAGGGTTACGGTCTCCTTGCCTCCGGTCTGCTTGCTCGTTGTCTTCATCACGAATTCGTAGCTCATGCCGTCGGCAACGGGTTGGGCGGCTATGAACACCAGGGGCAGCGCGGCGGCTGACGCGAACCGTGCTGCACGGGACAATCTGAAGCGCATGTTGAGTCTCCTTCTCGCTACAAGGGGCGGGAGATGTGGGTGTAGATCTACAACTATAAGTTCCCCGCGTCTGGCGCGAAAGATTCTTCTGATGCGGGAGAGCCGCTGCCTGCCTCCGGACGTAACAGTCCCGTTACGTCACCTGTTTCGGAAAGACTATCGACGCAACGACTGACGACACCAGGATGGTCGCAATGATGCCAAGGGAAACCTGAATCGGGATGTGGTAGACGCTGCCAAGGAGCATCTTGACGCCGACGAATGTCAGGACGACGGCGAGACCGAGCTTCAGGTAGTGGAATTTGTGAATCACGCCGGCGAGCAGGAAATAGAGCGACCGCAGGCCGAGAATCGCGCAGACGTTCGACGTGTAGACGATGAAAGGATCCTGCGTCACCGCGAATATCGCCGGAATCGAGTCAACAGCGAAAATCAGGTCGGTGGTCTCGACGAGCACCAGGACGATGAAAAGCGGTGTAGCCATCAGCGTCACGGGAGCGCCGGGCGTTGGCGACTCCTTCACGAAGAAATGCTGGCCCCGGTAATCGTGGGTGATGGGCAGCAGCCGCCTGACGAGGCGGAGGATCGGGTTTGCCTCCGGCTCGATGTCGATGTCGTCGTGCATCGCCATCCTGACCCCGGTGAACACCAGGAATGCCCCGAACACATAGATGATCCAGTGGAACCGGGCGATCAGGAATGCACCGGCCGCGATCATCGCCCCGCGCATCAGGAGCGCGCCGAGGATGCCCCAGAAAAGCACGCGGTGCTGATACTTGTCGGGGATCCTGAAGTAGTTGAAGATCAACAGGAAAACGAAGATGTTGTCGACTGAAAGCGAGTACTCGACCAGGTATCCAGTGAGGAACTCGAGCGCCGGCTGGGATCCCATCTGGTAGTAGACGACTCCCGCAAATCCCATCGAGAGCGAGATCCAGACGGCGCTCCAGGCCGCCGCCTCCCTGACCGACGGCGCGTGCGCCTTGCGGTTGAACACGCCAAGGTCGATCGCAAGGACAGCGAGGACGCCGACGTTGAACGCGATAAAGAGCGCCGTCTGGTTCACAGGGGCGCTCTCATCGGTCCGGCAGGCGTTTCAGGTGGAGTTTCGGCGCTCAGCGTCGCTCCAGCGCGTCGCGCACATCGAGCAGAACCTCGAAGTAGAGCTGCTCTCGTCTGTAGGCAAAGTCGAGCGAAGCCATCTGCGACTTGTCGCCGGATTCCCGGGCGCGCTCGAAGGCCTCGGTGTACATCTCGTCGAGATTCTGGAGAATGCGGTCGCGAGGGCGGGACATAAGGTCCTCAGGGAGACGGGGGGAAGGCAGGATGTTGCCATGCCTGTCAATGCCCGAAATGCGCTCCAGGATCGTCTCCGGATCGCGGCCATCAAAGATGAATTTCTTCGCCGCGCCCACTGCGAGCCGGCGCGGATTGTATGGAACGGGCATCGATACCAATTAAAATCCGCGCTGGCCGCAACGGAAGCTGCCACTTCCGGTCGCCGACCGCGTTTCAGGTGCTCGACGACCTGGAGTTGACACCGCTTTCATGGCGCGATTGTTTCCCCTTCCCTCGCTCCCGGCCCGAAATGACTCAAGATGCCAGGACCAGCGACGGAGACTAGAACCCTGAACGGAGCACCCGGTTGAGCACACCATCGCGCGTACTCGTCGACTGGAAAGGCGAGCATACTTTCGACGCCGGCCGCCAAGGCCGGCCTCAGGTCAGGCTGGATGGCGACGGAATCGCTGGCCCGACCCCGCCTGACGCGCTGCTCATAGCGCTCGCGTCATGCGTGTCAGTCGACGTAGTCGACATCCTCGCAAAGCGCCGCACGCCTCTCGAGAAATACAGCGTCGAGGTGGTGGGCGAGCGTGTGGACTCTATTCCCCGCCGTTTCAGACATATCACGCTCAACATCTCGATGACCGGCGAAGGAATCGAGCGCGCTCACGCCGAGCGCGCGGTCGAGCTGTCCGTGAACAAGTACTGCTCCGTCAGGGACTCGCTTGCAGAGGACATCCCCGTAGTCTGGAACCTGTCACTCAACGAGTGACAAAACGAGTGACAAAGCGCGGTAAGACTGCTACCTGCCGCGTTTTTTCTTGTCGTACGACCCGGGCTTGAATGTGGCCCACTTCTTTTCTGTGTCGGTCAATTCGCCCCTCAGCTTCACATAGCTGTCGTACCGCTCCGAGCTCACACTGCCCGACTGCACAGCGGACCGCACCGCGCAGTCAGGCTCGTTGAGATGGGTGCAGTCGCCGAACCTGCAGCCGTCAAGGAACGGCCTGAATTCCGGGAAGCACGAGGCGAGATCCTCCGAAGGCATTCCCCACATGCCGACTTCCCTCAATCCGGGCGTATCAACGACATACCCGCCGTCAGGCAGCGGATGCATGTATCCACCGACCGTGGTGTGCCGTCCCTTGTTCACGCTCTCGCTTATCTCGCCAACGCGGAGATTGAGTCCGGGATACATCCCGTTCAGCAGAGACGATTTCCCGACGCCCGAAGGACCGCTCAGGACTGACACGCGTGCGGCAAGCGCACCGTGCAGCTCCTCGAGACCGACCTGCTTCTTCATGCTGGTGTAGTGCATTGGATATCCGGCGCGCTCGTAGTCGGCGAAGCGCTCCCGCGCCGACTGCTCGTCCACGAGATCGATCTTGTTGATCACGATCCGCGCGTCGAGTCCGTTGCCCTCGGCGATGACCAGAAACCTGTCGAGCATCCTGACGTGCGGCTCGGGCTTTGCCGCCGCAAAGACGATCATCACCTGGTCGACGTTGGCGGCGACTATCCGCTCCCCATGCCCGCCGCCGGGCATCCGCCGGGCGAGCTGTGACTTCCGCGGAAGTATCTCGCCTATCACCCACGTCCCGTCCTGGGTTCCGGGCTCGAGATTTATCGAGTCGCCTACTGTCAGCTTGAGCGAATCGTCGAGCTTCTTGAGGCGGCCGCGCATCGGCACTTCGAGAATCTCGTCGTCGTCAGTGCGGACCCGCCACAGTCCACCGGTCCCGCTCAGCACGACCGCGTGCCGGGTCAAGCGTCTCCCTCCTCGCGCATGGCTTCCCACCACGGCCGGGAGGGGCCCGCTCTCAACTCGAGCGCCCTGTTGAGCTCGGCAAGGGCATCGTTCAGCAGGATGGCCCCAACCGCGTCCCGTGCTTCATCCTCGGTGGAACCGTAGCGGAGATAGTCGGTCTCCACATGTCCCATCGCGACAGGGTCTCCCGCCCGCCACCGGATGAACATGAGATAACCTGCCCAGGGCTTCGACTCGTCGCCGGTGGCATCGGTCATCACTTCGACGCTGTATGAGGTGCCGTCCTTCCCCTCGAACGCCGGCGGCCTGGCGTGCACGGCTGTATATCCGCCGACTGTGTTCGCATCACCCTTCGAGTGATCCGCGGGAAGGAATTGACCCATCTAGCGGCGACGTCTCCCGACCATCTCCCGCACGATGTTCCCGGTGATGAAAGCGACGTTTGCCGGACGTTCCGCGAGACGGCGCATCAGGTAGGGATACCATTGCGTACCGAACGGGACATATACGCGCAGGCGATACCCGTCGCGGACGAGCCTGTCCTGAAGATCACGCCGCACGCCGTAGAGCATCTGGAACTCGAAGCTGTCAGTCGGGATGTCGCTGTCCCTCGCGAAGCGCCTCGTGGCGTCGATCATCGCTTCGTCGTGAGTCGCGATTCCGGGATAGTGACCGTCTGACAGCAGCGCCTGCATGCTCCTGACGAACGAGACGTCGACATCCTTCTTCTCGGGAAAGGCGACAGATGCCGGCTCCTTGTATGCTCCCTTGCAGAGGCGCACGCGCGCATTCGCCCCGTTCGCTTCCTCGACATCGGTTGCCGTCCTGTAGAGATAGCTCTGAAGGACGATTCCGACGTTTCCGCGATATGAGGGGTAAAGCCGCTCGTAGAACAGGTCGAGCGTCTTCTGGGTGTACTCGCTCGATTCCATGTCGAGCCTGACGAATGTCCCCAGCTCGTGGGCACGATCGAGGATGTTCTGCATGTTTGAAACGCAGAGATCCTCGGAGATATCGAGCCCCATCGCCGTGAGTTTCACCGAGACATTCGAGTCAAGGCCTTCCGCCTTGATGCAATCGAGCATCTCGATGTACGCCTTCGCTGAAGCTCGCGCCTCCTTCTCGTTTCTCACACTCTCGCCGAGGAGGTCGAGTGTTGCCGTTATGCCCTCCGAGTTGAGCTTTCTGACGGCAGCGAGAGCCGTGTCGATTGTCTCACCGGCGACGAACCGGCTCGCGAACCCCATCGCCATGCGGTTGTGGCGCACGAAGTTGAAGACGCGGGGCTGGTCGGAGAGGTAGAGGAGTGTGTCTCGAAGCATGTTGGCTGTCGCTATGGGGAAGGCGGCACGCCGCCGACCTTGAATACAGGATAAAGTCCGCCTGGGCGGAGGTCTGAATCGAAGAAGTTCCATGTCACGAGCCCGTCGTCGCTCTGCGGCTCGAGCAGGTAGACCGCCAGAAGGCGCAGCGGCTGCAACATGTCGACGATGAATGAGCCCGGCTCGATCTTCCGGGTCTCGCCGCGCCATCTGCCGGTGAGGCGCACCTCGCGGTGGCCCTGGAATACTCGCGGTGCAACGACGACCGAATCGATCATGAAGACGAAGCCGTTGCCGACGAGGTCGACTCCGGGAATTGGGTTCGAGGCGGCTCGCACGATGATGCCATGGTCGCGAAGCACGCGCACCACTGCCGTATCCTTCGCCGGGATTACGTATCGCTCGGGCATCGGCGCGCGCAGGGTCGGCTCGAACCTCTCGAACACCGGCATCTTCGCAGTGACGTAGCGTCCTGTTCTGCGCCGGCCTTTTGGAACGCCGGGCTCGGTGCGGGTCGAGTCTCCAGTCGATTCGACGATCTCGGCGACAACAGCAACGGAGTCAGGGGCCGCTGCCATCCGCGAGCGCACGGGAATCCCCCCGCGCAGGCTGGCCGGCAAGGCAAACGTCGGGCGCCCGACCCGGCGTGCCTCTCCAAACAGTGACAGTGCTTCGCTCACGCAAACGTAGGTCGAATTCACGCGCCGCTCGAACGAAT
>JBPCJP010000221.1:0-48851 GCA_051005175.1 Gemmatimonadaceae bacterium | reverse complement strand
AGGTCGCCGGCAGGGCGGGCAGGGGTCCCAAGGGCGGCCAGGTGCTGATACAGACGCGGCTCCCCGGTCACCATGCAGTTCGGTTTGCAGTAGCTCATGACTACCACGCTTTTGTCCGCGAAGAGCTAGAGGGCAGGGTGAATCCCCCTTATCCCCCTAACGTTCGCCTGGCGAACATCGTCTTCAGCGGAACCGATCCCCAGGCGACCGCAGATCTTGCGACATCGGGCGCCGACTGGCTTCGCGAGCTGCTGGCGTCACGCTCGCTCGAAGGCATCGCACTGGTCGGGCCTGCGCCATGTCCGATCGAAAGGGTCAAGACGCGGTGGCGATGGCATGTGCTTCTCAAGTCGCAAAGCTCGGGCGAGCTAACGAGGGTATGCCGGTTCTTCATGGAGAGATTTCCTACGCCGGCCGCGCTTCGCGTGACACTTGACCGCGATCCCGTGGCGCTCCTCTAGCGCAGCAGTTCATCTTACAGGCGGACTCGCAGCCCCGTCTTTTACGGTCAACCAGGGTGTGCATGATAGAGACTACTGAGCGTTTTCTTCGGGAGATTGCGGATCGGGTGGGAGCTCCCGCAGTTGAGTCGGTGCACCTTTTTCCGCCAATCAGGCAGGGGGGCGTAGAGACGGGGGCAGCTGTCGTTGCAGCCAGCGAGCCTGGACAGGCGCGCCATACCGTGTGGAGCGCCAGCTACCGGCATACGCTCAAGGGGCCCGACCGCGGGAAATGGGAGGTCGACGTTACGGCCGAGGCGGATGCGCCGCTCGTCACTGTTGAGGCCGTGGTGGACGGCGTGATGAAGAGGGCGGGGGAGCAGTTTTCCCCGGAGAAGCTGACCGCTTCGGAGTTCCGAACGATCGTCGGCTTCCGTCTCGACGAGGTTGAGGCCGGGGCCTGAGTTTTCGGGTCAGCCGCCCGCGGGCTGGGCGTACCTCAGCAACACAGCACCATGAATGTCCCGCGCGTCCTCGAGGCGCGCACTTTTGAGATCCAGCCACGAAGGCGAGATAATGAACGGGTACACCTGGTCGCCGCCGGCGGACCCATGCGCTCCGACCTGGTCGTCGAACGACACGATATGCTCGCCGTCATACGTGCCAAACAGCACACAGTCACCTGCGTTCGGCTGAAGCACTAGCGACTGGAGCGCGTCGAGCGCGTAGCGCTCTATTCCATATAACGCCATCGGATTCTCTCCCTCCAGCACAGTCAGCACCCCGGAACGAATCATCGCGCGTCCAGTCTTTCCTTCCACGTGCACGCCATCGTCCTCCCGGGTTGCGATCAGCCCTATCCCGGCGTGGGCGAGAAGCGTGGTGTACAGCAGCTTCCGAGTGGGCGTCTGCTGAATGTCCCCGAGGGTGAGGGCTTCTTCGACGTCGGCGAAATAAACGAGAGCGAGGCAGGAGCTGTACGTCACTACGACGTCGTGAGTGGCCGCGACGCGGTATTTCTCCGGAACGATTATCTCCCGTAGTCCGTAACGGCTGCGAAGCCAGTCTTTCGCCCGGCGGAGCACGCGACGGGTGCGCGCCTGCCCCGGCGGAGTTATGACTGCCATCGCCTCGAGAACTTCCGGCGCGATGTCGGCGTATTCGCTCGCATCGGAGTGGCTGGCAAGCACGTGGCTCTCGAGAATCTTCTCGACCGTGGTTCCGAGCGACTCGCCGAACTTCACCCTGTAGCTGTGGGCCGGGGTCATTCCGTGGTCTGAAAGGATCACCAGATCGTAACCGCGCCCGCCGGCCAGGCGGGCCATCCGCCATATCTCCGAGATTCGCGCATCCGTCCGCCGCAGATCGTAAAGCGACTGCTTGCTCGATGGTCCGAAGTGGTGCGCCAGCTCGTCATACTGCATGAACGTGCTGTAGATCACCGGAACGCCGAGGTAGACGTCGAGGAGGATCGCCATCGTCTGGAGCTCGCGAATTATGACGTTGCTGAGGATCCTGATGAAGGGAAAAATTCCCTCCGCGTGGGTCGTCCTGTTTGCGAGCTCCCCTCTCAGGCGCTCCCACTCCTCCCGGAAATACTCGAGCACGCTCTGGAACAACATTCTCACGATGCGAATCGGGTGCAGGAGTATCAGCATGCCCATGCGGCCGCCCCCGAGCCGCTGGTAAACTGACATCTTCTCACGCGTCGCGACCGTGAACGCGACAGTCTGCGCATCCCCGTCCATGAGGTTCACATAACTCGATCCGCCGGCAAGCGCGCCGGGGGACTTGATGCGGTCCCTGATGTACTGCACCCCGTCTGGCGCATTACAGGTGATGATCCTGCGCGCGGGCTTGTCGTAGAACCTGAACGCAGGAATACCCCCGTTCTCGCCGTGGAAAATTCCTGCCTGGCAGTAGGGCGTCGCCGACGGGAGGCCACAGTACCATTTCCGGAGCTCGAAGTCGTCGCGCTTCAGCAGCCTTGAAATAGTCGGGCAATGGCCTTGCTCGATCGCGCGAAGAAGGTCCGAGTGTGCGAGCGCGTCGATCTGGAGCATGATGAGGCCGCGCCTGCCGTCATGCTCCCGCTTTTCCCGCCTGAACAGGCGGTACTTCGTCGCGTAGTACCACTTGAGGAGCGGCCCAGCCCGTGGATGCCCGCGCCGCTCGGTCACGCTGTCGCTTCGGAGACGATTCTCAAGAGCTGCTGAACGGGAACGGGCTTTATCAGCACGGCCTCGCAACCGGCCGCGATGCAGCGTGCCCGCGTCTCCTCGTCGCTGTGCCCGGTCATTGCGTAAGTCACTGCTGGCCTGAAGCCCCGGCGCTCGAGCCCGGAGATGACTGAGAGCCCGTCGCCGTCGGGAAGGCCCACATCGAGCAGCATTACATCGGGCGCAGCCGGGCCCTGCCACGCCTCGGCCTCAGCGGCACTCGACGCGAGAGTTACGTCGAATCCTCCAGCCTCGAGGAGCATCTTGAGCGCGCCGCTTATCATCGTGCTGTCCTCGACGAGAAGTATTCGCGCCTTCATCGGCGTGGCTGCGCCACCGGCACCGTGAAGAAGAACCTGCTTCCGCATCCAAGATCGCTTTCGACCCAGATCCTCCCTCCGTGAAGCTCGACGAAACGTCTCGCGATTGTCAGACCCAGGCCGGTGCCGTGATGAGCGCGTGATGCGGACGAATCGACCTGTGCAAACTCCCGGAAGATCAGCTCATGGTGATCAGGGGCGATGCCACGACCCGTGTCCCCCACCTCGATGAGGACGGTGCCCTCGGGATCGTCATTGCTCAGTCCCGCATTTACCCAGACCCTGCCGCCTGAAGGAGTGAACTCGAACGCATTGCCGAGAAGATTGGTGAGCACGTGCATGATCTTGTCGCGGTCGCCCGTCATGGACGGAAGCGCTGTCGACATGTAGCGCTCGAGCGACAGTCCCTTCTTCGCCACCAGCGATTCGTTGAGCGTTATGACCTGCTGGACGACGTCGTGCAGCGAGAACTCCGATTCCACCAGCGTCAGTGTCTCACTCGAGTCCCTGGCGTGCATGAGAATCTCAGCGATCATGCCAAGGAGCTGGCGGCCTCCGGTGATGATGATCGAGATGCTTTCACGCTGCTTGGGGGTGATGTCGCCGAGGATGCCGTCGCGGAGTATCTCGGCGTGAGTGATCATGGCGGTGAGCGGGGTGCGAAGGTCGTGTGAGATATTCGACAGGAACTGCGTCTTCAGCGCGTCCCGCTCTTCGAGGTCGCTGATTATTCTCTGCGCATCGATCAGCTCCCGCGCGAGCCCGGCTATCCGGTCTTCCGGCGACTCGGTGGGATATCCCGTCTGCGGCCGCGCTTCACTCATCGGCCGCACCCCGGAGCGCCAACCCGCTTTCCTCTGCGTGCTCGATCGATTCAACCAGCTGCTGGTGGCGAAGAAGCTCCCAGTACCTGCCTTCGTCCGCCATGAGATCGTCATGGCGTCCCTGCTCGACTACCCGCCCCTCGTCAAGAACGATAATGAGGGTCGCGTCGCGGAGCGCGCTCGCCCTGTGTGAGGCGATGACCGCTGTGCGCGATGCAAGGGCGCCTCGCAGGCCGCGAAGTATCTCCGCCTCGGTATGCGTGTCAACTGCGCTCAGCGCGTCGTCGAGAAGAAGTGTCGACGGCTGGCGCGCGAGCGCCCGGGCGAGAGAGGCGCGCTGCTTCTGGCCGCCCGAGAGATTGATCCCACGCTCACCGAGCATCGTCTCGAACCCGCCCGGAAACGACGCGATCGTCGCCGTCAGCTGCGCCGTTTCCGCGGCCCACTCGGTACCGGCGGCGTCGCTCGCCCCATAACCGATATTCGCAGCGATCGTATCGCTGAACAAAAGACTTTCCTGTGGCACGAAACCAATCTCGCGCCGAAGCTCATGCAATGGAATGTCGCGTGCGGGCACGCCATCGATCAGCACATCGCCTTCCTGGGGATCGTGAAGGCGGGGGATGAGCTCCATCAGCGCCGTCTTGCCACTTCCTGTCGCGCCGGCTACTCCCAGCGAAGTGCCAGCAGGAACGACAAAGCTGACCCCGCGAAAAATCCATCGCGGCTCGCGGCCTTCATCGGCGGGGAAATGAAAGCCCACGTTCCTGAACTCTATCGTCCTGCCGCCGGTGGCGGGAGGAAGATGGACAGACTGCTCCCGCGAAACCTCTTCGAGCACCGAGCGCGCGTCGAGTATCTCAGCGAGCCGGGCCATCGAGGCGTTGCCTCGTTGAAACAGGTTGATGACCCAGCCCAGTGCGATGAGAGGCCACGTCAGCAGGTTAAGATACAAACCGAACGCCACGAAGGACCCTACGGAAATGGCACCCCGGAGAGTCAGAAGACCGCCGACGCTCAGCACCACAGCCGCTGCCAGACCCGCCAACAGCGCAAACAGCGGGTGCATGGTTCCATAAAGCCGGGCAAGCGACATGTTGCGGTTCTTGTATTCCTCGTTGACCGCGGCAAACCTCTCGATCTCCGCCGCCTCCTGCCGGTACGCGCGCACGATGCGGGTGCCGGTGAGGTTTTCCTGCGCCTGCGTGGTCAGTGTCGAAAAGTGTTCCTGCACCGCGTCGAACCGGCGATGCACCAGGCGTCCGAGCCACACAGTCATGATGGGAAGGATGGCCATCGGCAGCAGCGCGAGCAGCGTAAGCAGCGGGTCGATCCTCAGCATGAACACGAGCGAGAAGACCCCGCCAGCGATCGTGTTCATGAGGTACATGACTGCGGGGCCAGCGGCCATTCGAACTGCACTGAGGTCGTTGGTGAGCCGGGCCATTGTATCCCCCGTGCGCACTCTCGCGAACCACGCCGGGTCAAGCGTCACGATGTGCGTGAAGAGGTCGTTCCGCAGGTCGAATTCGATGTGCCTGCTCACGCCGTTCAGGATCTCGCGCATCGCGTAACGCAGGAACGCGGCAAGCACTGCGACGGCGACGATGCTCCCCGACAGCTGCCAGATACGCTCGAGCGGCTCACCGGCCCTCAAGCCGTCTATCGCCAGCCGCAGGATCCACGGAATCACAGCGGTGATCGCCGTCGAAACAACCACGAGTGTCAGGCCCGCGATCATTTCGCCCCTGTACGGGGTATAATAGGGAAATAGCCGTTTCAGCTGGTTCATGAATGGCACGGCGATTGCCCCGCTCAGCACATGTAAACGCTTGTGCCGCAAGAGATTCGGGGCAGCGCAAATTACAATCGGAGGCAGTACCGAATGTCAAAATATATAGCTCGGTGGAGTGTCCCGCTCGCGCTTTCGGCAGCGTTGATCGTGAGCGCTTGTGCCGATTCGAAAAGCGATGACTCACTCGCGCAGGACACGTCGCTGACGCGCGATCTCCAGATGGCGAACCAGGATACGCTTGCTCAGCCGGCCCTTCAGGACGTTCCCGCCCTCGAGTCGCCTGCGGCTACGGCACCGGCAGCGGCGACGCCCCGCACATCGGGAACGACAGTGAGAACGCCGGCGAGAACGCCGGCGAGAACACCGCCCAGGACGACTACTCCCCCGCGCACTCCCGCACCGTCGAGCCCGACGACCACCGCAAGCGGAAATACAGTTACGAGAGGAACAGCCGGATCGGAGCGGGCGCTTGGATCGATCCCGGCCGGCTCGGAGATCAGCCTTGCGTCGAATTCGCGCATCTGCACCAACACACACAGAGTCGGGCAGCGCTTCAGCGCGACCGTCGCGAACTCGGTATCTGGATCGAATGGCGCGGTGATCCCCGCCGGTGCCACCGCAACTGTCGAGATAACCGAGCTCAACCGGAGCGAGAACGTCAACGACGAGATAAGGATGGGCTTCCGTGTCGTGTCGGTAACATTCGGCGGGCGCACCTACCCGATCTCGGCGACCACGACATACGCGAACGTCGACCGCGTTCGTAACCAGCCGCAGAGCAAGGATGTGCAGAAGGTTGTCGGAGGCGCAGCGGTTGGCGCGATCATCGGGCAGGTGCTGGGCAAGGACACGAAGTCGACAGTCATCGGTGCCGCGACCGGTGCCGCAGCCGGAGCCGGCGTAGCGGCGGGAACGGCGAATTATGAAGGATGTGTCGCTTCAGGCGGACGCCTGACAATCAGGCTCGACTCCTCGGCGCAGATTCAGGTTTGATCATCACCGCGCACTCCGCAATCGCGGAGTGCGCGGGCCGTTCTACCTCCGCCGGGCGCGGTTGCCAAGCCCGTACCTGAAGTTCGCGCGGATCGTGCGCTGGCGGAGCGTGTTGCTCTGTTCGCTCGAGAGCCCTTCTCTTTCGTGAAGCGCCAGCCCGAAATCCTGCACTACACTCACCTGCGTGTTCCGGCCGAACCCGTACCCGAAGCCGTAGCCGAACGTGAAGTAGGGATCGACATTTCCGTCGAGGGGCGCAAGCCGGGAGTCGTCAGAATCCCGGCGGAGGTTGCGATACTGAAGAGCGCCCGCGGAGGCCTCGAGCACCTGATGGAATCCGCTCCTTCCCCCGAGGTGGAACGACGCGCCGAGTGCGACTACGTCGAGGTGCGCCGCGCAACGGCTGCAGCTGTTGTCACCGCTTCTTCCGATGTACGTGAGCGGCACGTTGGCGTATGAGCCGACAGCGCCAATGGATATCGAGCCACTTATCGCCTTCTCGACAGCGAGGCGATACTGCGGGGTCGAGGCCTGACCGAAGTCCCAGGTGCTGGAAGTCGCTCCGTCGCTCACGTCGTTGGCGTTGAATAGCCCGGCGCTGAGGCCTACCCACATCGACGGCTCGACCGGTGGTGGAACGCGCCTGCGGACCTGGCCGTCGGCTGCGGTGGCGAACGCCAGCATCACGGTGCAGGCAAATATTGATTTCAATGAAAGCTCCGTTTGTCTTGCGGGTGTTGAGAAGCGCCGGGTAAGTTCACGCGTGCAAAACAACTATGCTCCGCATGCTTGATCCCCGGACGACAGAGCGTGGCAATCCGCGGACCGCCTCAATCGATCTTGCTTCGCCCCTCGAGATCGTTGATGTGATAAACTCCGAAGACCGCCTGGTTCCGGAAGCCGTCGCATCGCAGCGGGAGCAGATAGCCCGGGCTGTAGAGCTCGCCGAGTATAGCTTCCG
Organism: Gemmatimonadaceae bacterium; assembly: GCA_051005175.1. Lineage (GTDB taxonomy): Bacteria > Gemmatimonadota > Gemmatimonadetes > Gemmatimonadales > Gemmatimonadaceae > UBA4720. Next base: position 41,299 of record JBPCJP010000221.1, on the reverse strand, counting down.
GGCAGGCGGCAGTCTCTTTTACGTAGGCGCGGGAACCTCCGGCCGGCTCGGCGTTCTCGACGCGAGCGAGATTCCCCCGACTTTCGGGGCCAACCCCGAGATGGTCCAGGGGATCATCGCCGGCGGGATGCCCGCCCTCACGCGCGCGCAGGAAGGGGCTGAGGACATCGTTGAAAACGGCGCGAAGGAGATCGACGCGCGCGGAGTCGGGCCCGACGACTTCGTTATCGGTATCGCCGCCTCAGGCACAACTCCCTACGTCCACGCCGCCCTCGCCCGTGCCTCCGCGCTGGGCGCGCGGACCGGGATGATCGCGTGCTCGGCGCTTCCGCAGCCGGTCGTCGATCTTGTCGATGTCGCGATCGTGCCGATAGTCGGACCCGAGGTCGTGACGGGCTCGACGCGCATGAAGGCTGGAACCGCGACAAAACTCGTGCTCAACATCATCACGACCGGCGCCATGATCCGGCTCGGGAAAACTTACGGCAACCTGATGGTGGATCTGCGCGCGACGAATGACAAGCTGAAGGACCGGAGCGAGCGTATAGTCATCGAGGTTTGCGGCGTCACGCGTGACGAAGCGCGTGTGCTTCTCGAAGCGGCCGACAAGAGCGTAAAAACCGCAATCGTGATGCAGAAGCTTGGAGTAACGCGCGAAGAAGCGCTGGAGTCGCTGGAAGTGGCGGGCGGAGTGATCCGTCGCGCGATTCCCGACGCTCCGCCGCCGGTGCCGGAATGATTATCGTCGGACTGATGTCCGGCACGTCGCTCGACGGGATCACCGCGGCCGTCGTTCGGTTCAGTGAAAGCGATGGCAGGGTCGCATCCGAGTTGCTCGCGCTAACGGCGCGCGACTATACCCCGAGTGAGCGGGAACGACTGGCGCGCGCGCTCACCGGCGCTTCTCCAGCCGAATACTGCCGTCTCAACTTCGAGCTCGGCGAATGGCTGGCCCAGGCGGCGATCGGGGCGATGGCTGAAGCCGGGGTTGCGCGTGGCGACGTCGCCGCGATCGCCTCGCACGGGCAGTCGATCTGGCACGAGCCCGGACACTCGACCTGGCAGACCGGCGAGTCAGCAGTGATCGCCGAGCGAACGCGCATAGACGTGGTGAGTGATTTCCGCGTGCGCGACATGGCAGCCGGAGGGCAGGGAGCGCCGCTCGTCCCGATCGCCGACGCGATGCTCTTCTCGGATCCGGCAAAATGGCGGGCACTCCAGAATCTCGGCGGCATCGGAAACGTGTCGGTCGTTCCTCCAGGCGGCGACCTCAGGGGAGTCAGGGCGTTCGACACCGGGCCGGGGTGTGGAGTGATCGACAAGGTCGTGAGGACTCTTCGCCCCGATCTCCCCTTCGATCGCGACGGCGAGCTCGCATCGCGAGGCCAGGCGGTTGACGCGGTCGTCGATCGACTCCTCGGCCACGAGTTCTTCAGTGCCGAGCCTCCGAAGTCCACTGGTCCGGAGCTGTTCAGCCAGAAGTACACCGACGACCTCATCGCACTCTGCAGGACGGAGTCTCCGGGGTGCAGCGACGAGGACATAATCGCGACCGCTGTTGCGCTCACCTCCCGCAGCATTGCCGACTCGTACGAGCGCTTCATCGCCGAACCGGTCACCGAGGTCTTTCTGTCGGGCGGGGGCGCCAGGAACCCGGCCCTGGTCAGGGCCATTACTGACGCGCTGGCCCCCCGCGAAGTCCTCGACTTCGACGCGACTTACTTCGACGGGGACGCAAAAGAGGCCGTGGCCTTCGCATTGCTTGGGTATCTGCATCTCAGGGGCGAGGCAGGCAACGTTCCGCTGGCGACGGGCGCTGCAGGGCCGCGGATCCTGGGAAAGCGCACTCCCGCGTAAGGCCCCATCCGCCAAATCGGCTACGCATGAGCTAAGCACCTCGCCCGGTTTCACTTCCGGTCACCGCCCGGGCCGAAGAACCGGCGGGCCGCCTCAGGGTCGTGCCCTCCAGCCTTTCGGGTGGGACGGGACTCCCCAACATCGAGACGAGGTAGCCAACCCCCATGGTGATCAACAGACCCAAGCCGGTCGACCAGATGAACGGCACCGGCTCTCGCCCCAGCCACGCGTACATCTGCGGAAGGGGGAGATCGTTCTCAGTCATCATCAGCACCACGAGCGTACCGACGATCGCCCCGACGAACGCCCCGTCGCCATTCGCGCGCCGCGTCAACATCCCCAGCAGGAAGAGGCCGAGAAGCCCGCCGGCGAAGTATCCCATGAAGGTCAGGATGAGGTCGATCAGCGGGGCTTCCGTTCGTGACGAGTAGATACCCACGCCAATACCGATCACACCCGCGGCCACCACCACGAATTTGGCGAAGGTGAGGCGCCCGGCATCGGAAACGTCCGGTTTGAAGCGCTTGACGAAATCCACCGTTACCGCGGCCGCCATGGAATTCAACGCGGAATCGAGGCTCGACATCGCCGCGGCGAACACCGCCGCCACCAGCGCGCCCGTGAGCACCGGCGGCACCTGGGTGTTGACGAAGTGGGGCATCACCTGATCAGGCGTCAGTTCCGCCGGCAGCAGGTTGGGAAAGTGCTGGTAGAAGATGAAGAGGAAGACGCCGAGCAGCAGCGACAGCGTGACGCCGATCACGCCGGCGCTGACCCCGAGCAGAAGGGCGCGCTGGGCCTCTCTCGGATTCTTCACCGTCATGTACCGCTGAACCGGTTGTTGATTGGTGCCGAAGAGGGAGAGCGCCAGCAGGCCGTAGCCGAAGACGGCTGTCAACAGTCCGGTCCTCGCGATCGGCTCATCGAGATGGATGATGTCCAACTTCCCGAACTGACTGCCCTCCGCAAAAGCGGTCGCCACGCCGCCAGGCGTCGATAAGACGACGATCGCGATCGAGGCGAGGATCCCGATGCTCATGATCGAGAACTGGATCACGTCGGTCCAGATGACCGCCGAGATACCCCCCATGACCGTATAGATGATGGCCACCAAGCCGAAGATCACCACCGCCTCCTCGACGCTGGTGAGGCCTGGCAGCAGGTCGGTTGGCGACACTGCCGAAAAGAGAAGAGCCGCGCCGAACAGGAGGGTACCCGCACGGAGGAGCACGGTCAGAATGAAGAGACTGGAGCCGAGTAGACGCGTCTTGAGGTCGAAGCGGGCCTCGAGATATTCGTACGCGGTCGTTAGCCCCCGTACTCGATGGAAAAAGGGGATGAAGAGAACGATGACGATGAGAGCGGCGAAGATATCGCCGAGCTGGTACTGGAGGTACCACATGTCATCGGCGTATGCGAAACCGGGGACGCCGAGGATCGAGGCGGCGGAGAAGGAGGTGGCGATGATGGAGAGTCCCGCCGCCCACCACTTGATGTTACGGTTGCCGACGAAGTACGCTTCGGTATCCGTCTGCCGGCGATTGGCCCAGGCGCCGATCGCCACCATGGTGGCGATGTAGATCGCGAGAACGACCCAGTCCGCAAGGTGCATCTGGTCTCCGCTCCTCCTCTATCGTAGGCTCGCCGACGCTCGTGGAATCAGCAGCGGTTGAGCAAGTTGCGAACCAGATGCGGATCACTGCGAGAGCAGTGCGCGGCCGCTCGCTGCATGAGGGGCTCGCCTCCCCAGGCGGCGTTCAGCCCACGGACGGCATCCGGTAGCGCCCGGTGACTACGGTGACGTTGTCAGGCGCGCCGGTTTCGATTGCCCGCTCGACCAGCGCGAGGCAGAGATTCTCGAGGTCGTCGTGCTTCGCGACGGCCGCCGCGATCTCCGCGGCTGACATCTGATTCGAGAGTCCATCGCTGCAGAGAACCACGACGTCGTCGTTCAGAAGGCGGTCGCGGGTGAACTCGGGAACGATGTTCGCTTCCGGCCCCAGCGCCTGAAGGATGATGTTGCGATGCTCGCTCCGTTCGGCCTGCTCCGGCGAAAGCTTGCCGGCGTCGACCATTCGCTGCACCAGCGACTGGTCTTTCGTCATTTGTCGGGCGACCCCGCCGCGCACGATGTACGCGCGGCTGTCGCCGACCTGGGCGAAGTAGATCAGTCCGCCGACCACGAGGCCGAGTGTCGCAGTGGTTCCCATTCCGTGGTGCGACTTGTTTGCGCGCGATTCGGTGTGGATCGCCTGATTTGCCGCGATCACCGCCTGCTGGAGCGAGTCTGCGATAACGACGGCGCCCTTCAGGGCGCCGCGCTCCCACCGCTGGCGCAGGTGATCGAACGATACCTGCGTTGCGAGCGAGCTTGCGATCTCGCCGGAGGCAGCGCCGCCCACTCCGTCGGCGACCATCATGAGGGAGGGGACGGCCTCAGCCCTGACGATTCCCGAGTCGTTCTCGGTGAAGACGTCGCCGGTCGCAAGATTGCCGATGAGGAAAGAATCCTCGTTGTGCTCCCGGATCAATCCAACGTCGCTGCGGGCTGCTATCTCTGTCGTGCCTTCCGGAAGTGCCGGAAATTCAGATGTGAATGGCTCGGTACGGGTCACTAGGCGGTATGCGCGCCGCAGGCGAGGGCGCTTGAAAAGGAGATCGATGTAAGGGGGTGGTACCACGGCATTCGCGGGAATATAGGTCAGACCGCACCTCTTCGCCGGATAATGGGACGTACCGGCTCGTCTTTGGTACCGAGCGTGCAATGGGTTCTCTTCCGGGACGACCACACACTGACGATGACAACAACACGACACATTCATTTCGCAGTCGCAGCCGCCATGGGAATTTCCATGGGCGCCTGCTCCACGCCCTCGGGGACGGCAGCACCGCCTGATCCGGTTCCGGCACCAGCTCCGGCGCCTGCTCCTGTTGTACTTCGGGCTCCGATGCCGCCGGCCAATCCGGCTTTACCCAATGTCCCGCTCGTGACGGGACCGCTCGCGATAAACGTCATCTACCCTCCCGCGGGGCAGACAATCGCGTCGCGCGACTCGAACTTCGTCTTCGGGAGCGTTGGAAACGGAGGGGCGGGGCTCACGATCAACGGCATTCTGACGCCAGTGTGGCCGAACGGCTCGTTCATGGCATGGCTTCCGAATCCGCCCCAGGCATCGCCCCAGTACGAGATCGTAGCCACGACAGGACTCGAGACGGCGCGGCTCACACATCCAATCAAGCTGTCGCCGCCCCCGCCGGCCGTTCCCGCGCCGGCGGTCGCGGTGACTCTCATCTCGCCGGCCAGATGGGCGGCGCTGATCGGACCGGCGGCGTATGCAAGCGACACCGACCGCGTGGTGACGGGATACGCGCTCACCGGGGGGACTCAGCGCTGGTTCCTCCTTCCGGAGACGAGGGTCCGGGTGATCGGCACGCGCGGAAGCGATGCGCACGTCCTGCTCGATTCGATGCAGACTGTCCGCATAGCGCAGGCTGACCTGAGGATGCTCGATTCGACAGCTGTGCGATCCCTGCTTCGCGCTTCCGCAATGAGAGTCGTCAAAGCTGCCGAGTGGACCGACGTCGTAATTCCGGTCAACGGTCCGCCCGCTTATTACGTCGAGAACGGGCCCGCATCGCTTACGCTCACACTCTACGGAACCACGGCCACGAGCGCACGGCAGACCCTGCCCGGCGCGGCGCGGAGCTACGTACAGTCAGTCACCGCATCGCGCAGTGGACCGCAGATGAAATACAATTTGGCGCTCAGGGGACCCGTTTACGGTTATCAGCCGCTATGGGAAGACGGGAAATTCACCCTTCGCGTGCGCAGGCCGCCCGCAGTTGACTCCGTCTCGCCGCTCAGCGGCCTGACCATCGCCATCGATGCCGGCCATCCCCCCGCGGGCGCTACCGGACCGACAGGTTTCAAGGAGGCTGACGCGACCCTGCCGATCGCTCTCAAGGCACAGGAGCTTCTCCAGGCGAAGGGCGTGAAGGTCGTGATGACGCGGGTATTGCCTGATGCGGTCGACCTCAATCTTCGACCGGCCATCGGACGCCGCGAGAATGCTCACGCGTTCGTGTCGATTCACCTCAACGCCGTCCCCGACGGTGTCAACCCGTTTCGCTCGCAGGGTACTGCGACTTACCATTATCATCCGCACTCCGCGCCGCTTGCCGAAACGATCCAGGCTGCGTCAGTTCAGCACCTCTCGCTGCCTGACAACGGGGTGAAGCGGGAAAACTTCGCCGTGGTGAGGGGAACATGGATGCCGTCGGTTTTGATGGAGGGAGCGTTCATGATAATGCCCGACCAGGAGGCGGCCCTGCGCACGCCGGAGTATCAAGGGCGTTACGCGCAGGCCGTCGTGGACGGACTGGAGGCGTACTTCCGGACGCTGCCCGCCCGCTGAGGACAATCGCGCGAGTCGCCGTCACGATCGCGGCGCTCGCACTCCCGGCGGGTGCGAACGCGCAGCTCCCACCGGGTGATAGATGGCTCACGATCGAGACACCAAACTTCCGGGTCCATTTCACGCGCGAGCTCGAGGCCGAGGGACGCCGCGGTGCGGTGAACGCCGAGCGTGCCTGGGCGGAGCTGAGCACGGAGTTACGTCCCCCGCGCGGCAAGGTCGACCTCGTCATCGCGGACAACGTCGACTACGTGAATGGATACGCGACCCCGTTTCCGTCAAACCGGATCGTGATCTTCGCGCACCCTCCGGTCGCCTCGCCCGGGTTCCGCAACTACGATGACTGGAGCCGCCTTGTCATAACGCACGAGCTCGCCCACGTATTTCACCTTGACCGCGCCGACGGGCTGTGGCGTGTTGGACGGCGGCTTTTCGGTCGGCATCCGGCACTCTTTCCCAACGGGTACCAGCCCTCATGGGTCATCGAAGGGCTGGCGGTCTATTATGAGTCCCGCATCACCGGCGCCGGCCGGCTGGAGGGATCGGACCATTATATGATCGCGCGTGCAGCGGCCGAGGTGTCAGGAATGCCGCGGATCGGCGAGTTGTCGCGCGAGACAAGCAGATTTCCCGGCGGCGAGGTCGTCTATGCATACGGCGGACAGATATTCGACTACCTCGCGCGCACTCGCGGCCCGGAGAAGATTCCCGAATTCGTCGACATCACGAGCCGCGTCCTTGTTCCGCTTTCACTCAACCGGAAAGCAAAGCGTGCATTTGGCATAAGCTTCGAAAACGCATGGCGTGACTGGCGCGATTCGCTCGTTCGCGAAGCCGGCGCACCACGCGACCCGCTTCCGCACTGGCGCGAGCTTTCGCGTGACGGCAGATACGTCGCATTCCCCAGATGGCTCGGCGACACTGCGATCCTTTACGCCGGAGCTAACGGAAGGGAGGTCACATCGGCTTTCACCGTGACACTCGGCGGAGACATAGAGCGGCTCGGCAGGCGAAACGGAATAGACGCCAACGTCCCGATGGCCGATGGATCGATACTTTTTTCGCAGCCCGACTTCACTGACCCGTTTCATCTTCGGAACGACCTCTACATCGAGAAAAATGGCGTGCAGCGGCGCCTGACGCGGGGCGCCCGGCTTTCGCACCCGGACGCGGCGAGTGACGGTCGCATAGTCGCTGTGCAGTCATTGCCAGGTACTACGCGGCTGGTGACCGTCGACCCCGCGAGCGGCTCGGTCGAGGCAATCACATCGGGTACCGCAGAAGTGCAGTGGGCCGAGCCCAGGTGGTCTCCCGACGGCGGTGCGATCGCCGCGGTGCGCGTAAGTCGCGGCGGCACTTCGGAGATAGTGATTCTGGATACGACCGGGAATGTGCGCGGAGCTGCGGTGTCCGAGCGCGCGATAGTTTCGTCGCCATCCTGGTCGAGTGACGGTTCGCGGATCTTCTACTCGTCGAACCGTGGCGGAAGCACCCAGATCTACGTCACGACGCTCAGCGATCCGGTTACGGCGGCCCCGGGATTTTTGCTTTCTTCCGCGAGCACGGGGGCATTCAACCCGGAGCCTTCACCCGGCGGGGAATCGCTTGCCGCGCTCAGCTTCAGGTTCGACGGATACCATGTAGGGTACGCGCCAATCCCTCAGCCGGCGGCAGCTCCGGCGCTGCGCTCGGTCCGCGATGGCTGTCGCGACTGCATGCTGGCCAATCGAGTAGCTGCGCCTATCGGTCTCGATGATCTCGGGCCGGCCCGCCGCTACTCCGCTGTTCCGTCGCTGCTCCCGCGGTACTGGGAGCCGATACTGGGAAGCTCTTCGTCGACGGGTGCGCTCGTGGGCGCAGCGACCAGCGGATCCGACGTAGTCGGCCGGCATGCGTATGCGGCACAGGCGATCTTCGATACGCGTCATCGAGAGACAGAGGCAGGCGCGGTTTACAGGTACGCCGGGTTCGGCCAGCCATATCTCAACTTTTCCGTGAGACAGGAGTGGGAGCATTTCGGCGTATTCAACTCCGGGGGAGATGAGGTCGGAGAACTGGTGCGGCGGGCGCGAACCGCCGGCATCAGCGCGAGCCTGGTTCGGCCGCGCGTGCGTACATCGGGCTCAATTTCACTCGGCGCAGACGTTGAGTCGCGACGTTACGCGACGGACCCCGATACGCTCCTGCCTTTGCTCTCCAATGTGTTCGGCAGGACGCGACGGTATCCGTCCCTCTTCGCCTCCGCGAGCTGGGCGAATACGAAGCGACCCGGTCTCAGCATTTCGCGGGAGGATGGAGTGGCGCTTGCGATGAGTACGCGCCAGCGCTGGGAGTCGGGGAATTTCTCCCGCGGCAGCAGCAGCGTCGTGGGCGTGGCGGCGGGCTACAAGTCGCTCGATCTTCCCGGCTTCGCGCATCATGTGATCGCGGTCCGCGGAGCCGCGGGTTACGCCGATCGTCGCGCCATTTCGACATTCTCGGTGGGCGGGTTGAGCGCCGGGTCACTCGGTGTCATCGCTGGAGTGAACGTCGGTGACGCCCAGAGGACCTTCGGAGTGCGCGGCTTCCCCCCATCGGCGGAGCAGGGCATCCGCGCACTGGCCGGCACTGTCGAGTACCGTGTCCCACTCGCTGCACCGTCAGCGCGTATCAGGTTCATCCCGCTGCTGTTCGACCGCATCTCGGTCGCCGCGTTTGCCGACGCGGGGCGGGCGTGGTGCCCGGGAGGCGCGACTGGCGTCTGCACGACGGACCGCGGTGGACCATGGCTGGCTTCGGCTGGCGCGGAGTTGAATCTTGATACTGCGATCCAATACGATTTTCCTGCCAGATTCCGCGCGGGAGTGGCTGTCCCGTTCGAAGGGCGGGGAGCGGTAGGCGCGAATTCCGTGAGCGTTTATCTTACGGTAGGCTCTGCCTTCTAGCCCGGTCTTACACGTGAATCCAGGCAAGGTCCGAGTTCACCATAGTGGAAATTCCCCCTTGACAACTTCTTCTGTGATGTGGATAGCGTAACTCGCTGTCGTATCAGCACTTACAACGAGACTGGCGCGGAATCACGAACCCGGTTAATCTGCGCACCCCGACTTGATTTGCCAATTCGGCGCGAAGCCGAAATGATCGTTCAGTTTTTTCTGTTGACTTCCAATTTTCAAAGCGGAGAGTTGTCGTAATGCCAATACCTGCCTCGCCCCCGGCCGGATCTGCCCAGCTCAATCAGAATGCGCGCACGGTCATCGAGAAGCGCTACCTGATAAAGGATTCAAAGGGAAAGCCGACCGAGGTGCCGGAGAACATGTTCTGGCGTGTGGCGAGCGTTGTGGCGGAGGCTGACCGTCGTTACGGGGCCAGTGACGAGGCGGTCACAGCAGCGGCGACGGAGTTCTACGAACTGATGACTCAGCGCCGGTTCGAGCCAAACTCGCCGACGCTGATGAACGCCGGTCGCCCGCTCGGGCAGCTTTCGGCGTGCTTCGTCCTGCCCGTCGAGGACTCGCTTTCCAACGGCCAGAACGGCATCTACGACACCCTGCGCTCGATGGCGCTTATCCACCAGTCTGGCGGCGGCACCGGATTCAGCTTCTCGCGGCTTCGCGGCACAGGCTCGATGGTGCGGTCGACGACCGGCGTAGCGTCGGGACCCGTCTCGTTCATGAAGCTCTACGATGCGTCGACTGACGCCGTGAAGCAGGGAGGAACCCGTCGCGGGGCCAACATGGGAATCCTGCGCGTCGATCATCCCGACATCATGACGTTCATCACGTGCAAGGAAGATCTCACCCAGATCACCAACTTCAACATCTCCGTCGCGGTCACGACGAAGTTCATGGAAGCCGTGAAGGCGGGGACGAGTTACGACCTGATCGAGCCGTCGAGCGGCGCGGTGGCGGGACAGATGGACGCGCGCGAAGTGTGGGACAAGATGATCGACGGCGCGTGGAGGACCGGCGAACCCGGCTGCTTCTTCATCGACGAGGCGAACCATTTCAATCCGGTTCCGCATGTCGGCGCCTATGAAGCGACGAACCCGTGCGGGGAGCAGCCGCTGCTCGCGTACGACGTCTGCAACCTCGGCTCCATCAACATCGGCTACTACGTCGTCGACGGAGAGATGAACTGGGATGCGCTCGCGAAGGACATCCACACTTCTGTCCGCTTTCTCGACAACATCATCGACGTAAACAAGTACCCGCTTCCCGAAATAGACGCGCTCTCGAAGCGCATCCGCCGGATCGGCTTCGGGGTGATGGGTTTTGCCGACGCGCTGGTCAAGCTTGGAATTCCGTACAACACGGACGAGGGAATCGAGTTCGGCCGGAAGCTCCAGGAGTTCGTGGACGTCGAGTCGAAGAAGGAGAGCGAGCGTCTCGCCGACGAGCGCGGACCGTTTCCGGAGTGGGCCCGCTCGACCTGGGGCCCTGACGAGACGTGCGCGCGCGACGCGGAAGGAAACCGCATCCGTCCCATGCAGATGCTCCGCAACTGTAACGTGAACACCATTGCTCCCACCGGAACCATCTCGATCATCGCCGGATGCTCTTCGGGAATCGAGCCTCTGTTCGCCGTAGCGTTCATGCGGAACCAGGCAGGCGTGATGATGCCGGACGTGAACGAGGACTTCCTCGCGATCGCGAGAGCCGAGGGATGGTACTCGGACGAGCTCATCGAGAAGATCGCGAAGCAGGGGCACATTCACTTCGACGAGGTCCCGGAGAAGTGGCAGCGCGTTTTCGTCACCGCCCACGACATCACTCCCGAGTGGCACGTCCGGATGCAGGCCGCCTTCCAGGAGAACTGCGACTCGGCGATCTCGAAGACGACGAACTTCGCGCACGCGGCGACACGCGACGACGTGAGGGAGATCTACGAGCTCGCCTACGACCTCAACTGCAAGGGCGTCACGGTTTACCGCGACGGCTCGCGCGACAATCAGGTCCTTTCAACCGGAGCGACGGACAAGGCCAAGGCCGAGCGCGACGGAACGGACGCGCGGGGAGAGGTCGGCGACCTGAAGGGGACGATAACCGAGCTCGAGGCTGAAATCGGCAAGCTGCGGAAAGACCTGTTCGACGTCGAGGCCGAAAACCTCCAGCGGCGCCAGAAGAGAGCGCGCCCGGATACGCTCCGCGGCACCACGTCACGGATGGAGACGCCTCTCGGCACGATGTTCGTCAACATCACCGAGGATGATCGCGGCCAGCCCTTCGAGGTTTTCATAAACCTCGGAAAGGCAGGCGGCGCCGCCATGGCCGACGTCGAGGCGATCGGGCGTCTCATTTCGCTCGCGCTGCGCTCGGGAATTTCGATTCAGGCAATTCACCGCCAGCTCCGCGGGATCGCTTCAGACCGCGCTATCGGGCTCGGACCGAACAAGGTCCTGTCGGTGCCCGATGCGATCGGGATCGCGCTCGAATCGTGGATGAGGCAGAAGCAGGGAGTGCAGCAGGAGCTCCTGAACGCCGAATCGTCCTCCGCCGAGGCATCGCCGGTAAAGGCTTCCGCGCCGGCGGGTGGCGGCGCGCAGGGACAGTACGAGTTCGAGAGCGTCAACCGCGACCAGTCGTTCATGGCGACATGCCCCGACTGCGGCTCGCAGCTGGAGCAGGCGGAAGGGTGCTCGAAGTGCCACGTCTGCGGCTTCTCCGAATGCGGCTGAGCTGACTGGTCCGAGGATCTCACCCGGCACACGAAAAAGCCCGTCGATTCTCGACGGGCTTTCTTCAAAGTTTCGGGGTGTTCCAACCGCATTTCTCCCTTGCGCACGCGCGCGAAAAGTGGCTCCGTACAGAATCACCCCAACAGGGCAGAAAATGGATCCGAGAAAGCTGGCGGCGCTGGCCAGAAAGAACGCTGCGAAATCCGGGACTACGTCGCGGGTTCCGAAGCAGTTCGGGAAGAAGTACGATTCGAATCTCGCCGATGTCCCCCAGGACGAGGCATCGCTCAAGCAGCAGCAGGAAAGCGACAGGTTCTTCGCCGAGATGAAAAAACGGGACTTCTGAAGGAGGAGGAAGAGATGAAACGGCTGACAATCGCGCTGGCGCTTGGCCTCGTCATCGGCGGGTGCGGGTCGGGGCGGGCCCCTGAGGCGGGTTATGGCTTCCGCAACAGGAACGTCATCACCTTCGACGAGATCTCCATGTCGAGGTCAGTTAGCACATCCGCCTTCGATCTCATCCAGCGCCTCCGCCCCGAGTATCTCCGGTCGCGCGGAACTTCCTCGCTCAGCAACATCACTCCCGTCACGGCAGTTGTGTATGTCGATGAGGTGAGGTACGGGCAGCTCGAGTCCCTTCGCTCGCTCAGCGCCGACCAGATCCGCGAGGTTCATTACATCAATGCGTCAGATGCCACGACCCGGTTCGGCACTGATCACGTGGGCGGGGCCATCCTCATCACTACGAGATCGTAGAACCGGCAGCAGACCGCCTCTTCCATTCGGCCGGCTGAGGAGAGGACCAGCGACGTCCTCTGTGGGTTAATCAATGCCCGGCATTTGAACCCTCCCGCGGTTAGAATTGAGGGATGGAGGGGATACCGTGACGAGCAGGCTCGCAAAACTTCAGGATGAAGGCCAGTCAATCTGGCTCGACAACATCGACCGCCGCATGCTGCATGACGGCGACCTCGAGCGGCGCATTCTCGAGGATTCGCTCACCGGCATGACGTCGAATCCGACGATCTTCGAAAAGGCCCTTGCCGAGGGCGAGGAGTACGACGAACAGCTCTCCGGGGCGCCGCCCGGGAAGCCGCCCCACGAACTGTTCGAACTCGTCGAGACCACCGACGTGCAGGGAGCCTGCGACCTGTTTGCCGGCGTTTACTCGCAGACGCGGGGCGCTGACGGATACGTATCGATCGAGGTTTCGCCCGGCGTGGCAAACGAAAGCGCGGCGACGGTTCTCGAGGCAAAGCGCCTGTGGAAAACGGTTGACCGGCCCAACGTGATGGTGAAGGTGCCCGGGACCGGGGAGGGGGCGATCGCGGTTCGCGAGCTGATCGCGGCAGGGATCAACGTGAACATCACCCTGCTTTTCTCGATCGATGCCCACGACCGCGTCATCGACGCGTATCTGTCAGGCCTCGAGGACCGCGTCGCCGCAGGGAATCCCGTCGAGCACGTATTTTCTGTCGCCAGCTTCTTCGTGAGCCGTGTCGATACCGAAGTCGACAAGCGGCTCGACGCGATGATCAAGGCCGCGAATCCCGCAGACCGGGACCGGCTGAAGATGCTGAAGGGGAGAGCCGCGGTTGCCAACGCGAAGCTTGCATATCGGCTCTTCCGGCGCCGCTTCGCCGACGAGCGATGGAAGGCCCTCGAGGAGCGGGGCGCCCGCATTCAGCAGCCGCTGTGGGCCAGCACCGGGGTCAAGAACCCTGCATACCGTGACGTGATGTACGTGGAAGAGCTGATCGGCCCCGATACAGTCAACACGATGCCTCCCGCGCTGATCGATGCGTTCCGCGATCACGGCGATGTCCAGCGCACAGTAGACAAGCGGCTCGGCGCAGCAGAAGGGCTGCTCCGTGAGATTGAAGCGGTCGGCATTTCAATGCGCGACGTCACCGACACACTTCTTGTCGAAGGGCTCGCGAGCTTCCAGAAATCGTTCGACTCCCTTACCGCGGGCATCGAGCGGAAGATGAGCCAGCTTTCAGGGCAGAAGTGACTGCTACGTACATACAGCGAACGAAAATCGTCTGCACTCTCGGGCCGGCGAGTGCGACAGAAGAGGGGATTCGCGGGCTCATCGATGCGGGGATGAACGTTGCCCGCCTCAATTTCTCCCACGGGAGTCATTCGCAGCACGTGGAGATAATAGCGACGCTTCGCCGGCTGTCGAGGGAGAAGTCGCATCCGGTAGCGATACTTGGCGACCTGCAGGGTCCGCGAATCCGCGTCGGGGACATTCCCGGCGAGATCCACGTACAGCAGGGCGAGGACCTGGTGCTCGTGCACGAAGGCCTGGAGGAGGAGGGAGAGATCCCCATCACCTACGATGCGCTCGCCAGCGACGTGCATGTGGGAGATCGGATCCTCATAGACGACGGGTTGATCGAGCTTATCGCGATGGACGTCTCGCATCCGCGAGTGACCGCGCGCGTGCTTCATGGCGGCGCGATAAATCCGCACAAGGGACTCAACCTTCCCGGCGTGCACGTCTCGGCCCCATCGATTACCGACAAGGACGTCGCTGACGTCACTTTCGCGATCGAGCAGGATCTCGACTACCTGGCGCTCAGCTTCGTGCGCCGCGCTACCGATATCGAGCAGCTTCGGGCGATGCTCCCGAAGGGGCTCCTTATCGTGGCAAAGATCGAGAAGGACGTCGCGCTCACCAACATCGAGAGCATTATCGAAGCGTCGGACGGCGTGATGGTCGCCCGCGGCGACCTCGGGGTGGAGCTGCCGTTCGAGGAGGTGCCGGGCGCCCAGAAACGGATCATCGCGCTCGCCAACCTTCTTGGCCGGCCTGTTATCACCGCCACGCAGATGCTCGAGTCGATGGTCGAGAACCCCCGCCCCACTCGCGCGGAGGCGAGCGACGTTGCCAACGCCATCCTCGACGGCACTGACGCCGTCATGCTTTCTGCCGAGACGGCAGCAGGAGCCTATCCAAGGCTCGCCGTCGAGGCCATGAGGAGGATCATCACGCAGATCGAGCTGCACCCGCCCATCGCGCGGGGTCCGCGCCGCGTGCCACGTGACTCGGAGTCGGCTGTCGCAACCGAGGTTGCAATCGCCGCGGCGACGACCGCTGCTGTCGGAATGCTTCACGCTCCGCTCGTGGTTGTGTTCACGAAAAGCGGATTCTCCGCGCGCGTCGTCGCGGCGCACCGCCCCGGTGTCTCGATTCTCGTCCTGACCGACCAGGAGCGCACGTATCGCCAGCTGTCGCTTGTATGGGGCGTGATCCCGGCACTCGTTCCGCACTGCGACACGTACGCGGAGATGATGGAGCGCGCGAGGGACGTCGTGGTCAGCAGGAAGCTGGCAAACCGGGGTGACCGGATCGTCGTCACTGCCGGAGTTCCGTTCGACACACCAGGCACCACGAATCTCCTCAAGGTCGAAGTGGTGTGAAGCTCACGTTTCTCGGCACCGGGACGAGTTACGGTGTTCCGCAGGTCGGTTGCGGCTGTGACGTCTGTCACTCCCCCGACCCGCGCGACAAACGCACTCGCGTCGGCGCGATAGTCGAGAGCGACAGCGGCGCCAGGCTTCTGATCGACACACCGCCGGAGCTGCGGCTTCAGCTCATCGCCGCCAACGTCGACCGGGTCGATGCAGTCCTCTTCACGCACGACCATGCTGACCACGCGCACGGACTTGACGATGTAAGGTCGCTCTCCATCCGCCGCTCGGCCCCGCTCGATATGTACGGGCCGGAGGATTCCCTGGCCCGGCTCGCTCACCGGTTTCACTACATCTTCGACGAGAAGATCAGGCCCCTGCCCGGAACGTCGAAGCCTGAGGGCCGCGCCATCGCCCTTCGCGACAGGGAAGTCGTGCAGATCGCCGGTGTCGAAGTCCTTCCCTTCGCGGTTCCGCATGGTCCCGTCACGGTCTTCGGATACAGGATCGGCGGACTCTCGTACATCACCGACGCGAAGTCGGTTTCCGATGAGCTGGTCCAAGCGCTGCGCGGGACGAGCGTGCTGGTGATAAATGCCCTCTTCCGCGGAAGCCATCCGACTCACCTGAGCATTCCCGAGGCCGTCGCTGCCGCCGCTTCGATCGGCGCTGAGCGGACGTTTCTGACTCACCTCACGCACGACAACTTCCACGCCGACCTCGAGGCCGAGCTGCCCCGGGGGATGAGTCCCGCCTTCGATGGGCTCACTATTCGCATCGACTGAGAATCATGACGATCCGCATCGACTACTCGAACATGATTGGCGCCGCCACTGGCGGCATCGACGAACCTGACTGGGGCGCGGCGGGCGAAGCATTCGCCGCCGCTCATGCGGGTTTCGCGCGCCTTCGCGAATCGGGGAAGGTCGCGTTCGCCGATGCTGTCAGCGATTCGGAGCTGGAGAAGCAGTCGACAGAGTTTGCCCGACGCACACAGGGCAGGTATTCCGACGTCGTCGTTCTTGGAATCGGCGGATCCGCGCTCGGGCCGATCGCGCTTCGCACAGCCCTGGCGCCGGCCGGGTGGAACCTTCTCGACGATGGCGCACGGGAGGGGAGGCCGAGGCTGCATGTTCTCGACAACGTGGACCCCGTCACGATCGCGGCGCTGTTGTCGCGTCTCGATCTCGCGCGAACCTTGTTTGTCGTGACTTCGAAGTCGGGTGGGACCGCGGAGACTATGTCGCAGTTTCTCGTCGCGCACGACCTTGTGAGCGGCGCGCAGCTCTCCCCCGCCGATCATTTCGTCTTTATCACTGACCCTGTTCAGGGCGCGCTCAGGCCACTTGCGGCAGAGCTCTCCGTCCCGGCGCTCGACATTCCACCTGGAGTCGGCGGTCGGTTCAGCGTGCTTACACCTGTGGGAATGCTTCCCGCAGCGCTCGTCGGGATCGACGTATCGCGCGTCCTCGCCGGCGCGAGGGACATGGTCGACCGCTGCGAGTCGGCCGTGTTGTCGGAGAATCCGGCCGGCGTTTACGCCACGCTTCAGTGGCTTGCGGACACTCGCCGCGGAAAACGGATCAATGTGCTGATGCCTTACTCGGATCCGTTGCGGGATTTCGCCGCATGGTTCGTTCAGCTCTGGGCCGAGAGTCTAGGAAAGCGGAGGCCGGACGGAACGCATGTCGGCCAGACTCCGCTTGCGGCGCTCGGAGCGACAGACCAGCACAGCCAGGTCCAGCTTTTCATGGAAGGCCCCGAAGACAAGGTCGTCACGCTGGTGGCGGTTGCCGAGCCGGGCACGAACGTTACGGTTCCCCACGGATTCAGCCATGTGAAGGAATTGGGGTATCTTGGAGGGCATTCGCTTGGGGAGCTTCTCGCGGTGGAGCGGCAGGCGACAGCAGGGGCGCTGGCCAAGCGGGCCCGCCCCAATCTCACGATTCATCTCGATCGCGTCGATGAATGGCACGTCGGGGGACTGATAATGCTCTTCGAGCTCGCCACCGCCTACGCAGGTGAGCTTTACGGCATCGACGCGTTCAACCAGCCGGGCGTGGAGCTGGGCAAGCAGTTCGCCTATGCCTTGCTCGGCCGACCTGGCGCCGATGAGGCAAAACGGGAATGGGATTCACTTCCTGCACCGGACCCTCGCTGGAGCGTTTGACGGTCGAGCGTCAACAACTTCAACTACCACTCCTTTTTACATTTGGCGGATTTGAGCGGATCTCGCAGATACCGCGCAAAGGCCGGGGGGCGCGGGGCGGGCAGCGCCTGTGTAAAACCTTAAATCCGCTGTTCGGGGTGGAACAACACAGCCTGATCCGCTCAATCCGCCAGATGTAAAAGAGCAGTTGTAGTTTGCACCTTGCGGATCGGAGGTGCCGGAGTTGGAACACTTGCCTACGCCGCCTTCCGCGGCGACCTTCCGGATACTATGCTCGAACAACTGATGCGGGGCGCTGTGAGCGTCGACAACGGCCGGGTGAGGATCACCGACGAAGGCGCGATCGCCTCCGGGAAAATGGATGAGCTCGTGCGCGCCGCCGTATTCGGCGACCAGGATGAGCGGGATTACGCGCGCTGGCTGATCTGGGAAACGGGACAGGCGGCAGGCGTCGTGCCTTCCTCGATTCACGAGCTGTACATGGCGCGCGGACGCGGGGAAACGGGGGGCTATACCGTGCCGGCGATCAACATCCGCGGGATGACCTACGATACAGCGCGGTCGGTTTTCCGGACCGCGATAAAGCTCGAGGCAGGCGCGTTCATCTGCGAGATAGCGCGGTCCGAGATCGCGTACACCGACCAGCGGCCTTCGGAGTATGTGGCAGTCGTAATGGCTGCCGCGCTTCGCGAGGGCTGGCGCGGTCCGCTGTTCATTCAGGGCGACCACTTCCAGGTCAGCGCGAAGAAATTCGCGGCGGATCCTGAAACGGAAGTCGAAGCGGTCCGGCAGCTGATACGAGAAGCTGTCGCCGCAGGCTTCTACAACATCGACATCGACACATCGACGCTGGTTGATCTGTCAAAGCCTGATCTCGACGAGCAGCAACGCCTCAACTACGAGGAGGCGGCAAAACTCGCCCGGTTCGTCAGGGACCTTCAGCCCGAAGGGATCGACATCTCCCTTGGCGGCGAAATCGGAGAGGTAGGGACCGAGAACAGCACAGTCGAGGAGCTGCATTCCTACATGCAGGGATTTAACCGGACCCTGCAGGAAATCGCGCCGGGAGTTGCCGGGTTGTCGAAGATCAGCGTGCAGTCGGGGACCACGCATGGAGGGGTCGTCCTCGCCGACGGTACCATCGCCGATGTGCAGATAGACTTGGGGACTCTCGAGCGCCTTTCCGCAGTTGCTCGCGAAGAGTACGGGCTATCCGGCGCCGTCCAGCATGGAGCGTCGACACTTCCCGACACTGCGTTCCACAACTTTCCCCGGACCGAGACGGCTGAGATACACCTCGCGACGAACTTTCAGACGATGCTCTACGACCGTCTTCCTCCCGGGCTGCGCGACGAGGTGTACGAGTGGTTGCGCGGGAACGCCAAGGACGAGCGCAAGGAGACCGACTCCGACGAGCAGTTCTTCTACAAGACGCGCAAGAAAGCGCTCGGGCCGTTCAAGCAGCGGTTCTGGGATCTCGATGACGACGTAAAGACGGAGCTGGCCTCGGCCTACGATGCCAAGTTCGGTTTCCTGTTCACACAGCTTGGCATCGCTGGCACGGCGCGCGACGTCGCGGTCCATGTGAAGCCCGTTCTCCAGCATCGCACGCAGCCGCATGAGGGAATGGCTACCGTCGCCGCGGCTCCGGATGACGCCGATCTCAGTGACTGACCTGGCGCGGGGCGCCGCCGCCGGAACTGTTCCGGTACTATCGCAAGTTGCCCGCGCGGCGGGGCACGAGCTCAGAAATTCTCTCAACGCGCTGGTCGTGAATCTCGAAGTCGTCAGGAGCCGTTCGAGTGATCCGGCGGTTCAGCCGTTCCTCGAGCAGTCGGTAATCCAGTCCGAGGAGTCGGTGAGGCTCGCCGAAGCAGCGATAGCGCTCCTTAACCTCGTCGTTGGCGCGGTGGGCCCTGGCGGCCAGCTGCGCTACAGGCTCACTGACGACGGGGGGATACGGATCGAGGCGATGCCGGGTGAGTCGGAGCGCACGGGGCGCGCTCTCAAGGCACTCGCTGACAGGGCGGGCCTGAGCGTCGATGCGTCTGATGCATCCGTTATATTAAGGGTTCGTGCCGACTCGGGAGCCCGCTAGAGACACGCGCTTTGCCGCGCCCCTCAGCTCGATCCGTGTCCTGAGTCACGCAGCAGACCGAAGTGGAAGAAAACGCGCCCTATCGCGATAACCGTCTGATCCCGACTGAATGAAAAAAGCAAAAATCCTGATCGCCGACGACGAGCTTTCGATGACGAACGCGCTGAGCGCGATTCTAAGCGGTGAGGGTTATGACGTCGCCGTCGCTCCGGATGGGAAGAAGGCGCTCGATCAGCTGAGCGCCGACGACTTCGGCGTAGTGCTCGCTGACCTGAAGATGCCGAAGCTCGACGGCCTTGCGCTTCTCAAGGAGCTGCAGCGCCTCGCGATCCCGACCGAGTGCATAATCGTGACAGGGCAGGGCACGGTCGATTCTGCGGTACAGGCGATGCGCGAAGGAGCGTATGACTATATCGAGAAGCCGCTCAGCGCCGAGAAGCTGAATCGCCTCAAGGCGCTCATACCGAAGGCCCTCGAGAAGTTCAACGTTCAGGAGAGAAACCGCGAGCTCTCATCGAAGCTCGAGGGACTCACGCATTTCAGCGATCTCACCGGACAGTCGGAGGAGATGCGGTCGGTTTACCAGATCATCGACGCAGTCGCCTCATCGACAGCGAGCGTGATGATCCTCGGCGAATCGGGAACCGGCAAGGAGCTCGTGGCTCGCGCGCTTCATACAAGGAGTGACCGGGCGAAGGGACCATTTTTCGCGCTGAACTGCGCAGCGCTCCCCAAGGACATTCTCGAGAACGAGCTCTTCGGTCATGAAAAGGGCGCCTTCACCGGCTCGGTGAACGAAAAGGCCGGCGCTTTCGAGATGGCGCATGGCGGCACGATCTTCCTCGACGAGGTCGCCGAGATGGCGACTGACATCCAGGTCAAGCTCCTGCGGGCGATCGAGACGCGGACGATTCGCCGACTCGGCGGAAAGAAGGAGATCGCGGTCGACATCCGGATAGTCGCTGCGACAAACAGGGATCTGCAGAAAGCGCTGGCTGAGAACGAGCTGCGTGAAGACCTTTACTATCGTCTCGCTGTAGTGGAAGTGTTTCTTCCTCCGCTCCGCGATCGCGCCGGTGACATAAAGCTTCTCGCAAACGAGTTCCTCAGTCGCTTCTCGCAGCAGAACGGGAAGAAGATAAAGGGCTTCGACGAACCGGCGTGGGACTGGATCATCTCGCACAACTGGCCAGGCAACGTGCGCGAGCTGAAGAATGCCGTCGAGCGCGCGGTGATCATGGCGAAGGGATACGTGATCACCTCGGGTGACATAATGCCCCGTCACATCAGAACGGGGGAGTATCCTGCGGCGATGTCGGTGCCGGCGGGCGCAACGCTTGCGGATACGAGAAGACAGCTGGTGCTTCGCACTTTCGCCTCCACGAATGGCGACGTTGTGCGAACCGCCAAGATCGTCGGCATTCCGCCGCAAGAGGTGAAGAAGGAGATCGAGCAGATACTTCGCACAAATGGCGGCCCGAAGCCGGTGGCTCAAGCCGCTTCAGCGCCGAAGATTCCGCGACCGTCGCGGGCTGCGGCTACGAAGCCGAAGACCCGGAAGAAATGAACCTGAGGAAACGAGAGATGTCTGATTACGACTGGGAAGACGAAGGGCCGTTTGTGGTGATCGAGCGAAGCGAGCCCGGTGTTGGGGCGTTCATCGCCGGGCTGGCTGTCGGCGCGGGGCTGGCGCTCCTTTTCGCGCCAACCACCGGACAGGAGACGAGGCGTGAACTTCAGCGCCGCGCGCGACGCGTCGGCGATCAGGCGCAGGATTTCGTCTCCGAGGTTACGGAGAACGTTTCCCAGCGGTTGAATCAGGCCCGCGAAAACGTTGAAAGCGGCATCGACTCCGCCAGGCATGCCGTCGAGCTGAAGCGGCGCCAGGTCACGAACGCGGTAGATGCGGGCCGCGCGGCTGCGCAACAGGCGCGTGAAGAGCTCGAGCAGCGCATTGCGGAGACGAAGGCCGCCTACAAAGAGACCTAGTGGCGAAGCGGCCGTTCCATATCAGGATCGGCTGGACGCTCCGCGACTACGCGACCCGCGTCTGGGACAACAGCGGTGAAGACAACATCTTTTTCCTGGCGGGCGGGATCGCATTCAACCTCCTGCTCGCCGCAGTGCCGTTCGTCCTCCTCATCGCCGCCGCCCTCGGCTACCTGCTGAACCACTCGGCCGATGTCTCATCGGCTGAGATCAACGAGATAGTCTACAGGTTTCTTCCTCCGAATCCGTCCGGCGAACAATCTCCGCTGGGAACGATCCTCATTGACATAGTCAGGTCACGCCAGGCGATCGGGATCTACAGTGTCATAGGATTCATCTGGTTTTCGACGCGTCTGTTCGGGTCGCTCCGCAGCGTGCTCGGGCTGATATTCGACATCGACTCGGATCGCGGCATCGTTGCCGGGAAGCTCTTCGACGTGCAGATAACAGTCGTTTCCTCGCTCCTGCTCGTCGCTTACACCGCCCTCAACGCGTACCTCGCGCTGGCAACAACCCGGGGGTTGCTCTTTCTCGGAGAGCTGGGCGTGAGGCAGGGAATGATGGGCGCGCTGGAGTACAATATCGGCCAGCTCGTCGCCTTCCTCTTTATAGTCCTGATGTTCTGGTCGCTCTACAAGTTTCTCCCGAACCGGAAGGTACGGTGGCAGATGGCGCTGGTCGGCGCTCTGTTCACGAGCCTGCTGCTCGAGATCGCCAAGCAGGCATTTGGTGCCTACGTGACTTCGTTCAATCCGGGATCACTATATTCGGGAACACTGGCCGCCCTGATCATCGTCGTGGTCTGGACGTATTACGCCTCGATCATCTTCATTCTGGGTGGAGAAGTGGCGCAAGTGTATGAGCTACGCAGAGTTAGGCGACTGCAGCGGGAGGCATTCGAAGACTGAAAATTGCGGCAAGAATTGCGGCAAAGAAGTTGCAACAAGGACCGATGTGGCCGCACCGTGCGGCTCAACTAACTTCTGGGAGGCGTCTCGTGCGTAAGCTCATTGGACTGGCCATGCTGGCCGTCGCGGTCACCGCATGCAGCAAGACTGAAAGCGGTGATTTGGAAGTCGAGAAGCCGGTGGTCGGAACAGTCACTGATACGCTGAACATACCCAGCGTTGAAGTCGGCACCGACACGGTTTCAATCAAGGTTCCCGACATCGACGTTAAGAGATAATACTGCTTCTGACTATTTACAGCAGCCAGAAGCCCGTCATCCCAGTGGTGACGGGCTTTTTCTGCGATGCATTCTCCGCCGTCCTCACTTAATCGCTGATCCTCCGTGGCGGCTTGTCCTGAGGCCGCAAGGGTCCTCGCTGCGCAATCGCGCCGCGCAATCGCAAGGTGGGGTGCTTCTGGCTCTCATCCCCCAGCGTTATATTTAGGGTTGCCCCAGGTCCCGGAGGGCACAAGCCCGCTAACTCCGTCAGGACCCCGAAGGTAGCAGCGGCATGTGGTGCCTTGCGTTGCTCCGTCAGGCCTGGGGTACCTTCCCTCCCAAATGTCGCTCGCCCTCGCCCGTAAATACCGACCAAGAAACTTCGCCGGCGTAGCGGTGCAGTCTCACGTGTCAGACACGCTCCGCGGCGCAATCGCCCGCGGCCGGGTCGCCCACGGGTACCTGCTCTGCGGTCCGCGCGGAACGGGAAAGACCACCCTCGCCCGAGTGCTGGCAATGGCGCTCAATTGCGAGAACAGGTCTCCCGATGGCGAGCCGTGCGGGGGTTGCGTGTCCTGCCAGCGCATCTGGAGCGGCAGCTCGAGCCTCGACGTTGTCGAAATCGATGCCGCATCAAACCGCGGAGTTGACGATGCGCGCGAGCTGAGAGAGCGTGCGATGTACGCGCCGTCGGGTGACGACCGTTATAAAGTCTACATTGTCGACGAAGCGCACATGCTCACCCGGGAAGCATGGAACGCGCTCCTCAAGATCCTCGAGGAGCCGCCACCGCGAGTCGTCTTCGTCTTCGCCACGACGGACCCGCAGAGAATCGCCCAGGCTGCAGCGCCGGTTCTCAGCCGTCTTCAGCGGTTCGACCTCAAGCGCATCGGCCTTCCCGAGATCACGGCAAGGCTCGAGTCCGTGCTGGCTTCGGAAGGGATTCCGGCCACAGCAGACGCTCTTTCGATGATCGCGCGAGCCGCCGACGGCTCGATGCGCGATGCTCTATCGCTGACCGACCAGGTGATCTCGATCGGCGAAGCGGAGATCACCGCCGATAGAGTTCGCGAAGCGCTTGGCCTCGTGCCCGAGGACGAATATCTCGCCATCATCGAGATAATCGCGGGGAGACGCGCCGGCGATGTGTTCAAGGCCGTGGGACGGCTCGCTGACGGCGGCGTTGACTTCGGAGTTTTCCTCTCGGGACTGGGAGACATGATACGTGCCCAGCTCGCGGTTATACTCAACGGTCGAATGCAGGGTGTGTCGAAGCACGCCCTCGATGCGCTCGAAGGTCACCGCGACGACTTCTCGCCCGGTGATCTCGTGAGAATGCTCTCGATGCTGAGCGCGATCGAGCCGCAGTTCAGGAGAAGCACCCAGCAGCAGCTCCTCGTCGAAATGCTCCTCGTTCGGTTTGCGTTGCTCGACAGGGCAGTATCTATCGAAGACGTCCTGAAGACGCTCGGCGGCGGAGGCAGCGGGCCGAGGCCGCCGGCAGCGAAAGCGGCGGCTTCTCCGGTGCACGAGAGCCGAGTCCAGAAGTCGGAGGCGCGCGCCTCTGCGGGGAAACCGCGTGCCGATTCAGAAACCCGCGCGAACTCGCCGGTGGTGCCGATCGCAGACCTGCCGACGGCAGCGGTCAGGGTGCCGCCGACCCCACCGGTCAGGATCACGCCGCCCGCGCCTCACCAGAAAGCAGGGACCCCGCCGGCCGCAGACTGGAAGGCGAAGCTCGAGGAAACCGCAAACAGCCCCATGAGGCCGGCGCGCCTCACGACCGAGGCAGTGAATGAAGAGAGGCTTCGCATGCTTCGTGCGCAGGACCCCGTACTCGATGCCGCAGTTCGCGAGCTCGATCTCGACTTGCTCGACTGAAACGCCAACCCACGGAACCAGGTAACGCGATGGCAGATTTCTCGAAGATCCTTGAGCAGGCTCAGCAGATGCAGGGCCGCCTGGAAAAGATCCAGGAAGAGCTTGCTGGAATGAGCGTCAGCGGAAGCTCGGGCGGAGGCATGGTGACCGTCGACGCCGACGGGAAGGGCCAGATTACCAAGGTGAGGGTTGACCCGTCAATAGTTAACGCCTCAGATGTAGAGATGCTCGAAGACCTCCTAATGGTTGCCCTGCGTGATGCTCAGCAGAAATCGGCCGATCTGGCAAAGCAGGAGATGTCCCGGCTCACCGGCGGCATGGGCCTGCCGTTCAAGCTCCCGTTCTAGCGTGTCGGCAATCGATTCACTCGCGTCCGAGCTTGCCAGGCTACCAGGAATAGGGCGGAAGACCGCGCTCCGGCTGACATATCATCTTCTCAGGCAGTCGCCTGACCAGTCGCGCCGGCTGGCCGACGCGCTCGTGACTCTGGCCGAGCGGGTAAAGCCGTGCGCTCATTGCTTCAACCTCACCGAAGAGGAAGTTTGCGCGATCTGCCGTGATGTGCGTCGCGATACTGCGATAATCTGCGCGGTCGAAGAAGCCTCGGATATCGGCGCGATAGAGCGCGCGGGAGAGTTCCGGGGGCTCTATCACGTGCTCGGCGGGAGACTTTCCCCGCTTGACGGAATAGGCCCCGACGACCTCACGATTCCCCAGCTCGAGAGCCGGGTGGCAGGCGGGATCGTCAAGGAAGTGATAATCGCGACAAATCCGAGCATTGAGGGCGAGGCGACTGCGCTGTACGTTCAGCGCAAGTTGTCGTCGTACCATCTTACCGTCACCCGCATTGCGCGCGGCCTGCCGGTGGGTGGAGACCTCGAGTATGCTGACGGAGTGACCATTGCGCAGGCATTATCCGCACGGCGGGCCATGTGATGAGCGGACGTAACAGCCAGCTTGCCGGACTCGGCTTTGTTGCCGGGCTCGCCTGTGGCGCGCTCGCATGGAGCCATGTGCAGCGCCAGTACCGCCGCGACCTGTTCAGCGGGCGTCCGCTGCGGCGTTTCGCCGCGCTCAGTTATCTCCGCACGCGGCCCTCGATGGGAACGCTCCGGCTTCTTCGCGAATACATCGCCTGGGAGCGCACTCCGGTCCTCCGCGAGCGCGGCGTCGCGCTGATGCGAAGCATCGAATCGACGCTGGCCTGAACCCGTGACGACGCCCGGCGCCGCAACGTGGTCTTTTGACGAAGAGGACCTCTCAGCTCTCACGAAATCCGTCGAGAAATTTCTCGCCGAGACGGGGGCTCATTCGGCCCTCATCGCCGACCGCTCGGGGCAGTTGGTGGCGACAATGGGGCAGCCGCTCAATTTTGATCCGACGGTGTTCGCCACCCTCACCGCCGCGGACTTCAGTGCCAACGACCAGCTTGCGCGCCTGATCGGCGAAACCGACTTCACCACCCTGTTTCACCAGGGCGAGAAGGAGTCGATGTACGTCGCCGACGTCGCGCGCCGCCTCATACTCGTTACACTTTTTGACAACCGCACGCCGATCGGCCTCGTCAGGCTCAAGATGAAGCCGGTGGTGGAGGAGCTGACTGCACACCTCGACCGTGCCTATTCCCGCGCCCGCGAGAGCAGCACCACGCAGCCGAACATCCTCGCCGGCGCCGGCGACGAGATCGACGAGCTGTTCAACTGGTAAGGAGATAGAACTGCGATGTCGATGATCAACTATGCGGCGCGCGAGATTAACTGCAAGATCGTCTACTACGGCCCCGGCCTCGGCGGAAAGACGACGAACCTCGAGCACATCTACGGCAAGGTTAAGCCGGACACTCGCGGCAAGCTGATTTCGCTCGCGACTGAAACCGAGCGCACCCTCTTCTTCGACTTCCTGCCGGTTGACCTGGGCACGATCCGCGGGTTCAACACCCGCTTCCACCTCTACACGGTTCCCGGACAGGTCTACTACAACGCGAGCCGGAAGCTGATTCTCAAGAACGTCGACGGCGTAGTGTTCGTGGCTGATTCGCAGCTCGAGCGCATGGAAGCGAATCTCGAGTCAATGCAGAACCTCTACGACAACATGGCCGAGTACGGCTACGATCTCACTAAGATCCCCTTCGTGATTCAGTACAACAAGCGCGACCTGCCGAACGCCGCCCCGGTCGCCGACCTCCAGGCGGCACTCAACCCCGGCTGGGAGCATGCCGAGCCGGCAAAGGCACGCATCACTCCTGATCCATACCACGCCGGGGAGAATCTCATCGACCAGCTGCCGACGGGAGAGTGGGTGGAGCGTGCGTCGTACTTCGAGGCAGTGGCGATCGACGGAGACGGTGTCTTCGATACTCTCAAGGCAGTGAGCAAGCTCGTCCTCAAGGCGCTCGCCTGACTTGTCTCTCAACCTGCCCAACGCGATAACGATTGGGAGGATTCTGATCGCGCCACTGATCGCGGCGCTTCCATTCATCGGCTCGCCTCTCGCGCGCATCGCCGCGTTCGTCGCATTCATCGTCGCCGCCGTTTCAGACTACGTGGACGGAATGCTGGCGCGGAACCACAATCTCGAGACCGACCTCGGCAGGCTGCTCGATCCTCTCGCCGACAAGCTTCTCCTGTTCGCGACTCTGATACCGATGTTCGTGCTGATGTCCCCGCCGACCGACCGGCTCGCTCCCGGCAGGGAATCGTTCGACGCGGCTCACAGTTTTCCCTTCGACACGCCATTCGGCCCCGTCGGCCTGCCATGGTGGATAATCGCGATAGTTCTCGGCAGGGAGCTGTTCATGACGGTCTTCCGCCAGCTTGCGGCGAGGCGCGGCGTGGTGATCGCCGCCATAGGTCCGGCGAAATGGAAGACCGGACTGCAGTGGACGTGGGTCGGCTCCGCCTACTTCTGGTTCTTCGCCGCTACGCTCGCTGCGCGGAATTCATGGGATACTCCAGCTTGGCAGGGTTTCGCATATCTCAATGCGTTCGTGGGGCTTACCACCATGGCCGCAGCGGTCGTGCTGACGATCTACTCGCTGTACCTCTACATCAAGCGGTACGGCAGCGTCTTCTCCGGCTGATCCGTGAAGATCGAGATCGTCACCATCGGGGACGAGCTTCTCCTCGGGTTCACGATCGACACGAATGCCGCCTGGCTCGCGCGCGAGCTCGCGGGGATCGGCGTGGAGATCAGCTGGCGCGCAACGGTCCGCGACGACGCCGGCGACATAGCGGAGGCAGTGTCGGCCGCGATCGCCAGGACCGGCGCGGTGATAACTACCGGGGGCCTCGGGCCGACTGCGGATGACAAGACCAAAGCCGCGGTCGCTGCGATCTTCGACCGGGCGCTGTATCGCGATGAGGCGATCGTCGACGGGATGAAGGAGCGATGGGCACGCCTCAAGCGTCCCGGCGGGTTTCCAGAGTCGAACATCGCGCAGGCAATGATTCCCCAGGGCGCGGTGATATTGCAGAACCGCCACGGCACAGCTCCCGGAATATGGCTCGAGGATGAAAGGGGCAGGTGGGTGGCGATGCTCCCGGGAGTTCCCCGGGAGATGCGTGGGCTGTTCGCGGACGAGCTCTTCGAGAGGATTGCCCGGCTTGCCCCCGCGGGCGGAGCGCGCGAGGTGATAAGGTCGCGCACGCTTCGTACGACCGGGGTGGCGGAGTCGGCCCTGGCGGATCAACTGGGCGAGCTTTCGCAGAGCGTCGACGGAATGGGAGTCGCGTTTCTTCCGGGTGTGGACGGGGTCGACCTGCGTATCACGTCACGGGGGCATTCCCCCGAGGCCGCCGACTCGAGTCTCGCGTCGGCGATGTTGAAACTTCGCGCGGCCGCGGGACGATATGTGTTCGGCGAGGGGGAAGACGACCTCGCAGCAGTTGTGCTCGACATGAGTCGGCGCCGCGGCATGCGCATCGCTGTTGCGGAAAGCTGCACCGGTGGGATGCTGGGCGCACGCTTTACGGCTGTCCCGGGCTCGAGCGACGTCTTCGCTGGCGGAGTCATTGCTTACGAGAACGCGGCGAAGCGGAAGCTGCTCGGGGTGACCGATGCCGACCTGGAGGAGTATGGCGCTGTAAGCGAGCAGGTGGCTGCGGCGATGGCCAGGTCGGTAAGGCAGCACCTTGGCACAGATATCGGGATCGCAATAACCGGGGTCGCTGGGCCGGGGGGCGGAACTGCGACAAAGCCGGTCGGCATGGTCTGGGTGGCGATCGACGGCGTGGATACGAGGGCCGCCTGCCTTCGCCTTTTCGGCACGCGGGAGGAAGTGAGGCAGCGCTCGGCACAGGCAGCGCTCGACATGGTTCGGCGCGCACTTCAAACGGGTTAAATTGAGAACATGAAAAAGAGCACCGGTAACACCAGCGATTCGCACATCACCGATCCCGCCGACGTGGAGGTTGACGGCGCGACTGATCCTGAATCCGTCGCGGAGTTCGCCGAAGGCCAGGCGGAAACTCTCGAGACCGTCGACGTCGACGAGCGGGTGTCGATGCTGCAGCGTGAGCTGACGACTGAGCGCGACAAGTTTCTTCGGCTGGCGGCGGAGTTCGACAACTTCCGGAAGCGCATGCTGAGGGAGCGGAGCGAAGCAGAAATTCGCGGGCAGTCCGAACTCGTGCGGCAGCTGCTCGATCCGCTCGACGACATTTCGCGGTTCGCCGACCTCGACCCGGCCGTCACCGAATGCGCGACGGTAGTTAAGGGTGTCGACATGGTCGAGAAGAAGCTGGAGAAACAGCTTCGCGCCGCGGGGCTCGAGCCCCTCAACCCCGTCGGGTCTCCGTTTGATCCATCGCTCCACGAGGCAGTGGCGACCGAGCCCGCGGAGAGCGCTGACCTCGATGGGACTGTCTCCCAGGTCTATCAGGTGGGATACACATTCAAGGGCCAGCTGCTGAGGCCGGCGCGGGTGGTCGTCCGCCAGCATTCCGGCTCCCGCTGAGCCGAAGGTAAATGCCGCCGACCAAGGATTTCTATGCGGTATTTGGAATTCCGTCCACAGCGACCCAGGACGAGATAAAGAAGGCATATCGCAAGCTGGCCAAGAAATACCATCCGGACGCCAACGCCAGCGATCCCAAAGCCGCGGACAGGTTCAAGGAGATCTCGGAGGCGAATAACGTTCTCGGCGACGTCGATAAGCGGAAGCAATACGACGAGATGCGTCGCCTTGGCGCGTTCAGCGGCTTCGGCGGCTTCGGCGGAGGCGCTCCACGGAGCGGGCCGGCCTCCCGCGGAGGGGCCGGCGCCAGCTCGAACGTCAACTACCAGGACTTCGACGTTGGTGGCCTCGGCGGGCTTGGGGACCTGTTCGGATCGATCTTTGGTGGAGGAGGTCGCAGCCAGTCGCGTCCGACTGGTCCTCAGCGCGGGCAGAATATCGAGACGAGCCTCGAGATCCCGTTCAGGACAGCGGCACGGGGCGGGAAGGTACCCGTGGAGCTCGAGGTGAACGAGGAATGCGCGACATGCCGCGGCTCGGGGGCCGCGCCCGGCGCATCGATGAAGATCTGTCCCGAATGCTCCGGGCGGGGCTCAGTGTCGTTCGGTCAGGGAGGGTTCGCGGTGAACCGTCCGTGTCCCGTATGTCTCGGCCGCGGCCAGGTTCCTTCCCAGCCATGCGGAACGTGTAGCGGCGCCGGCGAAGTGCGCACGCGGAAGAAGGTGCTGATCACCGTCCCTCCAGGCGTCGACACCGGGTCGAAGATAAGGCTCAAGGGGCAGGGCGGAAAAGGCTCGTCAAACGGTCCTCCGGGCGACCTCCTGATCACGTTCACGGTCCAGCCCGACAAGTTCTATCAGCGCCAGGGTCTCGACGTGATAGCAAACCTTCCGCTCAACATCGCGCAGGCGACACTCGGATCGAAGGTGAGTGTAAATACGCTCGACGGAAAGAAAGTGGTGATACGCATTCCGTCCGGCACGCCCTCGGGGAAACGGTTCAGGGTGCGAGGGCACGGGATTCACAAGGGGGCCCAGGTCGGAGACCTGATAGTCGAAGTGAAGATCGAGGCTCCGGAGAAGCTCTCGGAGGAGCAGGAGCGGATAATGCGGGAGTTTGCCGCTGCGGGGGGGATGAAGTATTAGCCCGGACATGAGGGCATACGTGGCGACGTTCGCCGGGGCCTTTTTCATCGCGCTGCTTTATTCGACGAAGCCGGACTCGGACCATGAGGCAATCCTCCACCGCGAGGCCACGGCTGCGCCGGACTCACTGCGCGCTGGTGTCACGGCCGCGCCCGATTCCTTTTTCTATGACAGCGCGGTGGGCCTCGAGCCACCGGCGCCTGACACGCCGGCGGCGCTGCCCGCCAGCGCGTCGGATATAGATGCGCTGCGCGCTCAGTCGCCTGTGGTGCCGGTCGCTGGCATTGAGGCCGGGGACCTTCTCGACAGTTTCGATGACCGGCGTGGATCGGCCCGGCAGCATAATGCGCTCGACATCATGGCACCGCGCAACACCCCCGCGATCGCTGCGGTCGCCGGCACTATCGTCAAACTCCACTCGAGCGTGGCCGGAGGCCTGTCCATCTACATGAAGGACAGGACCTCCAGATTCATGCTGATGTACGGCCACCTCGAGGGGTATCGCCCAGGTCTCGCGGAGGGCGCTTCCGTTAGAAAGGGTGAGATCATCGGGTTCGTGGGGAGTTCGGGCAACGCGAATCCGACAGCGCCTCACCTGCATTTTCAGCTGATGCGCAGTGACAACGACACAGAATGGTGGAAGGGCACGCCAATCAATCCGTTTCTCATTTATCAGGCTGCCCGGTAGGGGCAGCCGGCTCAGGCGGCGAGAATTGGAAGTGGATTCCGGCGATCCTTTACCGCAGCCTCGATGAAACCTCCGCCGAGGACCCGCTCTCCGTCGTAGAGAACAACCGACTGGCCCGGCGTGATCGCGACAACGGCCTCGTCGAGGGCGATTTCGATCTCCTTGTCCTCAACACGTATGAGCTCGCCGGGCGAAAGTCGGGCGCGATGCCTGACGCGAACACTCACGGCGTCCCCGACGCGGCGACGATCAGCAAGCCAGTTCACCTCGCGCGCGACGATTCCCTTTCCGAGCAGCTGGTCGCGCGTTCCGATGATGACTGCGCGATCCTCGGGACGGATGCCCACCACGTACATCGGCTCGGGATAACCGCCCGGCAGTCCGCGGCGCTGGCCGATCGTGAACCCGGCATATCCCGCATGTTCACCCGCGACCCGGCCCGATGTAGTGAGTATCGGGCCCGGAACGAGAGCAGGGGCATCAGGAGCCAGCCGCGATCGCAGGATCTTCATGTAATCGCCGTCGGGCACGAAGCAGATTTCCTGGCTTTCGGGCTTGTCTGCAACGACTGAGAGTCCGAGACTGGTTGCCAGCGCCCGCGTCTCCGACTTGGTCGAGTCCCCCACCGGGAGGAGGATGCGTGAAAGGACCGAGCGATCGATTCCCCACAGGAAGTACGTCTGGTCCTTGTCATCGTCGCGACCGCGGCGCAACTCGCCGTCGGCGACCCGCGCGTAGTGGCCCGTTGCGATCCACTTCGCATCGATCGAGTCGGCTTTCGCTACGAGATCCCTGAACTTCGTGAACGTGTTGCACCGCACGCAGGGAATTGGAGTCCGGCCGCGCGAGTACTCCGACACGAAGTCGTCGATAACGTCGTGCCCGAAACGCGTCTCGAGGTTTATCACATAATGCGGCACGCCGAGCTTCTCGCAGACACGGCGGGCGTCGTTGACCGAATCGAGTGAGCAGCAGGGACGATCCGGCACATCGTCGCCGTGGCAGAACAGCTTCATCGTTGCGCCCACCACGTCATAGCCCCGCTCGACGAGGAGCGCCGCGGCTACGGAGGAATCGACTCCGCCGGACATGGCCACCAGAACTCTTTCCTTCACTTCATCGTCACCCGGCCGGCGTCAGCTGCCGGGCCTTCTGGACGAGGGCAGGGAAGACCTCTATCACGCGGTCGATGCAGGCATCCGTCGTGAGAGCGCCGATGCTCATCCGGATGGCGGCAGTGGCGAGGTCCGGACGCGCGCCGATCGCATCCAGAACATGTGACGGCGAGATGCTGCCGCTCTGACACGCGGAGCCGCCTGACGCAGCGATTCCCTTGAGATCGAGCGCCATCAACATAGACTCGGAGTCCGTGCCGGGCACGGAGACGTTGAGCACGTGAGGCGCGCGAGTCGCGCCACGTGCATGGACCACTGCATCCGGCACGCGCTCGAGAATCCCGGCCTCAAGCCTGTCACGCATCCGACGAAGCCGCGCGCACTCCGTCTCGTGCTCGGCGATCGCAAGCTCGGCGGCGGTTGCAAGGGCAACGGAGTACGCGACATTCTCGGTCCCCGGCCGGCGCCCGCGATCCTGCGATCCGCCGTGCATCAGCGGCTGGAGACCGGTGCCCCGCCGGATGAACAGCGCGCCGATACCCTTTGGCGCTCCGATCTTGTGTCCCGATATCGAGAGGAGATCGAACTGCTGGGTGGCGGCATCGATGTGGACCTTCCCGAACGCCTGCACGGCGTCGGTGTGCATCACGGCGCCGCGCTTTTTCGCCCGCGTCGCCAACTCGGGGAGCTTCTGGATCGTTCCGATCTCGTTGTTCACCCACATGACTGAGCAGATCGCTACGTCTTCCGTAACGAGCTCGTCGAAGGACTCATCAATCACGACACCGCACGAATCGACCCTGAGGATGCGCTCCTCCGCTCCCTCGGCTGCCGCCTGGTGCACGGCGCCGAGTACTGCCTTGTGCTCGATCGGCGTCGTGACGACGGCATACCGGCCCGTGGATCGCGCGCGCCGCCAGGCACCAAGGATCGCCAGGTTGTCGCCCTCGGTGCCGCCTGACGTGAAGCATATCTCGTCAGGGCGCGCCCCGAGGCACGTCGAGACCCTCTCGCGGGCCTCATCGAGCGCCGCACGGGCCTCCCGGCCCCACCGATGGGTGCTCGAGGGGTTTCCGAAGCGCGGGCCGAAATACGGCTTCATCGCCTCGAAGACTTCATCGCGAACTGGCGTCGTTGCGGCGTGGTCGAGATAGACCGGGTCAGGCCTCATACTATGAAAAGTAAGAAGGTTTTCATGCCCGGCCTATCCCTTGAAGAACTTGCTCCTGACCGCCCAGAGGTCAGGGAAGAATCGCTGCGACACCGTGCGCTGAAGGTACTTCGAGCCGAGTGTGCCGCCTGTGCCCCCGGTCGTGGGGCCGATTATCCGCTCCACCAGCTGGACGTGAAGGAAGCGCCACATCGAGAAACCCTGCTCGTACTCGAGAAGCCCCTCTGCAAGCATCTGCAATTCGGGGTGCTCCTCCCCGGAGTAGATCTCCTCGAGGGTCACGCCACGATTGTCGAGGAGCTGATTGAACTGGTGCTGGAGGGGGGGTTGTTCGAGAGCTTCCTGAATCAGCGGCGGAATCGGGCCGTGCTCCTGAAGCACGTTGAGGAAATGCTGGTCGCGAAGGCCCGAGATCGCCTCGATCGCCCGGAACTGAACACTCTGGGAACCGCTCGAGGTGCCGAGATACGCCCTGAACTGCGCGAACCGCTGCGGCGGGAGCGTCTCCAGCGCAGTAAGCTGGGAGGTGACTATCCGTACGAGCGCGTTCACCCGTTTGAGCGACGTCAGCGCGCCGAAGGGTTCCTGGCTGGTAAGCCGGCTGGAAAGCGCACCGAGCTCGTGGAGGATGAGCTTGAACCACAGCTCGCTCGCCTGATGGACGATTATGAAGAGCAGCTCGTCGGGGTGCTCCGGCTCCGACTTCAGCCGCTGCAGGGAGAGGAGGTCGTCGAGGGCGAGATACCTCGGGTAGGTCAGCTCGTCGTCGTTCAAAATGTCGCCACCTCGAGCGCGGCGACGTCGTCGGCGCGCATTGTTTCGGTCGTGTAGAAAGGTTCGCCGTAACGCGTCCGGATCAGTGATCCGTAGTGCGCGGCCTGATGCCTGATGATGTCATAGAGAGGATCGCCGTTCGGGAATACCTCACCTGCCTGGATCGCCTCGTCGAACTGCGACGCATAACATCTGACCGCCTCGAGTTTTCTCTCGAAAACGTCACTGATGTCGACGACGAACGTCGGCTTCATGTTGTCCTCGCGGTAAGCGAGGCAGTGGATGACCTTCCGCGGCCGGAACACCGGGACATCGGGCTCGACCTTGCTCAACCCGGCGACGAAACACGCATCGCGGATCAGCTGCGAGCTCACTGTATGATCGGGATGCTTTCCGCGCATCGACGGGGCGATCACGACAGCCGGCCTGAAGCGCCGGATTGCTGTTGCGAGCCGCGCGCGTGTCTCCGGC
Source organism: Gemmatimonadaceae bacterium (assembly GCA_051005175.1). Taxonomy (GTDB): domain Bacteria; phylum Gemmatimonadota; class Gemmatimonadetes; order Gemmatimonadales; family Gemmatimonadaceae; genus UBA4720. The sequence continues at coordinate 6,327 of JBPCJP010000221.1, read as the reverse complement.
GTGTTCGTGACGCCGCCGTCAGGTAGTCCGAGAGTTTCCCTTGCCGACAAGCCCATCACGGCTGCGGCGCGCGAGGCTTCCTCTCCGCGAATCTCCGCCGAGCCTCTGGTGCCGAGCTCGCCCGCTGTGAGGTCAATTACTGCAGTTGTGCGACCGAAGCTTGCAGCCCTGATCAGGGTGCCCGCGCAGGTGAGCTCCACGTCGTCCCGGTGAGCGGCGATCGCAAGGATGTCTACTGTCGGCATTGCGGTGAATATATGGGCTCATGAGAGGTCACGCGCCTCGGCCTGGTCTGTGACACAGCGACCCTCACTCGTAGCGCAACGCCTCGATCGGATCCAGCCTGGCAGCCCTCTGCGCGGGAATCATCCCGAACACGATTCCGATACCCACCGAGACGCTCACAGCGATGACAGTCAGCGCGATCGGAACACCTGTGTCGATGTTCATGAACGCGGTTATGGCCCTGCCCAGCGTGAGCCCGACCGCGATGCCGATGATGCCGCCGATGCCAGTCAGCGTCGCTGCTTCCACGAGGAACTGAAGCAGGATCTCGCGCCGCGTCGCGCCCATCGCCTTCCGCACGCCTATCTCCCGTGTCCGGCTCGTCACGGACACCATCATTATCGCCATCACGCCGATTCCGCCGACCATCAGCCCGACGCTCGACAGGACAATCATCACGAGGAAGAACACCCCTGTGATCTTGTTGAACGTGTCGAGTATCTGGTCCTGCGTTATCATGTCGAACGAATTCCTGTCAGCCGGCCTCAGCCCCCGCTGCTCGCGCATTGCGACAGTTACGGCCTCCTGCGCGTCCGGCGTCGTGACCCCTGCCCGCGGCTTTACCGCGATATAAACCGCGTTCGTCTTGTCCAGGGTGAATTTCTGGTCCAGCATCAGGTAGGGAACCACTGCGCCAGTGGCCTGGCCTGGCGGCTCGAAGATGTTCGATGCTTTCTGGTAAAGACCGATGACCTGAGCCGGGCGGCCTCCGATCTGGACCCGCTTGTCGATTATCGTCTCGCCGCCGAATACTCGCCGCGCCGCGTCCTCCTCGAGCACGGCGACAGCCGCACCGCTCGACATCTCCGCGGCCGTAAACCACCGGCCGTCGATCAGGTCTCCGCCATAGATCTCCGGAAATCCGTCGTCGGCCCCGAAGATTATGAGGTTCTGCGTGCGGACGCCCTTGTATTCGAGCCTGCCCTGAGCCTGGCCCCAGATCGACGCGTATCCGATCTCCGGAAGTGACTTGATCAGGCGGGCCTCGCCCGCAGTGAGATCTGGCCTGACGCGGATCCACGCGGGCGGGTTTTTGGGATCGACCGGGGTCTGCGAGAATGCCTTGACTACGTAGAACGTCGTCGGGCCAGCGATCTCTATTGTGCTGACGATCTGCTGCTTGATTCCCTGGACTATCGCCGCCATCGCCATCACTGTCGACACGCCCATGACGACGCCGAGAATCGTCAGGCCCGACCTGAGCTTGTTGGCCCTCAGCGTATCGATCGCAGCCGCGACGTTGTTGCGGACCTGGTCGGCGAGCATCTATTCCTGCCTCAGCGCCGCGATCGGATCGAGGCGCGCCGCGCGCGACGCAGGGTAAACTCCGAACAGCACCCCCACTCCCGCACCGAGCGAAAGGGCGAGCATCACCGACCACGCAGTCACCTTGGCGGGGAGGGGAGACAGGAACGCGACGAGCTGCGCCATGCCCCATCCCGCTGCCACTCCCATCAGCCCACCGACACTGGCAAGCACGATCGCTTCAACGAGAAACTGCCGCCGGATGTCACGTGATCTCGCGCCGAGCGCTTTCCGCACTCCGATCTCGCGCGTTCTCTCGCCCACCGACATCAGCATGATGTTCATTATCACGATGCCGCCGACAACGATGCCGATTCCGACAATCGCCGGAATCACCGAGAAGAGCACGCGGGTGAGATTCTTCCAGAAGTCGATAAGGGCATCGGCCGTCTCGATCGAATAGTCGCTCTCCTGACCGGGCTTGAGGCGGTGCGCTGTCCGCATCGCGCCATCCGCGAGAGCCATCCCCTCAGCGACTTCCTCGGCTGTCGCCATCTTCACGGAGATAGTCGTGGTCCGTCGGCGCCCGAACAGCGACTCGAATGTCGTGATCGGCAGGAGAACGAACCCGTCGAACGACTGCCCGAGCATGCGACCTTTCTTTTCGATTACGCCGACCACCGTGAACGTGGCGGTAAGAACGCGTATCGGCTTGCCGAGAGGGTCGACATTCTCGAAGAGCCTCTCGGCGACATCAGCGCCGATCACGGCAACCGATTGCCGCTGTCTGACGTCAACATCGATAAGCGGTCGTCCCGAGGCGAACTTGTAGTCCTGGACAACCTGGTACGCCGGCGTGACACCGAAGATCGCGACTGATCCGAGGGTTCGCGTCGACCACCTGACGTCGGCCGTCGGGGCGGGGAAGCCGCTCTGCAGGCTTATTGCGACGGCCTGAGGGACGGCATCTATCACTGCCCGCGCGTCAGATTCCGTTATCCGCGGCCGCCGCTGGACGCGCCGCATCATCTCGTCGTCGAACAGCCCGACCTGAATCGGCGTGCGGCGGACCTGAAACGCGTTCTGCCCGACTATCGCTCCCGCGAGGTTGTCGGACACGTAGGAATTCATTCCCTGGATTATCGCTACCACGGCGACGAGGAACGTCACGGAGACGATTATCCCCAGCAGAGTGAAAAACGACCTGAGCTTGTTCTGGCGAAGCTGCTGAAAAGCAGTGAGGATGACGTCCGCGAATGTCATGTGGCGGGCGTCCTGAGGTCACTCGTAGCGCAACGCTTCCACTGGGTCCAGGCGGGACGCGCGCGCGGCGGGGAGCATTCCAAATACGATGCCTGTGACAGCGCTCACTCCAAGTGCCGCGATGATTGCCATCACCGGCGTCGATGCCGGGACCGGCGTGAATCTGTTGATCATGAAGGCGACCCCCGAGCCGGCTGCCAGCCCGATTGACGCTCCGACGCATGTCAACGTAGCGGCCTCCACGAGGAACTGCCAGAGAATCGTCTTGCGCGTCGCGCCAAGGGCTTTACGGACGCCGATCTCGCGCGTTCTCTCGGTGACGCTGATCATCATTATGGCGATCACGCCCACTCCGCCGACCATCAATCCGACGGCCGACAGCGCGATCATTATGACGAAGAAAACGCCGAAGAATCCGTCGTAGATCTCCATCAGCCCGTCAGATGTCACGATCGCGAAATTGTCGGGCGCGCTTGGCCGGAGGCCACGCTGGCCCCTGATCAGCGCCGTGACCGCATCTATTGCCTCGTCACGCGGGACAGAAGCGTGAGGCCTGATCGTGAGGTCGAGCCGGGGAAGCCTGAAGCCCAGATGCCGCCTTCCGGCCTCGATCGGGATTATCGCCTTTGGATCGCTGCCTGAAGTCGACGATGACGGCTTGCCGAGAAAGCTTCCCTTGTTGTAGTGAACTCCGATGACCTTGAACGGCTTGCCGTCGATGTCGATCATCTTGTCGAGCGGATCCGACTCGCCGAAGAGGCGCTTCGCCATCTCCTCGTTTACGACGACGATGTTCGCCCCCGTTGTATTCTCGGCGTAGGTGAAATCGCGCCCGATGGTGATGTCACCGCCGTCGGCTGCCAGCCAGCCCGCGGAGTAGCCATCGAGGCCTCCACGCCTGACTTCCTTGTCCTTGTAGGTGAACCTGGCCCCGGTGCCGACGTGCGCGGTGACGGCGGCAATTTCAGGAAGGGCGGCGATCCGCCGGGCTTCGTCCATCGTGATCGAAGGATTCCGTCGCCACGGACAGGTTTCGTCGGTTCCGTCGCAGATCTGCGTCAGGCTCACCGGGCGACGGTACATGTAGAAGCTCGTCGGGCCGGCGGACTCGAGATCCTTCGCAACGCTTGCATTGATTCCGTGCACCGCTGCCGAGAGCGTCACGACGACAAAGACGCCGACCGCCACCCCGAGGATCGTGAGCGCGGCGCGCACCTTGTTTGCCCTTATTGCGTCGAATGCGATACCAACGCCTTCGGTGATATTGAAGATCCAGGATGAAAACCCCATTACTCGGACCTGAGGGCGAGAATTGGATCGAGCCTCGACGCGCGGCTGGCGGGATAGATGCCGGAAATGATCCCCACTCCCGCGCCGACGATCACGCCGGCGATGATGGACCATGGCGCGACAGTGGCCGGCAGTGGAGACACGGCGGCGATGAACTGCGAGAGAAGAATCCCGATCCCGATGCCGATGATTGCGCCGACGGTGCTCAGGGTTGCCGCTTCCACGAGAAACTGCGACATGATGTCGCGCCTTCGCGCGCCAAGGGCCTTCCGGATCCCGATCTCGCGGGTGCGCTCGGCTACTGCCACAAGCATGATGTTCATTATGACGATCGCGCCGACGATGAGCCCGATGGCGGGAAGAATGACGCCCGCGATGACGAGCTTGCTTTTGATGTCGTTCCAGAATGTCAGCGCCGACTCTGAGGTCTCGAGGGCGAAGTTGTCGGGCTGCGACGCGCGCAGCCCGCGCTGGCCGCGCATCACCTGTCTGATGGCCTCCTGAGCCTCCACCATGTCGCCGTCACCGGGAATCTTGATCTTGAGCGCGTCGATCACCTGGGGACGATTCACGACGTGTCGAAGCGGTGAGCGATAAGGGGCGATGGCAAAGCGGTCGAGCGAGAGACCGAAGATGCTGCCCTGCGATTCTGCCACTCCAACCACCGTATAAGGGAGTCCGGCGACTTTCAGCGGCCGTCCAATCGGGTCGAGGTTCGGGAAGTAGCGGTCAGCGAGGTCCTTGCCGATCACGACGACGGGAGTTCCCAGCGCCATCTCCTGCGTCGTTATCAGGCGGCCCCTTTCGACGTTCATCTCGCGGATCTTGAAGTAGTCGCCCTCAACTGCCCAGGCCTCGAGGTTCGCCGGCCTTGCCCACTGCGACGAGATAGGAACGTTGTCGTAGCCTTCGGCGGACCAGAGCGTGCCGGGTGGCAGCGCGGCCATCACCGGCTCGACATCGGTGATCCTGATGCGCGGGCGGCGCTGCGCGGCGCGCCACTCCTCCTCGTTCATGTCGCTGAAGTTGGCATTCCTCTTCAGGCTTATCGTGTTGACTCCGACGAGCTTGCCGACGAAGTCGTGTTCCATGTAGCTCGACATCCCCTCTACGATTGAGACGACGGCGATCAGGAACATGACCCCGATGACGACACCGAGCAGCGTGAAGAAGCTCTTGAGCTTCTGCACGCGTATCTGCGCGAGCGCGAGCCGGATGGCGTCGAAGAAGGGCATTGCCTAGCTGTGGCTGGAGCCCGGCACCGCGACCTGCATCTTATCGGCGAAGTGCTCCCGGCGGTCGTCGCTCTCGATCATCCCGTCGCGAAGCACTATCACGCGACGCGCATGCGCCGCGATATCGGGCTCGTGCGTAACCATGATCACCGTCTGGCCTGCTGCCGCAAGCTCCTCGAACACCCGCATGATCTCTTCCGAAGTGCTCGAGTCGAGATTGCCCGTAGGCTCGTCGGCGAGAAGAATCGCCGGATTGTTGACGAGTGCCCGCGCGATAGCGACGCGCTGCCGCTGACCGCCCGAGAGCTCGTTCGGCCTGTGCGTGATCCGGTCCCCGAGCTGCACTCGCTCGAGCGCCCCGATCGCCCGCTTCCTGCGCTCGTCAGATGAAACTCCGGCGTAAACGAGCGGCAGCTCGACATTGTGAAGTGCCGTAGCACGGGGAAGGAGGTTGAACGTCTGGAAGACGAATCCGATCTCGCGGTTCCGAACCCGGGCCAGCTCGTCGTCCGACATGGAGGAAACGAGGTTGCCGCTCAGCCAGTATTCACCGGCATCTGGCGTGTCGAGACAGCCGATCAGGTTCATCAGCGTCGACTTGCCCGACCCTGACGGTCCCATGATCGCGACGTATTCGTTCCGGCGGATTGCGACATCGACGCCGCGGAGGGCCCGCACGATCTCACCGCCCATGTCATACTCGCGCTTGATGCCGCGGGTGACTATTACCCAGTCCTTCTCCGGCGCCTCGCCGGCCTTCTGCGTCACCGCCTGTCGTTCAGCAGTGACGCTCAGGGGAGTTTCTTCGGTCGTCTGCATTACGTCTTCTTCGCCTCGCTGGCCTTCTTCGTCTCGGGCGCGCTGCTCTTCACGCGCGCTCCGTCCTTGAGCTCGCGTATCGCCTGATAGGTTCCGCCGACGATGCGATCTTTCTCGTTGAGACCAGAGACCACCTCGAAGTACCTCTCGCCGGCTATACCCACCTTTACGGGCTTGAAGGTCACTTTGT
>JBPCJP010000220.1:0-5881 GCA_051005175.1 Gemmatimonadaceae bacterium | reverse complement strand
GCGGTCGCGTTCCGGCGATCGGCCTCACGGTGACGCGGCTGTCGTCGAGCCGTACCAGAAGCTCCGGTGAGCTCCCGACGATCTCCACTCCGTCGAGGACCAGATGATACATGTACGGAGACGGATTCAGGGCCCTGAGCGCACGGTAGAGTGTTGTCGGATCGAAATCCGCGTCAACCTCGATCCGCCTGGACAGCAGCACCTGGAAGCAGTCCCCCGCGGAAATGTGCTCCTTTATCCGGCCGACGGCGGCAATGAAATCGTCCCGTGCGATGCTCGACCGCCCGCTGGCTGGAGCAGCTCCTTTATCGAGTCGCAGGCGCGGCAGGGGAGTCGCATCGACGAGGCGTTTCTCGATCTCGTGGGCCTCGGCGCTTGCGGCGTCGAAAAGGCGGCGCAACGCGCTCTCCGACTCGTTCGATACGTCGACGCTCACGACAATCCGCGCCGTCGACATGAGGTTGTCGATGACCACCACCGAGCGTGCAAAAACAAAAAGAGCATCGGGCACGCCCGACGTTTTCGCGGGTCCCGCCGGGAGCGACTCGATATGCCGCACAACGTCGTAGCCGAAATACCCGAGAGCGCCTTCCCAGAATGGCCCGAGCCCGGCGACTTCGACTGGTTCGCGCGCCTTGATGATTGCCTCGAGGTCCGCGAGCGGATCCGGGGGGGTTCGCGCGGAATGCCATCCTTCCAATGGATCCCAGTCTTCCACGACTCCGTCGCGCAGCCTCCAGGCTCCCGCAGGCTCGGTTCCAATGAACGTGTGACGCGCCCATGTGTCAGTGCCAGCCGGCGCAGACTCGAGGAGGAACGCAAACGGCCCGCGCCTCAACCTGGCGAACGCAGAAACTGGCGTGTCGAAATCAAAGAGGATCTCGCGCCAGACGGGCACGACACGTGCCCCTCCGGCCCGGGCGCCAGCGCGCCCCGCCTGGGCGAGTGAGAGAAACTCTTCGATCGTGCTGGCGGTCACTGCGCCAGGAACCGCGAGAGTCGAGGCGCGGTATTTGATTGTTCCGGCACACCCTTCACGTAAATTTCCCTGATGATGCGACGGTCAATCGCGGTGATATCTGCCGCTACACTTGTCAGCGCCGTCGCCGGCTCCACAGGCGCACATGCGCAGGAATGGAACGACGAGCGGTCCCGGATGCTTGTCGAGCAGGCGACAGAGCGGAGAGCCCGCCAGATCGCCGACACGCTCCTCGTAACCTACAAGGCCGCAGCGCACGGATACCTGACATTCCTCGCCCAGGTCGGTGAAGGATTCACCGAGCCGCCAAAGATCGTCAAAGCTGATGAGCTCTCGCTAGAAGTGTATTGGCAGGCTCCGAATCTCAGCAAGCAGCTTATCGCCGGCCGCCGCGACACTACACTTCTGCCGACCGACATCAACTACCACCGGGACCATCTCGGGATAGTGCAGAACAATTTCCCCAGCATCATCAGGCTCGGTGACGGGGACGAAGTGAGGGACGTGCCTCACCCGCTCTCCGCGGATGGTCTCACTCAGTACGACTACGCCATCCGTGACTCCCTGCAGATCCGCCTTGGGCCACGCACGCTCGACGTGTACGAGGTTCGCGTCAGGCCGAAGAACGACCGCGAGCCGCGTGCGGTCGGGGCTGTCTATATCGACAAGGAGAGCGGCGAAGTAGTGAGGATGGCGTTCAGCTTCACGCGGGCCGCCCTGAGGGATCGAGAGCGTGAGGACGTCAGCGTCGTGCTGGAGAACGGTCTCATCGAGGGTCTGTTCTGGCTCCCTCGCCGGCAGGAGATCGAGATAAGGCGAACGGGGAAGTGGCTTGACTATCCCGCGAGAGGGATCATCCGGGGCCGCTGGGAGATCTGCTGTTACGAGGTGAACCGCGCACTGCCCCCCGGGATATTCAGGGGGCCCGAGATATCGCTTGCTCCGCCCGGAACACCGCTGCCGGTTCCATTCGTTGGTCAGATACTCGATTCGCTCCCGCCCGACGTGCGCGCGGTCACCGACGCCGATGTCGCAAAGGTGCAGGAGGAAGCCAGGGCTCTCGTGCGGGGACAGGCGCTTGCCCGCGTTCGCGGCACCTCACTCGCTGCGCGTAGCGTATCTGACTTCCTCAGAGTGAATCGCGTCGAAGGCTTCGCGATCGGAGCGGGCGCAACCCGCCGGCTCGGCGAGGGGTTCGCCGTCACCCTCCGGGGCCGCTACGGATTTTCCGACGAATACGCAAAAGGAACGGCTGAGGTCGCGTACCGGCGGGCGAGTGGCGCGGGAGTCAGCCTGAGGGCATTCGACGATTACCGGGAAGCCGGCGAAGTTCGTGAAACATCGCAGGTCGTCAGCAGCATCGCCGCACAGGAGTTCGGCAGCGACTTCAGCGATCTGTACGGAAGTCGGGGATTCTCAATCACAGCCCGGAGCCGGCAGGTGGCGGGTTGGACCTTCGGGCTCGACGGCGCCTCAGAGAAACATCGGCGGCTCGCCGTCAACGCTTCGCCCGCGAGAGGCGAGTTCAAGGACGTAATTGCCGCGGCGAACGTCCGCCAGCGCAAGGCGGCATTTGTCGCAGACAGGCCGACGCGGCTGGGTCCCCTCGGGTTCGAGTCACAGTTTCACGCCGGTGTCGCACTCCTGTCGTTCACCGGGAGCGGGCAGGATCTCCGAACGATGTCGCGGTTTTCGTTAAGGGCGAACATGGAGAAGCCGGTTGGGAGGAATCGTATTGTGTCGAGGTCCGTCGCCGCGTGGATCGCCGGAGGCGAGTCTCTGCCGGCTCAGAATCTCATCTATCTCGGTGGCCCGACGACGGCACCGGGTTACGACTTCCACCAGTTCGCCGCGCGCGCTGCAATGTCCCAGCGTCTCGAGTTTCAGTTTCCGGTTCCGTTCCCACCAATTCCACTAGGCAGGTATGGCCGCTCCCCGGCAAGCGTAACGCTCGCGCCATTCGCGAATGGTGCATGGATCAATGACGCGATGGCTGTCCGTCAGTCGAGCAGGCTCGAGATCATTGCCCCGGAGCGCAATGGCTGGCATCCGTCGGTCGGAGTAGGCGCGTTGGCTCTGTTCGATCTTCTGCGATTCGACGTCGCCCGCGGGCTGCGCGATGGCCGGTGGACGTTCAACGTCGATGTGAGCCGCGACTTCTGGGGAATTCTCTAGCTCGCCGCGTCACTCGGCCATAATCGCTGGTTGGTGCGCGATAATGGTGACGGTGGCACATGCGGGATCGCCCAAAGTGTCGCATGCAGACTGTACGCGGCGGCGACGACTGGATAATCCCGATCCTCGAGGAACTCGGCTCGGTGGCAGCGGCGGCGCAGGCGCGAAAGCACGCTGACGGCGGCAGTATCTGGGCGGCCGCCCTCCGCCTCGGGATAGTTCCGGGCGAAGCGGTCCTTGCGGCGGTCTCGAAGCGGCTCCGGACGCCGGTAGCCGCCTCACTCGATTCGACTGCCGAAGCGCGAGCCCTGGTTCCCGAGGCTCTTGCCATGCGGTACGGAATACTGCCGCTCTCCGTGACGGCTAGCTCGATTGATGTCGCGACGTCGAATCCCTGGGACCTCGACTGCGAGCGCGCCCTTGGCTTCGCGTGCGGGCGGACCGTGAGAATGTGGCTGGCGTCACCGGCGGATATCTCGAAAGGCATCAGGGACACATACTCGACGATCGCGACAAAACGACCTCCCGACACCTTGCGGCAACTCGAGGCGATCTCCGGGGAACCTGTCGTCAGGCTTGTCGACCGGATAGTCGCCGCTGGCATCGAGCAGCGCGCCAGCGACATCCATCTGGAGCCCGAAGAGGATGGAGTCGCCGTCAGGTATCGCGTCGACGGAATCCTGCGGCACGTCATGCTCCTGCCGCGCGCAGCGGGTGTGCCGCTGGTTTCCCGGATAAAGATCATGGCAGGAATGGACATCGCAGACAGGCTTCGTCCTCAAGGCGGCCACGCTTCGGCCGGTGTCGGCGCTGCCCGCGTCGATCTCCGGGTCTCCACGCTGCCGGCTGCACATGGTGAGAAAGTCGTGATCCGGATTCTCGATCCGCGTGCCGCAATTCACTCATTCGATTCACTGGGGCTCGACGTCGTCGACGAGCCACGGATGCGGCGCCTTCTCGATTCGAGGGAGGGGCTTATCCTCGTCACGGGCCCGACCGGCTCCGGCAAGACTACGACGCTTTACGCCGCGCTCCGCCAGATACAGCAGAAGGGCCTCAACATCATCACGGTCGAGGATCCCGTCGAGTACAGGATCGCCGGCATCGTGCAGGTCCAGATCAACGAGAAGGCGGGACTAACCTTCGCGTCAGCATTGAGGTCGATTCTGCGGCAGGATCCCGATGTGGTCCTGATTGGCGAAATAAGGGACCGTGAGACCGCCGCGATTGCGATCCAGGCGTCACTGACCGGCCACCTCGTTTTTGCGACTCTTCACACGAACGATGCATGCACCTCGATCACGCGGCTAACGGATCTTGGCGTCGACAGCGCGAGGCTTGCCGCCGCGCTGAAGGGAATTGTCGCCCAGCGGCTGATACGACGGCTTTGCGATGAGTGCAGGATAGTGGCGAACGATGGCGTTCCAGCCAAGCTGAAGTCGAGCATACACGAAGACCTGATGGTCTACACGCCCGTCGGCTGCGAAAGCTGCGCGATGACGGGATACCGGGGCCGCCTCGCGGTCACCGAGATAGTTCCAGCAGACGCAGAGCTCGCACGGGCGATCGCCGCCGGTCTCCCCGCGGATAAGCTCGAGGCAATCGCCAGACGTGCAGGCTCACGTTCTCTCTGGCTCTCGGGCATTTCCCAGCTTGCCGCTGGCAGAACCAGCGGAGACGAGCTCCTTCGGGTTCTCGAGCAGCAGCTTCCCGACGGCTCTCCCGCCGGCGAGGCGGGTGCGTTTGATTCAGGCGATGCGAACCAGGCGCACGAGCTCCGGGCAGGCGCGGCAGCTGTGACCGACATAATTGCCGGAGTTGTCGATATTTACGTCATCCGGCCGCTCCCGGACGGGTGGAAGATCCTCGCCCTGCGGCGTGCGCCCGACACGCGCTGCCCAGGTGCCTGGGAGACAATCCATGGACGCCTCGACCAGGGTGAGCGCCCGGAGGACGGAGCCGTCCGGGAGGTTCGCGAGGAAACCTGCCTCGAGATCTCCCGCCTCTACAATGTCACGGTGCAGCCGTTCTACCTGCACACGTTCGGCGCGGTCCAGCTTGCAATAGTCTTTGCCGCTTTCGTCGCTGAGCCTGCGGAGGTAACGCTCGGTCCGGAGCACGAGGCGTTCGAGTGGCTCTCGCCCCTTGAGGCGGGGGCGCGATTCATCTGGCCGCGGGAGCGCGAGGCACTGTCGCACGTCACTCACCTTCTTGCCGGTGGCAACGCCGGCCCGGTAGAAGACGTTCTCAGAGTCTTCTAGGCCGGCCCGGTCAGGCTCACCGCGGCTTGACCGTCGTGACGTTTCCTGTTTCGCTCGGCGCGTTCGGTTTTACACGCACGCTCTTCGCCGGAATTCCAACATTCACATGGAACGGTCGCACATCCTTCGTTGCAACCGCGACAGCGCCGACCATTCCCTCCGTGTGCACGTGAACTCCAGCCAGGACTGTCGCGTGGTACGTGATGCGTACCCCGTCATCGAGCCGCGTCACCGCGTTAGTGACGTCCTTCTGGTCGACGATGCTGTGGGTGTGACTGTAGATGTTCGCGTAGTCGCTCACCGACACGTTATTGCCAAGAACAATTCCACCGCGATCGTCGAGCAGAACGTGCCTGTGCACTACGACGTTGTCTCCGACTTCCATGTTGTAGCCGAAGGAAAACTCGACGTGCTGGAACGCCTTGAAATTCTCTCCGCACTTTCTGAAGATCCGCGGAGCGAGCAT
>JBPCJP010000219.1:0-3060 GCA_051005175.1 Gemmatimonadaceae bacterium | reverse complement strand
CAAATCTCAGTGGTGGCGAGATAGAGGCCCTGGTGTTCGGGACTGTCATCCCGAACGTCATCGCGCCAAACATCGCCCGCGAGATCTCTCTCATGCCACTCATGCCGAAAGGCGTGCAGGCCTTCACCGTGAGCCGGGCCTGCGCCTCGGCCAACCAGGCGATCACCGACGCGGCAGACCAGATTGCGCTGGGCCATATCGACGTGGCGATCGCCGGCGGCGCCGAGTCTCTGTCGAACGTGCCGATCCTCCATTCGCAGGGAATGTCCGAGGCCCTCGTGCTTGCCTCGAAGGCAAAGACGCTTCCCGGGCGCGTGAAGGCGCTTTCGCGAATCAGGCCGAAGGATCTGGTCCCTATCACTCCCGCCATTGCGGAGCCGACCACTGGCGAGACGATGGGGCAGTCCGCGGAGAAGATGGCCAAGCTCAACGACATATCGCGCGAAGACCAGGATCAGTTCGCGCTCAGGTCGCATCGCCTTGCTGCAGCGGGCACGGCTGACGGCCGTCTCACCTCCGAGATGATGCCGGTTTACGTGCCGCCAAAGTTCGAGAGCGTCGTCACGACCGACAACGGGATCCGGTCGGACACAAACTACGAGCAGCTGTCGGCGCTGAAGCCGGTATTCGATCGCAGGTACGGGAGTGTCACGGCCGGAAATTCGTCCCCGCTCACCGACGGCGGAGCCTGCGTCCTTCTCATGAGTGAAGAGAAGGCGAAATCGCTCGGGTACGAGCCGCTCGGCTACATCAGGTCATACGCTTATGCCGCTCTCGATCCCGGAGAGCAGCTTCTCCAGGCGCCCGTGCTCGCGGCGCCCGTAGCGCTCGCCCGAGCCGGGCTTGGGCTCCGCGACATGGATCTCGTCGAGATGCACGAGGCATTCGCTGCGCAGGTGCTTTCGAACCTGAAGGGTCTCGAGTCGCGTACGTGGGCCGAGCGTGCCGGGTTTTCGGAGCCGGTCGGTGAAGTTGACCAGTCGCGGCTGAATGTCATGGGTGGCTCGATTTCGATCGGGCATCCCTTCGGCGCGACAGGGTCGCGCATCACTGTAACGCTGCTCAACGAACTCAGGCGCCGCGGCGGGCAGTTCGGGCTGATGACTGTCTGCGCAGCGGGCGGCCTCGCTTTCTCGATGGTCGTGGAGCGTGACAGGTGAGCTCCCCATACGCACTCTCGGCGGAGATAGTCAGCGGGATCGCGATAATCACCATCGATCTCCCCGGCGAGCCGGTCAACAAGTTCAACCGCGCGGTGAAGGACGAGTTCATCGCGCTGTTCGACAGGCTCGAGCGCGACCTGAATGTTCGCGCGGCGGTGCTGATCAGCGGAAAGAGTGACAGCTTCATCGCCGGCGCCGATATCGAGGAGTTTCTCGAGATAAAGACTTCGGAGGAAGCGCAGCGGCTGAGCCATGAGGGGCAGCTCCTTCTCGATTCGATCCAGGAGCAGCGCACGCCGCTGATCGTCGCGATTCATGGAGCGTGCATGGGCGGGGCGCTGGAGCTTGCACTTGCCGCCCACTATCGCATCGCGACTGATCATCCGAAGACCGTGCTCGCGCTGCCCGAGGTTCAGATCGGGCTCATCCCCGGCGCCGGCGGGACGCAGCGCCTGCCGCGGCTGATCGGAATTCGCGCCGCGCTCGATATCATTCTCACCGGAAAGAACATCCGGGCGAAGAAGGCGCTCCAGATCGGGCTCGTCGACGAGCTGGTACATCCGTCGATCCTCAGGAAGATCGCGATCCAGCGCGCGAATGAGCTCGCGGAGGGAACCAGGAAGCGGGAGCGGCACAAGGGCGGCGTGTCAGGGTTCCTTCTCGACGAGAACCCTGCCGGCCGGCGCGTCGTCCTGAAGAAGGCGCGCGAAGAAACGATGAAGAAGACCCGCGGCAACTACCCTGCGCCACTTGCCGCGCTCGACGCCGTTGCCGCGGGTTACAGCGGAGGTCCGAGCCACGGATACCGCGAGGAGTCGCGGCTGTTCGGCGAGATGGCAATGACACGCGAGTCGCGGCATCTGATCTCGATCTTCTTTGCGACGACGGCTCTCAAGAAAGATCCGGGAGTCGAGCTGCCAGAGGTCGCGCCGCCACCGGAGATCATGCCGGTCGAGAAGGTTGGCATTCTGGGCGCCGGGTTCATGGGGGCGGGGATTGCGTCTGTGGCGATCCAGCAGGGCACTCTCGTGCGCATGAAGGACGCTGACCACGGTCGCGTCGCGAAGGGCTTCGCCGCCGTGCGCGACGTAGTCAGGGAGCGCCTGACCAGGCGGCAGATCACGAAGGTCCAGTACTCTGACACGATGGCGCTCCTCGGCGGGACGATCGACTACTCCGGCTTCGGGAGCGTCGATCTCGTGATTGAGGCAGTGTTCGAGGACTTGAACGTCAAGCACGAGGTGCTGCGCGAGGTCGAAGCTGAGCTCAAGCCGTCGGCGATATTTGCGTCGAACACCAGCACGATTCCGATAATCAGGATCGCCGAGGTCTCAGAGCGGCCCGATCGCGTGCTGGGGATGCATTTCTTCTCGCCGGTTCACAAGATGCCGCTGCTCGAGGTGATCACTACCGACCAGACAGATCCTGATGTTACTGCAACGGTCGTTGCGTACGGAAAGAAGCTTGGGAAGACAGTAATTGTCGTGAAGGACGGACCCGGCTTCTATGTGAACCGCATTCTCACGCCGTACATAAATGAAGCGGGGCGCCTGCTGGATCAGGGCGCGGCAATCGATGCAGTCGACAACGCACTGCTCGACTTCGGATTTCCGGTGGGTCCGATCACGCTTGTCGATGAAGTTGGCCTCGATGTCGGATCAAAGGCGGGAAAGATCATGTACGAGGCGTTTGGTGAGCGGTTCGCTCCGCCATCATCGATGCAGGCCGTCGTTGCTGCCGGCCGGATCGGGCGCAAGGCTAAGAAGGGGTTCTACCTGTACGACGAGGAGGGAAAGAAGGGCGAAGTGGACCATAGCGTTTACGCTCTTCTCGCCCCGGCTGCTCGTGTCACCACGTCGACGTCCGGACAGGCTCAGACCCGGACACAGATTTCCCC
>JBPCJP010000218.1:0-14528 GCA_051005175.1 Gemmatimonadaceae bacterium | reverse complement strand
GGCAGGAAAATGCTGCGGCAACGGATCAACCGCTACGCGACGAGCCTGTTGTATCCCTGTCCTGGGTCCGCAGTAGTCGCCCGGTCAGAGTCCGCAATACGTCCGCAGTCCGCAGCGCAGTCTCTTCGCTCGCTTGGCTCCACCGCTCACCCTGATATTGCATCCTGCCCGTGGTAGTCGTTGTTTACAATTCATGCCACGAATACAACAGCTGCCTCCCGGCCTGCCTGAAGCGCGCCACGAGATCGACCAGGTTGACGCCGAGATAATCCGCCTTCTCGCAATCCGGGTGGGGATCGTGCTTCGCGCGGCAAATATCAAGCGCGCAGTGGGAATGCCCTTCCGCGACGAGGAGAGAGAGGAGGAAATTCTCCTCAACGCCGCGGAGCGCGCGGAAGACCTTGGGCTCCCTCCTAAGCAGGTGAAAAAGATCTTCCGTCAGGTTTTCAGGATCTCTGCGAAGTCACAGGCCGGCGGCGACTAGCTGGTGACTGCCTACGGGAGACAGGGAGCGCGCGGGGAGCACCTCCAGAGCGGTATGGCGGACGCCATCGGGATCGAGTTGAAGCATCTCACTCCGGACAAGGTTGTGGCGACGATGCCGGTGGACCACAGAACCCGGCAGCCGTTCGGCATTCTTCATGGCGGTGCCTCCGCCGCGCTGGCTGAGACTGTCGCGTCGATCGGCGCGTACCTGAATATCGACGGCGAAACGCAGGCCGCCGTCGGGCTCGAGCTGAACGCGAATCATCTGCGCACGAAAAAAAGCGGGACGGTAACCGCAACCGCTACGCCTCTGCACCGCGGCCGCCGCACCCACGTGTGGGAGGTTCGCATCGATGACGAGGAAGGGCGGCTCGTCTGTGTGTCGCGATGCACGCTTGCGGTTGTCGAGCGCGAAGCGGATCAGGTACCCCGGTAGACGATCCTGTAGATCCTTCCCCCGGCATCGTCGGCGATGTACAGCGCACCGCCCGGCGCGGTCGCAATTCCAACCGGTCGGTGCTTTGCGATGTTCGGCCGGATCTGCTCCGCAGGGAGTCCGGCGAATCCATCGGCGAAGATCTCATACTTGCCTGAGGGCGCCCCGTGCTCGAACGGCTGAAATACTATCTTTCCCCCTGCCTGCATTCCGGGGGCGCGATTCCAGGAGCCATGAAATGAGATGAAGGCGCCATTTCGATACCTGGCCGGGAACGCGGCGCCGTTATAGAAGTGCAGGTCGAGGGGCGCCCAATGCGCCGGGTATACAGCCGCCGGTCCTTCCTTTCCGGCGCAGCGGTCTGCCTTCGTCCCGTCGCCGCCGTACTCCGGCGCAGTGACGAGTCTGTTCAGGTTGACGGAGTAGTAGCAGTATGGCCAGCCAAAATCGTCGCCCTGATCGACGCGCAGCAGTCTCTCGGCGGGGTTGTGCGTGCCATAGAGGCTGTCGGTGTAGATCTTCGGCCAGTTTTCCGACAGTAGGTCCCTGCCGTGAGTCATTGCGTAAAGCTGGCCACTTAGAAACGCCATGCCGGTGCCGTTACGTACGCCCGTCGCAAACCGGGCGGACTGAGCGAATGACTGGTTAAGGGCCGTTCCGCTGAACTTCCATATGCCGGCACGCGTCAGAAGCTCAGTACAAGGGTCATTGCCCGGCGATTCGAGCGTCCTCTCGCGGACCTGGCAACTGTTCGTCGCAGATCCGACGTTCACGTAAAGCGAGCCGTCGGGTCCGAACGCGAAGTTGCGCGCGCGGTGACCCGGAGTGAGCGGCATTCCGTCCACGATCACTTCCGGGGTCATCGTCGGAACGAGCTGTCCCGCTGCTCGCGGATAGCGAACTATCCCCTCGCCCTCGTCTACATATAAATAATTGCCTCGGACCGCGATTCCGGTATTTCCTCGCGTGCCTGCGTACTCGATGCGGTCGGCCCGCCCGTCATTGTCTGAATCCCTCAGAGCGACGAAGGCGCCCTTCGGCGGAGTTGGGGTCTGGCCCTGCGGTACCGGGCGCGTTCCGTCGATCGATGCGTAAACGTCGCCGTTCGGCGCGACTGCCAGGTACCGGATCCTTCCAAGGGAGTCAGCAAAAACTGATGCGCAGAACCCCGGCGGCAGCGTGATGCCTGCGTTATCCGGAGCGCACGACGCGGCGGAGGTTGCGGTTGCACCGGACTCAGCATCGCCCGGTGGCGGGTTGCCGGCTGACGCACATGCACTACCAAGAACCAACGCGACAGCCGCCGCAGATATGGATGAAAAACGACGAGTCTCGGGCATGCCGCCGCCTCAGGGAATCAGGGGTGATGTGAGAGCCGCCGTTGCGAGCAAGAAACGGACCCCTGACGTGAAAAAAAACTCCGGAAACCGTGAACAATTACCCCTCCGAAGGCGTAGTAATCGTGTACGGCTGCAACGCGCTAGCGCGTATGTCAGATGCCTGTGAGGTGCTCCATGTCCAGACTAAAGACTCTCTTCATGTTCGCGTTGATGCTGCCCTTTGTCATCAGCTACGATCAAGCTCACCGTAACACCACCAATCCGGTGGATGCAATCGGTGAGGCCGTCACCGAAGCGACTGACAACATTGCCACCAACCTGAGAGCGGGAAAGCATCTCGGCTTCGATACATACGCGTACCCCGGCGACCAGGCGATGCTCGCGTGGCGTCATGAAGATGTTCCTTATGAGTGGGTGGGGTATTACCTGCCCTCCGCGCCGTGTCACAAGGGCGAGTCGTGGTCAGGCAAGCGCGAGACGCTCGATAACATGGGCTGGGGAATGGCCGTGATCTACGTCGGGCAGCAGGTCTGGGGCGAAACGCCGCGGCAGCGCATCGTAACGACGAAATGGGTGACTAAAAACGTGCGGCAGACCCGCACAGTCAAAGGCAGGAAGGTGACCCGCACGGTGAAGAAGAAAGTCCCCGTCAAGTCGGTCACGTATGCCCGGGCACAGCCCGGCCAGAGATGCTCGACCCACCTTGTCAGCGGCGCGCGCGGCACCCAGGACGCAAACGACGCGATAAGGCGCGCCGAGCGCGAGGGATTCCCGGCGGGAACCGTCGTGTTTCTCGATATCGAGCGAATGGAGAACACCCCGAACGCGATGCGCGATTATTACAAGGCCTGGACGAAGCGCATGCTCGAAGTCGGGAAGTACCGGCCCGGGTACTACGTTCACACACACAACGCGAAGCGGATATACAACGACATCGCCGGTGTGTTCGTCGATGCGGGACGGCTCGACAACCCTCCGTTCTGGGTCGCCAGCGGGCGCGGTTTCTCCGAGGACAAGGAACCGCATGAGGTCGGGCACGACTTCGCCAGGGTCTGGCAGGGCATGCTCGACGTGGTCCAGACTCACAATGGAGTCAGGCTTCCGATCGACGTGAACGTAGCGGCCGTTCCATCGCCGTCGTTCACGGAGTATGCGAGCGCGGAGTAGATTCCGGATCGGACCTCGCCGCGGGAGCACATGTCAATCCGTACTTCCATCTGGCCGTGAACGGCCTTCATCAGGGCCAGCCCGTAAGGGAGGCCGGCGCACCAGGTACGGGTGCGAATCCTGAGTACCGCGCTCGTTCGGATGCGTTAATGTAGGGCTGTGACTGATCCGAAGAAAAAGAAGATTGACTATGAGCGCGCCTGGGCCGAGGCTCGCGAACTCGTGTGGCGGCACAGGCGGTCGCTCGCAGCGGGTCTTGCGCTGATGCTTGTCAACAGGATTTCCGGCTTGGTCCTTCCCGCGAGCTCGAAGTACCTGATCGACGATGTGCTGTCAATGAACCGGCCGGAGCTGCTCCTGCCGATAGCCGGCGCGGCGGCCGCTGCGGTGATCGTTCAGGCAATCACCACTTACGCGCTCTCGCAGGTAGTGAGCATCGCCGCGCAGCGCGCGATCGCTGACATGCGCATGAGCGTCCAGAAGCACGTCCTCCATCTGCCCGTTTCCTATTTCGACTCGACGAAGACGGGTGTCCTTATCTCGCGCGTCATGACTGATGCGGAAGGCGTGAGGAATCTCGTCGGGACGGGACTGATCCAGCTCGCCGGAGGAGTGCTCACGGCACTCATCGGGATCGTCGTCCTGTTCGTCCTCAACTGGCAGCTTACGGCGGTAATGATCGTCGTGCTCATGGCTTTCGGGGCGCTGATGGCTGTCGCTTTCGCGCGACTGCGGCCGCTGTTCAGGGAGCGAAGCGTGATAAACGCCGAGGTGACCGGGCGGCTCGCCGAATCACTCGGCGGAATCAGGATCCTCAAGGTGTATGTCGCCGAACATCGTGAGGAGCGGCTGTTCGGCGAAGGCGTCATGCGGCTTTTCGACAATGTGAAGCGGTCCATCACGGGGACATCGATTGTCGGCACTGGCGCTACGCTCATCATCGGTACGATCGGGGTGTTGATAATTACCATTGGCGGGCGGGCGATTCTCGACGGTTCGATGACACTTGGCAGCCTCGTCATGTACATCTTCTTCGTCGGACTCGTGGCGGCGCCGCTGGTTCAGATCGCGTCGGTCGGGACCCAGATCAGCGAGGCGTTCGCCGGTCTTGACCGGATTCGCGAGCTCCGGGACATGGCGACGGAAGACAAGCAGGATGAGAAGCTCGAGCCGCTCGGCGAGCTGGAGGGGAGAGTCGAGTTCCGTGACGTCCGTTTCGCGTATGTGAAGGACACGCCGGTGTTGAAGGGCGTTTCGTTCATGGCCGAAGCGGGTTCGACAACGGCGCTCGTGGGATCGAGCGGGTCAGGGAAGAGCACACTGATCGGACTGGTGATGGCGTTCAACCGCCCTGACGACGGTCAAATTCTCGTGGACGGACGTAATCTCGACGGCCTCAGGCTGCGGGATTATCGATCACAGCTCGGCGTGGTTCTCCAGGACAATTTTCTCTTCGACGGGACCATTCGCGAGAACATCGCGTTCGCCAGGCCCGAGGCGACTGAAGAGGACGTTCGCGAAGTCAGCCGTATCGCTCATTGCGACGAGTTCGTCACCGGCTTCGAGAACGGCTACGACACCATTGTCGGCGAGCGCGGGGTCAAGCTCTCGGGGGGCCAGCGCCAGCGCGTGGCGATCGCGCGGGCAATCCTCGCCGATCCGCGGATCCTGATTCTCGACGAAGCCACGTCGAGCCTCGACAGTGAGAGCGAGGCGATGATACGGGACGGGCTCCGCTCGCTGCGGAAGGGACGCACCACATTCGTCATCGCTCACCGGTTGTCGACGATCGAAAGCGCAGATCAGATTCTCGTGCTCGAGGCCGGTGAGATCGTCGAGCGCGGCACCCACGAGGAGTTGATGACTCTTCAGGGGCGCTACCGGCATCTCTACGACAAGCAGTATGGAGTTGAACGGGACCGGTTCATCAATCCCGGGGAGGATTTCACCCCTGAGCCACCGTCGCTGCTGGAGGAGATGGGAGCGCCTCGACCGCCGCGTCAGCTCTGAGATAAGCCATCTGCTCGAGGCGGCTGACCCGCTCGCGGAGGGGTGGGTGCGTGGCCATCAGGTTTGCCATCCTCCCCTCGCGCTCGTCCCACTTGGAGTGGTAGGGATCGGAGATGCAGAGCGCCGCCGAGCTCTTCGGAATCGCCGTCGGCCGGATTGTGGAAGTGCCGAGCTTCGTGAGCGCCGACGCGAGCGCTCCCGGGTTTCTCGTGAACTGAGCGCTCATCGCATCAGCGAGATATTCGCGTGAGCGGCCGACCTTCATGACCATGAAGCGGGTGACGAGAGGGGCGATGATCCAGCTCACAATCCAGAGCGCGAACAGTATTACCACGAGCGGTCCGGCGCCACCGCCCCTGTCGCTGCTCGATCTCGACCTCCTCCCGCCGCCGTAGAGCATCATCCTGAAGCCGCCCTGGTGCAGGATCGCGACTGCGCCTACGAGCGCTGTGAGAAGAGTCATGAGCCTGACGTCGAGGTTGACGATATGGCCCATCTCATGGGCGACAACCGCCTGAAGCTCCTCGCGGGTCAGGTTGTCGAGCAGCCCTTCCGTCACCGCGACGTATGACTGATGAACCTTGATGCCGGTGGCGAAAGCATTCGGATGGTCATCGGGCACGATCCAGATGCCGGGCCGTGGAGCTCCGGAGGCGATAGCCATCTCCTCGACGACGTTGACGAGGCGTTGCTCGAGTTCGTTTGCCGGAGTTCCGACCTCTCTCGCACCGGTCGCCTTCAGGAGCGCTACCGGACCGAAGCGGTAACCCGCCCATGCCATGGCAGCGGCGATTGCCGTGAGGAACATTCCGACAAAGGGCACCACATGCGTGGTGCTCTGGCCATAGGCGTTGACGGCGTCTCGAGTGGCGAGATACCAGACGAGGTCGCCGCCGAATCCGAGCCAGGCGATGAACAGAATGAAGCCGGCGACTAGCCGGAGGCTGGCCTTCCTGTTCGCCTCCTGCTGGGCGAACAGGTTGCCACCTGTCGTCATCCCGTTGGCGTTCCGAACGACAGATCGACCTTCGGCACGGCGCGCTCGCTCTCGTCAGTGATTTCCCAGAGAGTTGCGGGCGACGCTCCGGCCATTCCGGCGAACAGCATCGTCGGAAAAGTCTGCTGCGCGGTGTTGTACTGTGTCGCTGTGTCGTTATAGAGTTGTCGCGAGAAGCTGATCTTGTTCTCGGTCGCGGTCAGCTCTTCCTGAAGCTGCGCGACGTTGCCGGTTGCCTTCAGATCAGGGTATGCCTCGACGACCGCGAGAAGCCGGGAGAGCGCGCCTGTAAGTTGCGTTTCTGCCTGCGCTGTTGCTGCGACGTTGCCGGTCGTCGATGCGGCGATCGCCGTACTACGCGCGGCAACCACTGCCTCGAGCGTCTGCCGCTCGAAGCCCATCGCCCCCTTCACCGTCTCGATAAGGTTAGGGATAAGGTCGTGGCGGCGCTTGAGCTGCACGTCGATCTGCTTCCAGGCGTTGGCGACCTGGTTCTTGAGCGAGATGAGGCGGTTGTAGGCGCTGATCCCGAAGAAAACGACACCAGCGACCAGAACGAGAAGTACAATCGTGAACATCGAACTCCTCCCGGAGCGTGATTGTCAGGCAACCTGCGCGGGCGGCGCCGCGTCCATTATTGAAAGATAGCGTATTGGCAACGCGGAGCTATTGAAAATCCGCCTGCCACGGGATATTACGAGTCGCGTGCCCCGACCGTTTCGATTTGCGCCCCCGGCGCTGCTGGCTCTTGCCGCACTCCTTCAGGCGTGCGATGCGCGGCTTGCCGTCGACGCTCCCCCGCCGGCAATGCTGGCGGATGCCGATACGCTGCCCACACTACCGACGTCGACGCTCGACATCCCGCTAACCTACGACCTCACTCCTATCGTGCGGGCGCTGGAAGGCGCGGTGCCGAGGAAGCTCGGGGACATCGACGAGCGAAAGCCGCTCTCGAACCCGCGGATGCAGATCGCCTACGAAGCGACGCGGGGCCCTTTTAGTGTGTCGCTCGACGGCCAGACGGCACGCATCACGTCCGTCGTCACCTACAAGGGGCGGGGATTCTACAATCCGCGCGTCGGTCCAGACATCTCGAGCTCGTGCGGAATAAGTGACGAGCAGCCGCGCGCACGCCTCTCAATCGCGACGAGTCTGAGGATTACGCCCGAGTGGAAGCTGCGGGGTCGGACCCGGATCGCCAGCGTAGCGCCGTACAGTGAGGAGCGGCGCGACCAGTGCCGTGTCACCGCGTTCAGGATCGACGTGACGGAGCGGGTGATAAACGCCACCCGCAGCGCGCTCGAGAAACAGCGGCCACTGATCGACAGGCGGATCGCCGCGCTCGACGTGAAATCCCGCTTCGAGGACTGGTGGCACCTTCTCGAGCAGCCGATCCAGCTCACTGATAGCGTGTGGCTTCTGATCCGGCCATCGGCGGTGAGAATGGGGCAGAACGTCGGTGTTAGGCGCACGCTCGTCACCGCGCTTGGCTTTTCCGCATCGCCAGTTGTGATGACGGGGGTGAAGCCCGTCGTAACGCCGTCTCCGCTCCCTCCGCTTGCTGAGGCCAAGGTAGGCGACGGGCTGCACATCCTTCTCGAGGGCGTCATTTCCTACGACCTCGCGACCGACCTGCTGCGCAAGCATCTGAAGGGGAGGAAGATCGAGCGGGCGGGGCAGACACTTCAGGTCAGGGACGTCCGGCTTTTCGGTATCGGCGGTGGAAAGCTCGCGCTCGAGCTGCGATTCGGTGGCAACGTGGCCGGACACATCTATTTTGTCGGCACGCCCCGGTACGATGCAGGCGCGAACGAGCTGTTCGTTCCGGACCTGGACTACGATGTCGGCTCGAGGAATCTTCTCGTCAGTGGCGTCGAGTGGGTAAGGCACGACGAAGTTCGCAACTTCTTCCGTGACAACGCGCGCTGGTCTGTCGGCGACGTCATGCAGACCGGGAAGGAACAGCTTGAGAAGGGACTCAACCGCGACCTCGCCCCGGGAGTGAGGCTCGCCGCGGAAGTGCAGCAGGTGCAGGGACTCTCGGTCCACGCACGACGCACCGCGATAAGGCTCCGTGCCCAGGCGGATGCCCACGCTCGACTCAGCGTAAATACAGTCAAATGAAAACTGACGAGGGGCTCGTACGGGCTGTAGGCGTTCGCGGTCTGACGGCCGGAATGATCAACTACATGATCGGCGCCGGAATCTTCGTTCTCCCCGCCGTGGTCGCCGCCAACGTCGGCGGCGCCGCAGTGCTCATCTATGTCATCTGCGCCATCGCCATGGCCCTCATCGTGGCGTGTTTCGCCGATGCAGGAAGCCGCGTCTCACTGTCGGGCGGAACCTACGCGTACGCCGAGGTCGCCTTCGGTCCGTACATCGGGTTCATCGTGGCCACCTCTCTCTGGTTCGGCGCAAACGTCCTGGCGAGCGCGGCGGTCGCGAACGTCTTCGTCGACACAATGGCAAACATCTCGCCTGTCTTCGGAGGCAGGACCGTGAGGGCGGTAGTCCTCATCCTGATGTATGCGCTGTTCGCAACGATTAACATCCGCGGAGTGAAGCTCGGAAGCCGCGCGGTGCAGGCCGTGACGCTGGCGAAGCTCACGCCCCTCCTGATACTGGTTGCGTTCGGAATTTTCGCGGTCAATATGCAGAATCTCGCATGGCCGGGATTGCCATCGGGGGACGCAATCGCGCGGACGACGGTTATGCTGATTTTCGCTTTCCTCGGAATTGAATCCGCGCTTACCCCGAGCGGAGAGGTGAAGGATCCGGCGCGGACGGTTCCGCGCGCCATTCTGTCGACCCTGATCCTCGTGACCCTCCTGTACATGGCGATCCAGTTCGTCGCGCAGGGAGTCCTCGGCGCCGCGCTTGCCACGAACACCACGGCTCCGCTTGCCGAGACTGCGCGTGTCGTGCTCGGAAACGGAGGGCAGATGCTGGTGCTGGTCGGCGCCGCCATATCCACTTTCGGATACGTTGCCGGTGACATGCTTGCTTCTCCACGCAGCATCTATTCGCTGGGACGCGATGGCCTGTTCCCGAAGCAGACCGCGCTGATTCACCCGAAGTTCCGGACGCCATACGTGGCGATCCTGATTCACGCAGTGCTCGCGCTCGGGTTCGCGCTTAGCGGAAGTTTCGTCGGCCTGATGGTCGTTGCGACACTCGCGACGCTGATCGTCTACGTGATCTGTTGTCTTGCTACGATCCAGCTCCGCCGGATGGACGTGCGGACGGACGGGGCACTTCCGTTCAAGGTTCCCGGCGGCCCGATAGTGCCGATCCTGGCAGTCGCGATCGTCGTGTGGCTGATGACTGCCTCGACGCGTGAGGAGTTTCTTGCGCTTGCCACCATGCTGGTGGTCCAGACTCTGGTGTATTTCCTCATGGTGGGCCGAAGAAGGATCACATCGAGTATCTGAGACCCGATTTCCTACGGGTAATCGGCGATGTAGTAGTGATCCCAGTGCCAGTCCACGCTGTCGAGCAGGCGACTGCCCGGCAGCGGATGGCGGGTCACGAACAGGTCAGTCGGTGATGCATCCGTGGACTGCAGCACCAGCTCGCGGTCTGTGCGGAACTGGAATCGCCCCACCCGCCGGGCCGCGTCCCATCCATCTACTGACCCGAATTCCTTCGGAGCCGACTGGTACTCCCGCGGCGTCATTCCGGTGAAGGCGACATAGTACAAGTACGGCATTGACACGCCCTCGCTGGAAACAAAGACGCGATCATGGGTGCCGAGGTGCGGCGAGACTTTAAGCGCCGCCTGGACAAGCGCGTTCTGCATCCTGAAATCCTTCGCGGTCGGACTGAAAACGTACATGTAACCCGCTAAGCAGAAGCTCGCAGCGATGCCGAGCGCGGCGAGTCCGCCGAACGTCCGGGCCAGTAACCTCCGCGGTGACAGCCAGTCGTAGATGACAATCACGCCCGCCGCTGAGAACAGCGGGAACAGGAGCGCGGAAGATGCGGCGCGAAGGGAATGAGGATTCGGGAACGTGATCGCCGCCGGAAGCACCGCAATCAGCAACGCTATATATAGGAAGATCCTGAACCTCGGAATTTTCCACCCCTCGAGCCGCCACAATGTAAGGACCCCGACCGGAAGGAACATTGCCTCGACGGGAAGCAGCCTGATCGTGGCGAGAAATGCCTCTGACAGGTCAGGCCAGAACAGGTACCGCGGCGTGAAGTTCGCCGCAATCGAGCGCAGCAGCGTGAAGACGGGGTTGCCCGAGGTGAGCTCGCTGGAGAATGCGCTCGCCGCACGCCCGAAAAACTGATCCGGCGCGCTCAGCATCACCCAGATCTGCGGAGCAGCGCCGAAAAGGGCCGCACCGACCAGGCCCGCTACTGACGGATCGGCCCTGCGCCGCACTCGCAAAAGGTCGATTGCAATGACGATCAAAAGCAGGGGCCCGATCAGCCGGTTGGCCTGATATGCATTGGCCGAAAACCCGAGGGCGAGCCCGACGAGTGCCGTGCGGCCAATCGCATAATTCGTTGCCGCGGCCCGATGCCAGAGCCAGACACAGAGAATCACGAAGAATGGACCCAGCGATGCTCCCTCGTGCGCTATCCTCCCATTGAGAATGAGCCACGGGGAAAGGGCAGCAAACGCCAGCGCCACGGTCGCGAATCGTAAACCGGCGACGCCTCTCGCCAGCAGGAAGATCAATAGCAGGCTCAGCGAGCTGAGAATTCCAGCCGAAAGACGCCCCGCACCAATCGAGAAGCCGGCGACTGATACGGGGATCGCCGTCAGATAGGACATCAGCGCCGGCCGGAAATCGTTCTGGCCGAACCCGCGCACCACCACGGGAAACCGGGTGCCCGCTCTGTCGGTGCCCGTCTCCACGATCGAGTAGCCGTCGTAAATGTTCGACAGCTCGTCCTGTTGCACAGGCAGCGGGTAGCGCTCCAGCCCGTACAGGCGAAGAAAAACCCCAATCGCGAACAGGGCTCCAACCAGGACCCGCGTGGTCATGAGATAACTTACCGAACCATTTTCAGGCCGTGGGTGTCAGAGCCGTCTCCTTCTTCGAGGAGCTGCTGAAGCGCTAGCGGTCCGCGTTAATGGCGGCGATGACGTCGGTTATTCTCGCCGCCACTGCGACATCCCTCACGGTTTCCATGATTTTCTGCGCTTCCGGCTCGCGGCCCTGTGCCCGCAGCGCTTCAGCCAGGACGTAACCGGTGACCGTATAGGTGTAAGGAATCCCGAACGATGGCCGGTCGATCCAGTGGCCGAGCTTGATCAGAGTCGAGGGACCCTTGTATACCTCCGTCCACAGCGTGTTGCTCGTTGCGATGTCGAGGAACCCGTCGCCGACCTGGACGGTGTCCTTGTTCGGGATTATCGGGTTCTCGACGAGTTTCTCCACGAGGCCCTGCCTCAGCGTGTAGTTCGAGAGGCCCAGCGACCTATGGTATCCGCCAGTGGAGAAATAGACAGATCGCCCGGGATACGCATCCTTGATGAGACTCAGGGTGATGATCTGGTCCCGGGTCAGATATCCCGGCTGGATGGTAGCGGTGATATTCCGCTGCCTGAACAACTGCGGCTCGCGGATCTCGACGTAGTCCGGCTGCGCGTCAGCTTCCTGATACGTCATCGCGAGCGGCGGTCCGGGCGGCTTCGGCCACTCCCTTCCGCGATACATCGCGGGCCCCTTCGCCGCATCGTATTCACGAACCGGATTCCGGATTATCTGCCGGACGAACCAGTCGGTGTTGAGATAGGAGGTGACGAGAACGAGAACGTCCTGCCTCACGCCCTCGACCTCCTGGGCGTACCAGAGAGGGAACGTGTCGTTGTCGCCGTTCGTGATCAGGATGGCATACGGCTCGACCGAATTGAGCATGTCAGCACCCCAGTCCGCCGCGAACGTGTCTCCGCGATGGGATGCCGCGCTCCAGTTCCCCGCCAGTGGAGCGCAGGCGATGAGGAGCAGCGGCGTTGCAAGAAGCCACGACCGCTTCGTCGCATAACCCGCCTTGTCCAGCGGCTGGTCGTCTGTCCGGTCGAGGATCTGCGCGACTGACTGCCATACGTAGACGAGCCCTATCGCGGCCCAGACTCCCCACGCGGAGAAACTCCAGATGTAGAAGTAGTCGCGGTCACGGACTTCGCGCTGAACAGAATCTCCCAGCTCAGGTGCCTGCGACCACCCGTACTTGAAGTTCATGTAATAGATGAGCGCCAACGTCAGCGTGAACATCAGCGGCCCGAAGTACAAGAAGGTTCGCCGCTCATTCGCCCAGTGGACGTACCCTCCTATGAGACCCAGTGAGAGGAACAGGACGGCGAGTATCGCCTGCAGCGCGGGTTGCTCGTTGTACGCGTCCCGCAGCCACTGCCACTTGAAGTAGAGCCACCACATTCCAACCTGCGCCGTGTACGGCGCCCCGCGCTCCAGCTTCTTGCCATACTGCTCGCGGTTGATGTTGTCCATCAGCCGCTTTCTGGTCAGCTCGCTGAGAGTGCAGTCCCACTCGAATTTCTCGAGGCACGCTGTCGGCTCCCCTTCGTTGATCGGCGGGAAATGCGCCGCCCTGATCGGCTCGTAGATGAAAGGGGTCAGCCCGATCGCGATCACGAGAAGGCTCTTGACCAACAGTCGCCAGTTGAGGAAGGTCTGCCAGCGGCGCATCAGGATGACAACGGCGACCGCGGGGATCGGCAGAAAGCCAGCCGGGTGATTCGAGTATCCGAGGCCGAGGAGGAATGCCACGAGCACCAGTCGGCGCTCTGCCTTCGGGCCGTCGGGGTCGTCGGCCCACGAGATCATCAGCCACGACACCGCGGCGAAAAAAAACAGCGAGATAGTGTAGACCTTCTCGTTGACGACACTCTGGTTCCAGACGGTGAAAGCTGTCGCGCCAATGAGCGTCGCGAGGCCTGCGCCGACGTAGCGCTGCCAGCTCTTCGGCAACCACCCGGAAAGAATCCGCTCGGTAATCAGGAACCAGAACCCGGCCGAAAGCGCGCTCGCCAGCGCTGCCATCGTGTTGATCCGCTGCGCGTAGCTTCCGGGGAGCGGAAGCTCGCCGAACACGTGAGCGACGAGCATGAAAAACGGATTGCCCGGAGGATGCGGAAGTCCGAGCACCTTCGCGGCAGCCATGTACTCGCCGGTATCCCACATCCATGCCGATGGCGAGAGCGTGAGGTAGTAGAGGGCGAAAACGGCAATTGCCGCGATCGCCGCGCCCTTGTAGGACGGCTCGTACGCGGAGTGCGAGTCAGGCGCCACCTTCCGGGAGGCCGGCGCACGGGAAATCGATCGGGTGTTGGCTGCTGTCATCGCCTGTTCGAAGAGGTTCCTGCTTCTCGGTCCCGCCAAGCCAACAAATCTACAACGCGTTCAGGACGTCTCCCACCATCCACACGATTGCGTTCACACGATTGAGGATTGCGGCCCGCAAAGTCCTCAGACCTGGGGCCTGACCTAGGGGCTACCTTATTACCATGGACTTCACCGGGATTCAGGCGCAGCTCACATCTCAGCCTGCGCTCGCGATGCCCCTCCTCTTTCTTGCAGGGGTCCTGACGAGTCTCAATCCGTGTATCTACCCGATGATTCCGATCACCGCGGCGATCGTGGGTGGACAATCCGCGGGAGAGAATCGTCCACCGCGCAGCAGGACAGTCGTTCTTACCCTGTCATATGTCACCGGACTCGCAATTGTTTACGCGATGCTCGGTGCGCTGGCGGGGATGACCGGCACGATGTTCGGGACAGTGAGCACGAATCCGTGGCTCTACTTCTTCATGGCCAATCTTCTTTTGCTCGCCGCGCTCTCGATGCTCGATGTAATCCCGATCAGGCTGCCTCCTGCTCTGGTCTCCCGGGCAGCGACCGCCGGGACAGCCGGCCGCGCGTCCGGAGCCTTCGTAATGGGAGCAGCTTCCGGTCTCGTTGCCGCGCCCTGCTCGGCGCCGGTGATGGCGGCTGTGCTGACGTGGGTTACGACAACCCAGCGTGCGGCGATGGGGTTCGCCTACCTGCTCAGCTTTTCCCTCGGCATGTGTGCCCTTCTCATAGTCGTGGGGCTCTTCAGCGGCGCCGTTACCCGG
>JBPCJP010000217.1:0-14588 GCA_051005175.1 Gemmatimonadaceae bacterium | reverse complement strand
GTGCGCGTTCACGCCGATGATGCCGCGCTCGGTGCCGTGGGTCTGCCTGTCGCTGTGGTAAACGACGAGCACGGCGTTGTCGTGAGTCGGGACGTGGGGCGCCGTGACCGTGACGGTCGCAGTGCCTTCGGGGCTCGCCGTGAACGAGTTGGACGTCCCGTTTCCGCCGAGGGGAGTGAAGCCTACCGGCTTCTCGTCGAAGTGGTTCTCAAACAGACTGTACACGCCTCCCGGCCGAAGGCCGCGCAGCGAAACGGCGATCGTCGCCCTGCCGTCGCTGGGCGTGATGCGAACCGTGCCCCCGGCCGCCAGCCAGCTGCCCAGCGTGAATCCCTCGAGCAGAACTCCCTGCGCATTGTAGATCGGACTTCCCTCGGGGTCGGTCAACAGCGCCGGGCGAAAGCCGGCGACGTGCTCGATGTTCTGCGGACCGATCGCTGCGGGCTGACCTGAATCGGCGACGAAGGCGTGAGGGTCCACGGCCGGGCTTATCCCCATTTCCCCGGAAAAGAAGCTGGCATGAGTGACGAACTCGAGGTCGGTGGACGGCGTCGCGGCGGTGCACGCGGCCGTCGCGCCGATCAAACCCATCGCCGCAAAATAAAGGATCGCCAGCGATCGGGATCCGGTCATCCGTGTGCGTGGTCGGTTTTGCATGGCCTCAAGTCTGGCAATGACCGTACCAGGCCCCTGCGGGCGACCGGCGGGAACGTGCTCATGGTGTGAGGACGGGCGGGGCGCAATGCGAGCAGACCGTCCGCGGCGGTTAGAACCTTAGAGGCGCCGCCCTCACCGTTCTGACTTCGTTACCGCAACCACTTAGAGCTCCGATCAGACGCGTTTGATTCCGCCGGTGTCGTCCATCTCATGAAGGTGCGAAGAGGATGTGGTCTGCGCTCAATGCGCCGGGCCCCGAGAGCAGTAGCCAGAATAGAATCACAAGATACAGAGTTTCGGGACGATAGAGAAACTCCCCGAGCCAGGCGATTGGCGTCCTGGCCTCGATACCAGGCAGAACAGTCGTGACCAGCGCACCGATCATGACTCCGATCAACATCATGCAACTGATCGGGGTGAGAAAGCCGAGGGCGAGAAGCAAGCCGAAGAAGAACTCGATGAACGCGAGAACCACGGCCATAGTTTCAGGAGCAGGAACTCCCGCCTTCCTCAGTGTTTCTTGCATTTCCTTGCGCTTCTCAGCAACGAACAGCTTGCCACCCCCGGAAATTGCGAAGAGCACACCGACCGACATTCGGGCAATGAGGACCGCGATCCATTCGTAGCGCGGAAGGCCGTTTGCCAGGTAGTTGTTGACGTCCATGGTTGCCAATTGCTCGATTTCGACGATCGACGTGCCCCGGCCAGAACCAGAGCAAAAACAGCGCCCAGCACAGGTACCATTTGCCACCTGGACGCGACGATGATTGTAAGCGCGCTCGACGAGTGGGATGTGGGACCGCTCGATTTTCTCTTCATCGAAAACGTTGGCAATCTCGGCCGGTGGAGTTCGACCGCGATACAGCGCATGCCAATATTCACGAGGTGCGGCCGGGACTGGGAGACTATCGAGACTTCGGCACGAGCGGGTGCCGGAATGACAGAGCGGATTCAGCGGCTCGGGGCCGGCGCGGCAGCGACTGTCGCCTGATCAGCAGTGTCGACTTCCACAAAGTCGCAGCACTGAAATCTCTCTCCCGTGCGCTGCGGATCGGCACACTCTCCGAGGGGCCCACGTTTGTAGCGGTCGGGGCCTGAACCGGCTTCTGGAACGCGCCCGTTCCGGGTGCGGTGTCCTGCTCGGTGCCTGCATCGTACACCACCAGTTGGCTCGTTACGTCGCCGCTGATCGGGGTGTTTCCGTTGAACAGCGCGAGCCCTCCCCCGCCGAAACCGTGCACGGTATTCGCACGTGCAGCGCGCGCTCGGGGGACAACGCGCACGCCGAGTCGTTCTTCCACTCGCTGAAGGCCGAAGTGACGCGCGGCGTCAGGTACGACTTACAGGCGGCGCTGCGAGCCGAGCTGGTGCGCTACGTCCCCTACTACAATAGATCCGCCTGCACTCAGGTCTCGACTACCAATCACCTCTTGCCTTCGAACGGCAGGCGGCGTCAAACCACCCGTGTCAACGAAAGTGGTGCAAGATCCCAGAGGAGTGTGTGCCCAACGCGGCTGTTAGAACCTTGGAGGCGGTGGCAGAGGCGAACCAATAATC
Organism: Gemmatimonadaceae bacterium; assembly: GCA_051005175.1. Classification (GTDB taxonomy): domain Bacteria; phylum Gemmatimonadota; class Gemmatimonadetes; order Gemmatimonadales; family Gemmatimonadaceae; genus UBA4720. The sequence goes on along the minus strand of JBPCJP010000217.1, from coordinate 12,374 downwards.
CTCTTACTGCTGATGCCAGTGCAGGTTACGCCGATATCATCACTCGAACTTTGGCTTTGCCAACTGCTTGTATGCAGCAGCAGCGATCACGCCAAACATGATATGGCTGAAAATGGAAATCCAGTTGCGCGCCATGGCAAACCACGGGAATATCGCGGTGAATCCGTAAAAAGCGACGAAGTAGAGGATGAGACCGAACCCGGCACCGATTAATACAGCTACACCCATCTCAAAGCGCGCGATGATCCAAGCCAGGATTAGCGTGAAGACAATAGATAACGGAAAATGAACCGCCATCGCAGCTATAAGAATACCGAAGTCGAAAGTGGCTGGCGGCGGCAAGACGCCTTTACCCATAGCGATTGCGGCAATCATGCGAGGCGGTCCCCAAGGGCTACCGCCTCCAAAGACCGGCACCATGATCATTTCCAACATCATAAATGCCGCGCCGCTAATAAGACCTGCCAATACGGCGGCTTTCCACTGCAGCGATTGTTCTACGACATTGCTGTCGGTCATGATTATCTCAGTATTGTAGTTGTCGAAAAATCGTGTGCAAGTTCAACGAATCGCAAGTTTTATGCGCACGTCAAGCGCGCGCGGGCACCAGTTGTCTAAGTCGTTTAGCAGTGTGAAGTTTCAGACGGTTAGACCCGGTAGCTCAGTTGGTAGAGCAACGGACTTTTAATCCGTAGGTCCCGGGTTCGAGACCCGGCCGGGTCATCGCAACTTACACAATCGAGGGCAGCGTCAGCGGCGTTACGCCACGCTGATTCCATCGTCAATTCGGTGAAGCCGGCCACCCGCGCGGCATCGAACTACCAGGTACCGGCCCACCGCGGTAGATGACGACTGACGTCCGACCTCGCCCGGTGATCCGCGAACGCGCCTTTCGGGGCGCGTTCTTCTTTTTCGCCCGCAAGCGTAGTTTCTATCCCGATGAACGCGGATATGCATCCACTGCGATGGCGCACTCTCGGCCTCCTGTCAGTGGCCGAGTTGCTCGGAATGTCGCTGTGGTTCGCCGCATCGGCTGTATCAGGACAGCTCGCGCTGACCTGGTCGCTCGACTCCGGCGAAACAGGATGGCTCACGACGATCGTCCAGCTCGGCTTCGTTGCCGGCACGGCAACGTCGGCGCTGCTCAACCTCGCCGACGTGATTCCGTCGAAGCGGCTCTTCGCCGCATCGGCCGTCGCCGGTGCAGCGGCGAACGCCGCGATAATCGTCGCCCCGGGATACGAGTCGGCCCTGCTGCTGCGATTCCTCACCGGCTTCTTCCTCGCCGGGGTCTATCCGCCGGCGATGAAGATGATCGCGACATGGTTCAGAAGTCAGCGTGGCCTGGCGATCGGAACCATCGTCGGCGCCCTGACTGTCGGGAAAGCGACGCCCTACCTGGTAAATGCGATTCCGGACATCGGCGTCGCCCCGGTGCTTCTGACGGCTTCAGCCGGCGCCATCCTCGCGGCGTTGATTGTAGGGATGGGATTCTCCGAGGGCCCATATCCGTTCGCCTCGAGACCGTTTTCCTGGGGGCTCGTGGGCACTGTGACCAGCGTGAGGAAGTGGCGGCTCGCAACGGGCGGTTACCTCGGACACATGTTCGAGCTCTACGCCTTCTGGACGTGGATTCCCGCGTATCTCGCGGCAAGCGCGCTCCGCTCGAACCCCGGCGTAGATATGACCGGCGCCGTATCGCTCATTGCTTTTGGCACGATCGCCATAGGTGGAGCAGGATGCGTTTGGGGAGGCGTTTTTGCCGACCGCACGAGCCGCGAGCGTCTCGTCACTATTTCGCTTGTCGCCAGCGGAACGTGCTGCCTTATCGTCGGATTCTTTTTCGGCGCATCGCTCTGGCTGCTCGCCCCGCTGGCGCTCGTGTGGGGATTCTTCGTCGTCGCCGACAGCGCGCAGTTCAGTGCCCTCGTGACCGAGTCAGTGCCCGATCATGCAGTGGGAACCGCCCTCACCGTCCAGACTTCGATCGGATTCCTTCTCACGATGTTGACAATTCAGGGAATACCGTTCGTCGCCGAGCAGATTGGCTGGCAATGGTCGTTCGCGCTGCTGGCGCTCGGCCCAATGGCCGGAATCGCATCGATCCGACGGCTTATCCGGCTCGGCGCCTGACCGACCGGCGGCGCGGTACGATTCTTTCCATCACGCAAGTCGTGGTTCAGTCATATATGCAGGTTTATCTCTGCTCGATCACTCGCGTTGTCCGGTGCGCGGCACTCGCGCTGGTCCTTGGTGCATGCCCCGCGCTGCAGCGCGCCAGCCCGGCCCCGGTCAACACCGCCGAGCTCGAGACAGTTTCAGATGACGCGGCAGATACCCTGCTCGTGGACCTTCAGCGGGTCGACACCACGCTTGTCATAGAGATGCGATACGCTACCGCCAACAATTTCACCGGCGCGCCGCTGCCCGGCTACGAAGGGAACACGGCATACCTTCGAGGCGAAGCGGCAGCCGCGCTCGCCGTCGTGAGCGAGGATCTCCGCGCCCAGGGCTACAAGTTGAAGATCTTCGACGCCTATCGTCCCGTAAGGGCGAGCGAGGCAATGGTTGGCTGGGCCGCGCGCACCGGCCGGAACGATCTGCTGCGCGACGGCTACATAGCGGCAAGAAGCTTTCACAACGTCGGCACCGCAGTGGATCTCACGCTCGTCGTGAGGTCGAACGGTTCGGAAGTGAACATGGGAACGCCCTACGATCACTTCGCGCGCGAGGCGCACACGAGGAACGCCCGGGGACAGATTGCCCGCAACAGGCAGCTGCTGAAGACGACGATGGAGCGCCAGGGCTTCGTCAATTACGACAAGGAGTGGTGGCACTTCAGCTACGCCGTCCGGAATCCCGTGAGGTTCGACAGGGTCGTCCGGTAGCGCCGGGACGGGATTTGCATCGCTGTCCGGGAAGATTCCCGAGGAGAGAATATGCAGGAACGTGAAAGCTCCGAACAGCTGAACGAGATGCTCGACCCCCACCGGCGCGAAGAGCGCGAAGCCGCCGCGATCGAGATCGCCGGCCGCCTCATGCAGAAGGGACTGGACGTGAGCTCCGCTGAAGAAGATTCGGCAGTGCTCGCCGACCTGCTGAGCGCTGTCGAGCGGTTCGAGAACGCCGTGATAAACCGCGGCGGAGACCCGATGGTGAACATGCCTGACTCGAGGGATCCGCAGGATCCGGCTTTTGTATTGCCGAAACGTCGCGACGACGAGTCGCTCGCCGCATACATCGGGCACGTCGACGAAGCGACCGCGATGCTCGAGCAACCCCGGAGCATCGACTCAGCCGGCTAGCCGTCGCGCTCCTCGCGCCTCCAGTCGCCCGAGGAGCCGCCGGTTTTCTCGAGAAGCATGACGTCGATTATCGCCATTCCGCGGTCCAGCGCCTTCGCCATGTCGTAGATGGTGAGTAGGGCCGCAGAGGCCGCGGTGAGCGCCTCCATCTCCACGCCCGTCCTGTCGAGCGTGCGCGCATGCGAGAGCACCCTGATGCCGGGCAGCGATTCGTCGAGCGTGAACTCGACCCCGACGTCTGTCAGAGCCACCGGATGACACAGCGGGATGAGCTCCCATGTGCGTTTTGCCGCCATTATCGCGGCGATGCGCGCCACTGCGAGGACATCCCCTTTCTTGAGCGCGTTCGCGCGAATCGCGTCGAGCGTTGTCGCGGACATTCGTATCGCGCCTGATGCGAGCGCGTATCTCTCCGACTCGTCCTTGCCGCTCACGTCAACCATGCGGGCCCGGCCGGAGCCGTCGGTGTGGCTGAGCCGTTCGTCGCTCACCGCACCGCACCTGAAATTTCGCGCAGCAGGCCCGACACTATGAGCTGAGGATTCACGTTGCCGCTCGCCCTGAGCCGGGCGGTTCCGACGAGGTCGGCCGCCCTGCTCACCGCGAGCGCGCGCTGCGTATTTCCCTCATGAAGTGCGGCGCGCATTCGCTCAGCCAGGATCACAACGAGGGCGTCGAGTATCTCGGTGAAACCGCCACGCGCGCCCGCTGCCCCGACGCTCATCGCGGCAGCATGCCTCTCGGACGGCTTGGTCGAGGCCGCGGCCTCGAGGATTTTTCTCGCCGCCGCCATCGCCTTCGCCCGCGCCTCATCGCCGAATAGCATGCCCGGGGCGCCCGCTGCCAGCTGGACCTTCTCGGTGACCGCCTTCGCACCGGTGATACCGAGCGACGCCGCGACAACCGGGTCGCCGAGAAATTCGCGGACTGACGTTTCCGGAAGATTTCCGACGCGGACCGCGACGGTCCGCGAGCGGATTGTCGGAAGCAGGGCCCCCGGTTCGCTTGACGTGATGATAATCGTGGTCTTGGGAGACGGCTCCTCGAGCAACTTGAGGAATGCATTGGCCGCGAACTCCGCCCCGTCCTGAAGCCCCATCCGCTCGGCGTCACCGACCACGAAGACCTTCCTCTTTCCGATTGCGGGAGACATCGAGGCCTCGCGCACTATCGCCTGCACGGTAGCGACGAAGATCCCCTCGTTGCCCGGAGTCGCCGCATAAAGTCCGTGGTTTTCGGCGCGAGCCTCGATCACCTCACGGTAGTCATCGCGGACATCTTCCAGATCGGGGTCTGCATCCTTCAGTCGCGGGCGCGGGAAGTACCAGTGAAGGTCTGGGTGAGTGAGGTCCCTTGCGTAGCCGCAACTCTTGCATTTTCCGCAGGGCGGGGAATCGCTCTCACAGAGAAGCAGCTGGCCGAGCCACAGGGCTAGACGCTGCTTGCCAACCCCCCGCGGGCCGTGGAACAGGAGGCTGGCCGGGAGCGCTCCCCTGGCGACAGTCCTCGAGAGCCGGGTTCTGAGATCGGCGTGGCCGTAGAGATCGACGATCATTGTTTATTGAATATGCAACACCTTACTGCGGACTGCGGACGTACTGCGGACTGCGGACGTACTGCGGACGTACTGCGGACGTACTGCGGACGTACTGCGGACTGAGACTCGGACCACTGCGGACTGAGGACTGGGGACTACCAGTGGGGCGGTAGACTACGCGGCCGGAATCCTGTAACGTAAACGGGTGCCGGCATGGCACGTTTCCTGACCATTCGGGAATGGCTGGCTAACTGGAGCAGGGGGAGTGATGGCGGGGCATCTGACGGGACGGAAGGTCGCTTTTCTCGCAACTGATGGCGTCGAGCAGGTTGAGCTCACGGCGCCCTGGCAGGTTCTAAAGGAGGCCCGGGCGGAGGTCAGGCTCGTCTCGCTCAAAGCGGGATCGATTCAGGGCGTCATCAACGGTGAAAAGGCCGACACATTCAAGGCCGACCTGACGGTCGAGGCCGCCTCGGTCCACGACTTCGACGCCTTGGTCCTGCCCGGCGGGGTGCGCAACACCGAGGCCCTCAGGGCAAACCCGGCGGCGGTCAAGATGGTGCTGGCGTTCATGGAGGCCGACAAGCCCGTGGCCGCCATTTGTCATGCACCGCGACTGCTCGTCGAGGCCGGCGCGGTCGAGGGCCGGACGCTTACGTCGCACCCGGAGGTTGCTGAAGCCATAAGGGACGCGGGCGGTTCGTGGGTCGACCAGCAAGCCTCGGTCGACCAGAAGCTCCTGACGAGCCGGCGCCAGGAAGACCTTCCGGCATTCTGTGGAAGTCTCGTCACCATGCTCTCGAGTGCGATCGATGAGCGGCGCCTCGACAAGATGGTCGAGCAGAGCTTCCCGGCCAGCGATCCACTACCCGGTCCGGTGGCGCCCCGCTAGCCGGAAAGCCGTGCGATGGTAGAGGCGCGGCAGGAAGATACTTTGCTTTGCAAAGTACTTGACAATCCTTGCCGTTCATCTGTATGATAAAGTAATGACTTCCGTTCGCCCCCTTCGCCGGCCCCCGCCCAAGGACCTCCCGTCCCTTCATGGACGGGCGATGGACAACCTCGCGTTCATAAGAAATACGATGGAAGCCGCGGGCTCGTTCACCGCGGTTTCAGGATGGGGAATGGTCGCGATCGGCATTCTCGCGCTGATAGTCGCAGTGATAGCGTCGCAGGTGCCGTCGGAAGCGGCCGCGCTGAACGTCTGGCTCGCCGCCGCAATCCTCTCCCCGCTTTTGATGATCTGGGCGATGGTGCAGAAGGCACGAGCGGCGAAGATGCCTCTGCTTTCGGGACCGGGCCGGAAGTTCGTGCTAAGCTTCTCGCCGCCGATGTTCGTTGGCGCCGTGCTTACCCTTGTCCTCTATCGCGCAGGCTTCGCTGTCGCGATACCGGGCGTCTGGCTGCTTCTGTATGGCACGGCTGTCGTCGCGGGCGGCGCCTTCTCGGTGAAGATCGTGCCGGTGATGGGACTGTGCTTCATGGCGGCCGGCTGTGTGGCTCTGTTCTCCCCGGCAGCATGGAACGACTGGATCCTCGGCGCAGCATTCGGCGGGCTTCATATCGCATTCGGAATACCGATCGCGAGGAGCCACGGTGGCTAAGAATGGAGCGGTTCGGGACGATGCCCGGTCGCACGGGCCGGTGAAAGGGGCAGTCGCGCGCAAGCCAGCGAAAAAGCCGGAGGAGTTCGATCGTCTTATTCACGAGCGCCTTCGTCTTGGGATAGTCAGTGCGCTCGCTGTCAACGATTCACTGAGTTTCAGCGACCTGAAAAAGCTCATGAGCACGACCGATGGAAATCTCAGCGTCCACGCGCGCAAGCTCGAGGAAGCGGAATACATCGCTTGCACAAAATCGTTCGAGGGCCGGATGCCGAAGACCCAGTATCGGCTCACCGCGTCAGGACGCCGCGCCCTCGAACAGTATCTCGATCACATGGAAGCCCTGATCAGGGCCACCCGCGACCGCTAGCCGACGACTTCAACCCTCATGAGCACGAACGAACCGAGCGGCATCCACGTCGCGATAATCATGGACGGTAACGGCCGCTGGGCAACTGCGCGCGGACAACTCAGGACCGCGGGCCACATCGCCGGCGCGCGAACGGTGAGAAAGATCGTCGAGGCAGCGCCGGACTGCGGCGTCGGGATTCTGACTCTCTATGCGTTCTCGGCTGACAACTGGCGAAGGCCTTCACGCGAAGTCGCGCTGCTGATGAGACTTTTTAGGCGCTATCTCGTCTCGGAAGTCGCGAGATGCGTCACCAACGGCGTGCGGATGAAGATCATCGGCCGCCGCGACCGCATCCCGGCGGAGCTGCTCAGGGCGATTTGCAATGCCGAGAGTGCGACCCGGGACGGCAGGACTCTCGAGCTGAGGATCGCGGTCGATTACTCATCGCGTGACGCGATCCTCCGCGCGGCACTGCACATCGCTCATGAGCCGGCCCGCGACACAGGCAACGACCGCGAGTCGTTTGCCCGGCTCCTCGCTCACGTCGACAATGGAATCGAGGAGTCACGTGACGTCGACCTCCTGATCCGCACGGGAGGCGAGCAGCGCCTTTCGGATTTCCTGCTCTGGGAATGCGCGTACGCCGAGCTTTATTTCACCCGTCGGATGTGGCCGGAGTTCTCGGCTGGCGACCTGGCCGAGGCGGTTGAGGAGTTTCAGGCGCGCGAGCGCCGGTTCGGTGCGGTGCCGGCTGCGGCCGCGGGCTAGGATACGGGCGGTTCGCACAGGCTTCAAGAAAAAAGGTTCTTCTCGGATTACCGGGAACCATGTGAGAGCAAAGAACCGATGCGCCATTCCGTGGCAATCGAGTGGGGCGACGGCTGACTAATCAGTGCTCCAAGTACTGAATTGGTCTCGCAGGCAGCAAATCGCCTTTTCCTACCGAGAAACCCCCGCATGTCCCCGGGATAACATGGCTTACGCCAGGCGACGATGGACCCCTCTTTCCTCGAATTCGTGCCGCGTCTCCCGGTATTCCGTGATGAACCCAATAAAAACTTCTTCATCTCCCATAACATCGAGTCGAACCCCGCGTCTACCAGATGTCCACGCGCATGGCGCGCGGGGCAATAACCGATGTGGAGGTTCGATGTCGAAATTTCGCACGGCTGCCTTTGGCGCCGTTGTGTTCCTGGGTGTGGCTGTGAGCGCGGGAGCACAGACCCCGGCGACGACAGACAGCGCGCGTGGCGTCAAGGAAGGAGGCCCGCGCAGGGAGCGAGTCGAAGGCATGCGCAAGAAGCGCATGGAGCGGGGCCGCAGGATGGGTGGAGACCATGTAATGGCTCAGCTCAATCTCACCGATGCGCAGAAGACGCAGGTCAGGGCGATTCACGAAAAGTATCAGCCCCAGAAGAGGACGCTTCGTGAAGAGGGAATGACCCAGATGAGATCCCTCCGCGCGGCACGCCAGGCGGGTGACACATCTGCCGCAGCGCGCCAGCGTTTCCAGCAGCAGCGCGAGCAGTTCCGGACGCGCTCGGCAGCGATTCGCCAGCAGCAGCAGAACGAGGTCCGCGCGATTCTGACGGCGGAGCAGCGCGCGAAGGTTGATGCCGCGCGCGAGGCACAGGCGAAACGAATGGAAGAGCGGGCAAGGCAGATGCAGGAGAGGGCGAAACAGCTTCGCTCGAGGTAGGCCTCGCGCGAGAAAATCAGAGGGTCGCCGCAAGGCGGCCCTCTTTCGCGCGGAGGTTCGTTGCAATGGTCCTCAATCCGCAATCGCAAGACTGGCTCGGCGGCTCTCCTGTCCGTACATTAGCGCGACAATCAACGGTCGATCACCTACCCGCGGGGTCACGGTAATATGCCAATCAAGGACGGAAAGCGTTACTGCATCAACCATCCAAAGGTGCGGATGAATCGCACCGAGAGCTTCAAGGCCCTCATGAACGTCAAGGGCGGCGCCACCGACGGCTCGATCAGCACCACTGCAGGCCTCGTAATCATGACCTTCGTATGTGAGGAGTGCGGATACCTCGAGCTGTACGTCGCGGACAGAACGCAGCACGAGTAGCAGCCCGTGGCTGCTGAAGTAGTTCAACTGCGGCGGCGCGGTTGGGGGGAGACCGCGCGCCGCGATGCATGGTGGATCCAACCCGCCCTGGTCTTCCTTATTCTCTCCGCCTTCCTCGCCTACGCGACATGGGCGGCCTTCCAGAACGCACACTACGAATACGGTGGCTATCTCTCGCCGTTCTACTCACCCCTGATATGGGGTGATTCGGCGTCAGCGTGGCTCGGGCCGAAACCGGGCTGGTGGCCGGCGCTGCTTCCGTTCTCGCCGGCGCTGCTAATCCTGCCCTTCCCGGCAGGGTTCAGGTTTACCTGCTATTACTATCGTGGCGCATACTACAAGGCGTTCTGGTCCGACCCCCCGTCATGCACGGTGGGAGAGCCGCGGAAAGGATACAGGGGCGAGAGCTCATTCCCGCTCGTGATCCAGAACGTCCACCGGTACTTCCTCTACTTCGCGCTCCTCTTCCTGGTCTTTCTATCGCACGATGCCTGGAAGGCGATGTGGTTCACCGACCCCGCGACGGGCGCCACGGGTTTCGGCATCGGCGTCGGCACAATTCTTCTCACTGCGAACGTGGTGCTCCTCGGCGGCTACACGCTCGGATGCCACTCGCTGAGACACCTCGTGGGTGGCCGTCTCGACAGGCTTTCCGGGAAACCTGTCAGGAAGACGGCCTACGACTGCGCAAGCTGCCTCAACCGCGGACACATGGGCTGGGCATGGGCCAGCCTTTTCATGGTCGCGTTCTGCGACATCTACGTCCGCCTGCTCTCGATGGGCGTGTGGACGGACTGGAGACTTCTCTAGGTGGCGGAATTCGAGACGTACACCCATGACGTCCTCGTTGTCGGCGCGGGCGGCGCGGGACTTCGCGCCGCTATCGAAGCCGCCGGCAAGGGTGCCCGCGTCGGGCTCGTCTGCAAGTCGCTGCTCGGCAAGGCGCACACGGTGATGGCTGAAGGTGGTATCGCCGCCGCACTGGCGAACGTCGACGATCGCGACAACTGGAAGGTCCATTTCGCCGATACGATGCGCGGCGGGCAGTACTTGAACAACTGGAGGATGGCGGAGCTTCACGCGAAGGAAGCGCCGGATCGCGTGCGGGAGCTCGAGGCGTGGGGAGCCGTGTTCGACAGGACCCCCGACGGAAGGATCATCCAGCGAAATTTTGGCGGCCACAAGTATCCGCGGCTCGCACACGTTGGCGATCGCACCGGCCTCGAGATGATCCGCACCCTCCAGGACCACGCGATCCACCTCGGCATCGACGTGCACATGGAATGCACGGTGATCGATCTTTTCAAGGACGGCGACAGGGTCTCCGGCGCTCTGGCTTACGATCGCGAGCGCGGGCGCTTCAGGGTGTTCGAGGCGAAGGCGATCATACTCGCCACGGGCGGCATCGGCCGCGCATTCCATATCACCAGCAACAGCTGGGAGTACACGGGGGACGGCCATTCACTCGCCTACCGCGCAGGCGCCGCGCTCCAGGACATGGAGTTCGTGCAGTTCCATCCGACCGGAATGGTATGGCCGCCGAGTGTGCGCGGCATTCTCGTGACGGAGGGGGTGCGGGGAGAGGGGGGAATACTCGTGAACAGGGAAGGCCGGCGATTCATGTTCGACGATATCCCCGCGAACTACCGCTCCCAGACAGCCGACAATGAGGAGGAGGGGTGGCGCTATGTCCAGGGTGACAAGAATGCCCGGAGACCGCCCGAGCTTCTCACCCGTGATCACGTTGCGCGGTGCATCATGCGCGAAGTCAGGGAAGGGCGCGGCAGCCCGCACGGCGGAGTGTTCCTCGACATATCGTGGATCAAGTCGAAGATTCCGAACTCGGTCGAGCACATCAGGAAGAAACTTCCAAGCATGTATCACCAGTTCAAGCAGCTCGCGGATATCGACATAACGTCTGAACCGATGGAGGTTGGCCCCACCACCCACTACGTGATGGGCGGGATCCGCGTCGACGGCGATACGCAGATGTCCACGGTACCCGGGCTCTTCGCAGCTGGCGAATCAGCAGCGGGTCTGCACGGCGCTAACCGCCTCGGCGGAAACTCGCTGTCGGATCTCGTCGTGTTCGGGAAACGAGCGGGCGGGTATGCTGCGGAGTATGCCGCGGATGCACCACCGGTGAAGATCGACTCGATGCAGGTCGATTCCAGCGCGCGGGCCGCGCTCGAGCCGTTCGAGAGGGGCGGAGAGGCGTCGTCGGAGGGAGCGTACCAGGTGCAGCACGCCCTCCAGGAGATGATGCAGGAGCTGGTGGGGATTGTTCGCCGCGAGGATGAGATGAAACGCGCGCTCGATGGGCTCGAGGCATTGCGCGATCGTGCCGCGCGCGTCAGCGTCAGAGGGAACAGGGAATACAATCCCGGATGGCACACGGCACTCGACCTGTCGAACCTTCTCACTGTCGCGGAAGCAGTCACCCGCTCAGCCATAGAGCGCAAGGAGAGCAGGGGAGGTCATTTTCGCGACGACCATCCTGATAAGGAATCAGCTTATGCCGGCTTCAACATTCTTGTCACGCGGCAGGCCGACGGCTCGATGTCGGTCGGTCGCGAGCCGATTCCGGCAATGCGCGAGGATCTCATGCAGATCGTCGAGGATAACAAATAAATGACTGCCTCGGTTTCGCAGGGGATCGTCGAGAGCGGCCAGAGGGCAGCGGAGCGCAGCGACGCCAGCGCCGGTGGGGAGACCCGGACAGCGACATTCGATGTCTGGCGCGGTGATGCAGGCGGAGGCAAGCTCGAGCGGTATACGACAGGCGTCTCCGAGGGAATGGTCGTTCTCGACGCCATTCACCAGATACAGTCGGAGAGCGCAAACGACCTCGCCGTCCGCTGGAACTGCAAAGCGGGCAAATGCGGGTCGTGCTCGGCCGAAGTGAACGGGATGCCGAAGCTGATGTGCATGACTCGGCTGAACGACCTCGATCTCGACAAGCCGGTGACAGTCGAGCCGATGCGCGCGTTTCCGCTGGTGCGCGACCTGGTCACCGACGTATCGTGGAACTTCACGGTGAAGAAGAGGATCGCGAAGTTCAAGCCGCGCGCTCCCGACGCAGCGGACGGCACGTGGCGGATGTCACAGACCGACGTCGATCGTGTCCAGGAGTTCAGGAAGTGCATCGAATGCTTCCTGTGCCAGGATGTGTGCCACGTGCTGCGGGACCACCACAAGCACGATGAATTCATAGGCCCGCGGTTCCTGACGTACGTAGCGGCTCTGGAGATGCATCCTCTCGATACCGTCGATCGGACGGAGGAGCTCAAGGAGGCGCACGGGATCGGTTACTGCACCATCCCCAAGTGTTGCACGAAAGTGTGTCCGGAGACCATCGCGATCACCGATAATGCGATCATTCCGCTCAAGGAGCGCGTGGTCGACGAGCATTACGACCCGTTGCGCGCTCTCGTGCGCATATTCCGGCGAAAGTCCGGGTAGGAAGGGACTATGTACGAGCTCAAACCGATCTCGCGTG
>JBPCJP010000216.1:0-12367 GCA_051005175.1 Gemmatimonadaceae bacterium | reverse complement strand
CGGGTACGTCGTCGCGAACGTAAGGTCGGTGAAGGAAACGCGCGCCGGGGACACGATCTTCGACGCGACGAACCGCACGCCCGAGCCGCTCCCGGGATACAGGGATGTCAGGTCTTTCGTTTTCGCCGGCATTTATCCGACTGACACTCAGCAGTACGAGACTCTGCGCGACGCGCTGGAAAAGCTCCAGCTCAATGACGCATCACTCCACTACGAGCCGGAAACTTCGACCGCGCTCGGCTTCGGCTTCCGCTGCGGATTCCTTGGCCTCCTTCACATGGAGATCGTCCAGGAGCGGCTGGAGCGCGAGTACGAGCTCGACCTCGTCACCACCGTGCCGAGCGTCGAGTATCACGTGCACCGGACTGACGGCGTGATGCAGCTGATCGAGAATCCGTCACGGATGCCGTCGTCGACTGTCATCGATTACGTCGAGGAGCCATACGTAAAGGCGCGCATCATGGCCCCTGCCGATTACATCGGCCCCATCATGACCCTCGGCACCGAGCGGCGCGGCGTGTACAGGAACATGACCTACCTTGACCAGGCGCGGGTCGAGTTCGACTGGGAGTTCCCTCTCGGGGAAATCATCCTGGATTTCTTCGACCGCCTGAAAACGATAAGCCGCGGGTACGCGTCGCTCGACTACGAGATGCTCGAGTACAGGCGGAGCGATCTCGTGAAACTCGAAATGCTCATCAACGGCGACCCTGTCGACGCATTCTCGGTGATCATTCACCGGGACACGGCGTACGAGTGGGGGCGCAAGATTGCCGACAAGCTGAAGGAGCTCATCCCGCGCCAGCTGTTCGAGGTAATAATCCAGGCCGCGGTCGGCCAGAAAATCATCGCGCGCACGACTGTGAAGCCGCTGCGCAAGGACGTCCTCGCGAAATGCTACGGCGGCGACATCTCCAGAAAGCGGAAGCTCCTCGAGAAGCAGAAGGAGGGAAAGAAGCGGATGAAGCAGGTCGGCTCCGTCGAGATCCCGCAGGAGGCGTTCCTCGCGGTCCTTCAGGTGGACTAGCGGGTGACGTCGCTCGTTATGCAGACGAGCTTCCTTGGTGACGTAGTGCTCACCACGCCGCTGATCGCGGAGCTCGCGCGGCGCGGGCCGGTCGATGTCCTCACATCTCCCGACGGCGCGGCAATCCTGCAGGGCAATCCCGACATTCAACAGATTATCGACTACGACAGGCGGGGTCGTGACTGCGGCATCGCTGGCTTCTCGCAGACTGTCGGCAGGATCCGGCGCGGACACTACGATGCGGCGTACATGGCCCAGGGCTCGATGCGAAGCGCGCTTCTCGTCGTCCTCGGCGGCGTAAGGACACGCATCGGGTTCAACACGTCGGAGGGAAGCCGCCTCTACTCCGACCGCGTTGAATACCGCGCCGACAGGCACCACGCTGAGCGACTCTGGTGGCTCGCGATGCCGGCGGGCGCGTCGCCAGCATCGAGGGACGTGCTCGCTCCGAGGGTGTTTCCGTCAGCCCGTGACACCGCAGCTGCGGACGACCTGCTGCGTGACGGCTTGTCAGACTCGAGCCTGCCGTTCATCGCGCTGGCCCCGGGAAGCGCCTGGGCAACCAAGCGGTGGCCGTATTATCCGGAGCTCGCAGCGAAGATCGCCGCCGAGTTCAATGTCGTAGTGGTTGGCGGGAGAGCGGAGAGCGAAATCGGCGAGACGATAGTCGCCGGGATTCCCGCTGGACGCGGCATGAATGCCGCCGGGCGAATGGGAATTCTTGGGTCGGCAGCGATACTTGGAAAGGCAGCCGCGCTCGTGTCGAACGACTCTGCGCCGCAGCACCTCGCTTCGGCAGTAGGAACACCGACTGTTTCAGTTTTCGGCCCGACAGTTCCGGCCTTCGGGTTCGGGCCACTTGGGCCGGCGTCAGTGGTCGCGGGCAACGACGATCTGGCCTGCAGGCCCTGCGACAGGCACGGGCCCCACCGCTGTCCGCTTGGACATTGGCGCTGCATGCGCGAAGTTACCAGCGAGGCAGTCTTCGACATCCTGACCCTGACCCTTTCATACAGAGCCAGCGCGTGACGGTGAGAGAGCAGTTCATTGTTGGAATCGATCTGGGCGGGACGAACATCGCGGCCGGGGCAATGCCGACTGACGGCACCCGGGAGATCGCGATGCGCATCGTGCCGACGCGGGCCCACGAAGGTGCTGACGCCGTCGTTGACCGGATCGGAGTGATGATCGAGGAAGTGATCGCCGATACCCGCGCCGAGACTGGTGCTGAGCGCGGCGATTTTCTCGGCGTCGGCATCGGATCCCCCGGACCGCTCGACCGGGCCCGCGGCGTCGTCATCATCACGCCCAATCTGGGCTGGCGCGACTTCCCGCTTCGCGATGAGGTGTCGAAGCGCGTCAACCTCCCCGCCACACTGGACAACGACGCAAACTGCGCGACTCTTGGCGAGTGGTGGTGCGGCGCGGCAAAGGGCGGGCGCAATGTTGTCGGAATGACCATCGGCACAGGCATCGGCGGAGGGCTCATACTCGACAACAAGCTTTACCACGGTGCGTCAGATGCCGCAGGCGAGATCGGCCATACAAGCATCGACGCAACAGGTCGCCGGTGCAAATGCGGCAACTACGGGTGTCTCGAGGCATACACCTCCGGTCCCGCGATCGCGGAGCGGGCGAGAGAGGTCCTCGAGGGCGACGAGCCGTCAGAGCTGACTCAGATGGTCGGTGGCGACCTATCCCGGATCACGGCGCAGACAGTCTTCGAGGCGTCGAAACGCGGGGATCGCGTCGCGCTGGAGATCGTGCGCGATACCGCCCACTTCCTCGGTGTCGGCGTCGCGAATCTCATCAACATCTTCAATCCCGACACGTTCGTCATCGCCGGCGGAGTGACTCAGGCCGGTGACCTTCTCTTCGATCCATTGCGCGCCGAAGTAAGACGGCGTGCGTTCAAGCCGTCGGTCGAAGCATGCAGGATCGTCCCCGGCGCATTGCCTCTTTCGGCCGGCGTGGTCGGCGCGGTTGCCACCTTCCGCGCGCAGACTCTCGGCGACTTCTAGGGTTCTCTCCGCCCGAGTGGCAGAACCCGGCCGTCCAGATCGGCGGGATAGGGAATCCGCAGCATCGCCGCCATCGTTGGCGCAAAGTCCACAGTTTCGGCGCGGCTCGTGTCACGTGCTGCGGGTATTCCCGCGCCCATGAAGATCATGGGGACGTGACGGTCGTACCACCACGCCGTGCCGTGACTGCTGCCGCGCGGTCCGCGAAGTACTCCCGGCCTGAACCTGACTTCAACGCCTTCGCGGGCGAAGAGCCCTGAGACCCTGCCGGGATACATCGACCGCCGCTCCATCACCTCGAAGCTGTCGCGCGGCTGCCCGCGGGCGAGCTCCTCGTGCGTGTATGCTTCGACGACCAGGTCCAGCTTCTTGAGTTCCGCGGCCAGTTTTCTGGCCCCTGCTGCCGGGTCTGGATTCGCTGCCGCTTCCCGGCGGAGGGAGTCGAGCAAGAGGAGATCCGCCTGGGTCGCGCGATAACCGACCTCGCCCCGGGCGATGAGGTCTTCAGGAGTGTCCTGAACACCGTGGTCGGCGCTCAGCATCATGGCCCACCTGCCGACGCCGACTGCCCTGTCGAGGAACGCAAAGAATTCGCCGAGCTCGCGGTCCATTCTCAGGAGGTTGTCGAGTTGCTCCCGGCTATGCGGACCGTAGCCGTGTCCGATGTAGTCCGCCGAGGAGAGCGAGACGTTCAGGTAATCGGGGCTCGCATCCTTTCCGAGACCCAGTGACGTAACCATTGCGCGGGCAAGCTCGAGGGTCGCGACGTCGTGATAGGGGGTCGCCAGCCACCAGGACCAGAATGCGTCAGGCCGTCCCTCGACCGAATATCTGTGGGGGAAGAATGTATTTATGCCGCTGCCCTCCGTCGCGATCGTGTCCCGGTTCGCGCGCGCGAGCGCGGCGGGCGGGATCCTGAGATCCCATACAGTGTCGGCACGATGGGCCTGCAACGTCGTCGTGTTGAAGCGGGTCAGCCAGTCCGGATCGCGGGTACGGTAATACGTTGAAGTCACATACCGGCCCGCCGGCGCATTGAACCAGTAGACATAGCCCCGGGCCTGCCCCGCAGGAAGAACGGCCCCTCTGTCCTTGCCGGAGACGGACGCGACGATTGAGCGCCTGTCTGCGCCAACTATCCAGTCGGCGAGACCCGGCCGCTCGAGGTGGACCGGAGATACTCCCGCCGCGGACGGATTGCCGACGATCTTCACTGTCGAGTCGAAGATGTTTGGAACGACGACCCACGCGTCTCCGGAGCGCTCGTACCATGCGTTGCCGACCACGCCGTGCCGATTCGGGTGGGTTCCCGTCGAGAGCGACGCGTGTCCCACCGCGGTCTCCGTCGCGGAGTGCGCGTGCGACGCGTTCACATACTGGTAGCCGTTGTCGAGAAGCCGGCGGAACCCGCCTGTGAAGAGGTCGTCGTAACGCGTGAGGAGGTCCGCGCGCAGCTGATCGACCACCAGAAGCATCACCAGCGCCCGCCGGTCCCCCTCGGCCGCCGGTGGTGGAACCTGGGAAGACCGGGTCGGCGCTACCGGCGCGCAGGCGACTATCGCGAAAAGTGTAAGTCCGGCAAGCCTCATTTTCATCCTCAATCCATCTGTATTAACCATTCCCCTGGCGCAAGCCGCGATTTTCTGCGCGCTACTGCATAAGCTTATACCCAATGCACGACAGAGTCACGCGAACAGACAGCCATGGCAGCCGTCCCCGGAGGGTCGGTGTAATCGGCAGCTTCGTATGGGACATAATACATGGCCGCGACCCGCGGGATGCGGCCGTGCAGGAGTGGGGTGGAATCACCTACGCGCTCGGGGCTTTCGAGGCCGCGCTTCCTGATTCATGGCAGTTCGCTCCCATAGTGAAGGTAGGGCATGACCTTGCCCCTCAGGCGCGCGATTTTCTGCGGAATTTTTCGCGGATCGCGCCCGACTATGCGCCGATCGAGGTCCCGCATCCCAACAACCGGGTAACGCTTCATTATCAGAGCACTGAGCGACGGTTCGAGAAACTGTCGGGCGGCGTTCCCGGTTGGAACTGGCTCGGCCTCAAGCCGCTTCTTTCGGGAATCGACGCGCTTTACGTGAATCTGATCAGCGGATTCGAGCTCGACCTCGAGACCGCGCAGCTCATCAGGGCGCATTTCAACGGGCCGATCTACTGCGACATGCACTCTCTTCTCCTCGCGCGCCAGCCGGACGGACTCCGCACGCTGCACCCCCTTCCCGATGCAGCGGCCTGGTTCAGGTGCTTCGATTTCGTGCAGGTGAACGAAGACGAGATGTCGATGATGGCTCCCGACCCGCTCGCCCTCGCAGCAATGGCGACCTCGGCGGGGGTGAAGGCCCTGAACGTCACGCTTGGAAAGCGAGGCGTTGTGTACGTGGCTGCTCCGGGATTCGAGCGGCTCGCGGACCTCGACCGCTCCGGCATTGCGCCCGCCTCCGGCGCGATCAGGACCGAGCTGGTTCCGGCGATTGCTTCGCGGGATCTCGACGCGGGAGATCCGACGGGGTGCGGAGATGTCTGGGGGGCAACATATTTCTCATGCCTGCTGGCGGGTGATGACATCCGGACCGCGATGCAGAAAGCCGCTGCCGCTGCGGCACGCAACGTCGACCATCGCGGAGCAACCGGCCTCGCGCAGCACCTGAAAGGAGAACTCAGCGTCAAGTGACGACCGTCATAAACATGCCGCCATCACTCGACGACAAGTCGTTCGAGCTGATCTTCGACCAGCTCGCGGCAGTGCCTCCCGACGCGAAGATACTCCTCGATGCAAGGCGTACGCGCTGGTCGTCGCCGTACGGCCTCACGGCGCTTCTCGCCGTCGCGCAGACCCGTCTCGAGCGGCCAACCATCACAGTGCCCGAGAATGACGACACCGCCTCATACTGGGGGCGCGCGAGCTTCTTCAAGCATGCCGACGGTCTTTATGACATCTCGGGGCGCGTCCCCCGCGCGCGCCAGAGCGCGGAGTCGAGCGTATTGCTGGAGGTGACTCCAGTCGTCCATACACAGGACATACACACTGTCGTCGAAAACATCCAGCAGCGTGCCCATGCAATACTGCAGGAGAAGCTTCACCTGCAGTCGCAGATCACGATGCGTTTCACGATGGTGTTGTCGGAGATCTGCCAGAACGTCATAGAGCACGCTGGTGCCGGAGGCTGGGTGGCGGTCCAGTCGTACAAATGGCAGCAGCGTCTTGGAGGCCGAAACGTGGTTGTAATCGCCGTTTGCGACGCCGGAATGGGATTCAGGAAGTCGCTCGAGTCGTCACCGAGTCATCGTCCTGATGACAGATGGGGCGACCGCATGGCGCTGGAAGAGACAGTAATGCGCGGCGTTACGCGGTTTCGCGATCCGGGTCGCGGGCAGGGCCTGGCCGGTGTCAAGAAGTTCATCGGCACCTGGCTCGGCAAGCTCAGCGTCAGGAGCGGCACGGCGCGGATCGCCGTAGTCCCCTCGTGGGACCAGGACGAGCCGATGTTCGACAACCTCGCTCCCTTCCCCGGCTCGCAGGTACAGATAACGATCCCCGAGCGGATGGGGGACGCATGATAAGCCACATCGATGTGAGCAGCGTTCTGAGGCGCAGCGTATGCGACCTGTACTCGAACCTCGTGACCCGCCCTACGGGCGCGGCGGTCCGCATCGGCATCGAGCATCACCTCGACGAGATCGGCGACAAGTCACTTGCGGTTCTCGACTTCACGCACGTAGGACTGCTCGACTTTTCCTGCGCCGACGAGATCGTGGCGAAGCTCCTCATGCAGTACGTGAGCGTGGACATTCCGCGCCGTGAGGTGTACTTCGTATTCTATGGCATGAACGAGTCGCACATGGACGCGATAGAGGCGGTGCTCGAGCGGCATGACCTCGCCCTTGTGACGCAGCTTGCCGGCGGCGCAGCGCAGCTTATCGGCACGGTGGACGGCGAGGAGCGAAAGGCGTGGGAGAAGATCTGCGAGATGGGTAGCGCGCTGCCCGCAGATCTCGCGGCGGCGATGGGCATGCCCGCTGACAAGGCGGCAAAGACGCTGGAGACGCTGTGGCGAAGGCGGCTCGTGATCAGGCAGGAAAGCGGCTATTTCCCCCTGCGGAGCACAATCCAGTCGTGAGGCGACTCAAGCTTCCCGCGCCGAACATCAACCTCGGGTCGAGATTCGAGCCCGAGCTGATGGTGTGGGAGTACACCTCCACGAAGAAGGGAGACCCGGAACGCGGACCGGTTGTGCGCCTCCGCCGTTCCGAGGCGCGCATCCGCCTTGTCGACAACGGGGAGCTCGTCTGGGTCAGGGGACCGCGGCGAAAGGAGATCGCTGTGCTCGTGATCGATGACTCAGTGCCGGAAGGAAAGGCGGCGCTGAGAGACATCGGCGGCGTCACCCTTACCGAGAAAGTGGTGGTCCTCAAGCCGGATCTCGACACGCCAGTCGGCGAACGGCAGGTGGGCTGATGACTGACGGGAAACTGCCTCGGAAGCCCGGGCAGTCGACGATCGCCGTTCACGGCGGAGCTGAGCCGCGCCTGCCCGGTTCGCCCGTCACGTCCCCCCTCGTGCAGTCGGTGAACTTCGTTCAGGACTTCGGCACGGCTGAAGGCCAGCTCTACACCCGCTACGGAAACACGCCGAACGAGGAGATCGTCCAGAAGCGCATCGCAATGCTCGAGGGATCAGAGGCGGCGCTCGTGCTCTCGAGCGGAATGGGCGCAACGGCCTGCGCGATGCTCGCCCTCCTCAGGCCCGGCGATCACCTCCTCTCGAGCTCCTGGATTTATGGGGGAACGCGCCGGCTCTTCAGCGAAGAGTTCGTCTCGATGGGAATCGAGGTGAGCTACGCAAACCCGGACGAGCGCCGGGTGTGGCGGAACACGATCCGCCAGAACACCCGCGCCATCTTCGTCGAGTCGCCGGCCAATCCGACCGGCCGCGTGATCGACATCCCGCAGCTTGCGATACTCGCGAAGAATCAGGGAGTGGCCCTCGTCGTCGACTCGACGCTCGCCAGCCCCATCAACTGCCGCCCCATCGGCCTTGGCGCGGATGTCGTCATCCACTCGGCGACGAAATACCTCAACGGGCACCACGACATACTCTGCGGCGTTGTCGCGGGCACGTCGTCGTATATCGAGGAAGTCCGCCGGAAGATGATGATCTGGGGACAGGCGCCCGATCCCTTTGCATGCTGGCTCCTCGAGCGCGGGCTGAAGACTCTCGATGTTCGCGTGAAGCGCTCGAACGAGAGCGCCATGCGCATCGCGGAATGGCTCAGGGAGCGCCCGGAGATCTCGAACGTCCACTATGTCGGCCTGCCCGAACATCCCGATCATTCTCTCGCGAAGAAACTTCTGGACGGCTTCGGGGGTCTCATGTCAATCGAGCTCGCAGGCGGGGCTGAAGCGGTGGACCGCTTCTCGCGCAGGTTGCGTCTCATCTCGTACGCCTCCAGTCTCGGCGGCGTAGACTCACTGGCGGTCGAGCCGCGTTTCAGCTCGCATGCGCACATGACGAGCGAAGAGCGCGAAGCGACCGGCATTCCTGATGGATTTCTGCGGTTGAGCATTGGCATCGAGAACTTCGAGGATATCATCGCCGATATCGAACAGGCGCTTCAGTAGCAGCGAATGATCCGACTTCACGATGTAGCAAAGGAGTATACGCGCACGCGCGTTGCGCTGAGCCACGTGACTCTCCAGATAAGGCGCGGCGAGTTCGTCTTCCTCATCGGTCCCAGCGGTTCCGGCAAGACAACGATCCTCAAGTTGCTCTACATGGAGGAGAAGCCGACCCATGGAGACGTCTGGGTCAGCGGCGTCCACGCCAACACAGCCAAGCGAAAGGAGATCTCGCAGCTGCGCCGCCGCCTCGGAATCGTGTTTCAGGATTTCCGGCTGCTCGAGGACCGGACCGCGGAGGAGAACGTCGCCTTCGCGCTCGAGGTGACAGGAGCGCCGTCTTCGGCGATTCCCCAGCGTGTCTCCCGCGTTCTCACCCACGTCGGGCTTGCCTCGAAGGCGACCCAGCTGCCCCGCCAGCTTTCCGGCGGCGAGCAGCAGCGGGTCGCGATCGCCCGTGCGCTCGTGAACGATCCGTACTTTCTCCTGGCCGATGAGCCGACGGGAAACCTCGACGACCGCGCATCGCGCGGCGTAATCCAGCTCCTGCGCGACATAAACGCGGCCGGAACCTCCGTGATAATGGCGACCCACGACCTCGAGATCGTGAGACGTGCCGACAACGCCAGAACCGTCGAGCTGAACCACGGCCGGATAGTCTTCGATTCCGCCGAGACTCCGCCGCCTGAGACGCGCTACACGCCGCTTCTTGGCCAGCCGGTGATAGGCGGGCCGAGCGAAGGCAACTGGCCTCCCCTTCCCGGCGACAGCAGGTAGATGCTCGCCGCCAGGGAGGCATTCAACGCCAGCCGGCGCGCGCCGCTGCTGAGCATGCTGGGAATCGTGACGATAGCGTTCTCGCTGTTCGCGTTCGGGCTGTTCGCGCTTGTCGCGGTGAACATCAGGCACGCCCTGCGAAACGTCGAGCAGCGGGTGGAGGTTCGCGCGTTCGTATCCGAGGGAACACCGGCCGATGCAATCGCTGCCGCCATGGCTGACATCGCAGTGTTCCCGGAGGTGGCGAAGGTCGATTACATCACGCAGGAAGGCGCCCTCGAGCGCGCCCGCCGGGACATGGGCGAATTCAGCGATGTATTCGAGGAGGCGATGCTTCCTGCTTCGCTCGACATCCACCTCAGGCCCGGCCTGAGGAATCCCGAAACCGTCGAAGCCGTCGCCGACCGGGTGAAATCCTATCAGTTCGTCGACGATGTGCGGTACGGCGAGGAGTGGGTCCGGAAGCTCTACCAGCTGCGCACGATAGCCGCTGGCACCGGACTCGGACTCGGCATCGCATTCGCGGCAGTTTCGATAATCATCATCGGCGCCACGATCAGGGTGTCGGTGCTCGCGAGGGCGAGGGAGATAGCGATAATGCGGCTCGTCGGCGCAACCGATTCGTTCGTGCGCGCGCCGTTTCTCATCGACGGTTTCGTGAAGGGAATTCTCGGTGCGTTGCTCGCGATCGGGCTTACGTGGGTCGCGTACCGGATGGTCGACACCCAGCTGTTCTCGGTAGTGTTCTTCGATCCGCGCCTCATCGCGGTTGGACTTGTCTGCGGGGCTTTCATCGGACTGCTCGGCAGCGCGACATCGGTATGGAGTCACCTGCGTCGCATTTGAGGCGCGCTGCCTTCGCTGTCGGCGTCGCTCTCCTGCTCGCGGGACCTCTCGCCGCGCAGGAAGCTGATGCCCGCATTCGCGCGCAGCAGCAGGAGCTGGCCAAGATCCGCCGGGAGCGCGAGGAGCTTCAGCGTCGCATGAAGGGTCTGCAGGGACGCGTTCACGACATACGGGAGGAAGTGAACAACCTCGACCGCCAGCACAATGCCACCGTTCGCGTCGTCAGGTCGCTCGACCAGCAACTCACGACGCTCAATGGCGAAGTCGAGAACACCACTGCCAACCTCGTGCGCGCGCAGGACGAAGTGCAGGTGAAGCGCGCAGTGCTGCGCAAGCGGCTCGTCGAGATCTACAAGCGCGGCCCCCTCTACACGTTCGACGTGATGCTCTCCGCGCGGTCGTTCGGGGATCTAGTCGCGCGGTACAAGTACCTGCACATACTGGCGCAGCGCGACCGTGCAGTGGTGAGCAGGGTCGATCAGCTAAGGTCCCAGATCATCGCGCAGCGACGCCAGCTGGTTTCCCTCCAGAGCGGGGTCGAGCAGAACAGGATCGAGAAGGCGCGCGAGGCAGAGCGGCTCTCCTCACTCGAGGCAGCGCGAACAACGAGCCTGCGACGAGCGCAGCAGGACCAGAAGAAAGCCGAGTCACGTCTTGCCGAGCTGGCGAGGACTGAGCGACGGCTCAACAACGTGATCGCCGAGTTCGAGGCAGCGCGCCGGCGAGCCGCCTCCGGTCCGAACGCAGCGGCCGCGGCGCCGAGCTCGATTCGCACCAGCGACCTCGGGCAGCTCGACTGGCCGGTGGATGGGTCGATCATCTACCGGTTCGGGCGGGTGGTGAATCCAAACAACACAACGACGCGCTGGAACGGAATCGGAATTGCCGCGTCGACCGGAACATCGGTGAAGTCGGTTTCAGCCGGGGTCGTGGTGCTTGCCGACGTGATGGGTACCTACGGCAACACGATAATTCTCGAACACGGCGGGGGCGATTATTCGGTTTACGGGTCGCTCAGCCGGATTGGCGTCAGCAAAGGCGCGCGAGTCACGAAAGGCCAGGTCATCGGAGCGATTGGCGCGACCGACCCGTCACTTCCCCCTCACCTTCACTTCGAGATCAGGCGCGGCGGGCCTGCGGTTGACCCGCTGAGCTGGCTGCGTGGCTCGCGCTAGGAAACCCCGCAAGCGCCTCGGGGGTATATCGTGTGAGTGGCGTTTTTACTGACTGCGGACTGCGGACGTACTGCGGACACAGGCTCGGACTACTGCGGACAGTAACTGGTCCGTAGTGGTCACAGTCTGCGTCCGCAGTACGTCCGCAGTCCGCAGTCAGTCCCGCCTTAACCCAAGCCCTGCAACCGATTATCTTCAAATGATGCCCCCGACGTTGCCGAGCGGCCAGTTGCCGCAGCGCTCCCTGCGAGGGATAGCCAGGTGGATACTCATTCTGCCATGGGTATTCCTGTCGGTCGTGCCCCTGCTCGAAGGGGGCAAACCCCAGTCGGGCGCGCACGTCGAAGCTGCGGGGGTAGCAGCTCACTTCGCGCACAGCCACGAAGACTGCCTTGCGTGTTCGACTAACCGCCTGCACGGAAACGTCGCTGCGGGCCACGAGATCCCGCTCTGCCGGTCCGACGCTGCAGGGCGCACATGGGTCCTGACAGCCGACCACTCCACCCTCCAGCGCGCGCCGGGGTCTCCCCGGGCACCTCCCGCCACTCTTCTGGTCTGAAAACCACACACGAATGGGGGCATTCTCCCCGATTCGCACGCCTGCCTGACGCAGAAAACGGCGGGCAGTCCAAAACCCGAAGAGGAATACATGTACTTCACTATCTCGCTGACCGCGGCTCTGGCCGCGGCCTTGACGACATTTCAGCCGGGGCTACTGACCCCGGTTGCGGCCACGCATTCGAGTCCCGCCACGCTGCCCTCACCTGTCACCGGTACGGTGCGTGACTCGGCGGGAAATCCACTTTCCGACGCGCAGGTAATAATCCCCGCGCTGAACCGCGCCACCACGACGAACGATGCAGGCGCCTTCACATTCACCGGACTCCCCGTAG
>JBPCJP010000215.1:0-8085 GCA_051005175.1 Gemmatimonadaceae bacterium | reverse complement strand
GCGCTAAGGAAGGTGCAAAGAAGGAAGCGAAGGACATCGGCAGGGACGCCGC
The DNA here is from genome assembly GCA_051005175.1 of Gemmatimonadaceae bacterium. GTDB lineage: Bacteria > Gemmatimonadota > Gemmatimonadetes > Gemmatimonadales > Gemmatimonadaceae > UBA4720. The sequence goes on along the minus strand of JBPCJP010000215.1, from coordinate 8,033 downwards.
CGCGGGCGCAGCCAGCAAGCTCAAGGGAGTATTCGGCGGCAAGAAGCCGAAACCGGAATAAGGCCCGGCTGCGTTCGCACGCCGCACCCCCCTTCTGCGCAGCCACTTTCCTCGCCACCGGACTGAGCGGATGACCCCGCCAGTTCGGTTGCGGGAGGCGGAAAAGGTAAGGGCTTTTGCCAAGCTGCTCGATTCCGCGCTGCGAATCCCCGGCACCAATATCCGCTTCGGGCTCGATGCCGTGATCGGCCTCATACCCGGCCTGGGTGACGTGTCCGGCGCGGCGATGGCCGGCTATATCGTGCTTACGGCCGCTCGCCTCGGAGTGCCGAAAACGGTAATCGGCCGCATGGTATTGAACGTCGGAGTTGACACTGTCGTGGGGGCAATCCCCTTGCTCGGGGATCTCTTCGATGTCGGGTTCCGCGCAAACCTGCGCAACACGGCCCTCCTCGACAGGTATCTGGCCGAGCCCGAAGTCGCGAAACGGTCGAGCCGGTGGGTTGTCGTCGCGGCGGTTACCGGCATTGTACTGCTTGCGCTCGTCGGGATCGCCCTGACTGTGATGGTGGTTCGCGGCCTTAACTGGCTCGCAGCCTCATAGAAGGCGCCCGCGCGGTCTACCTGTGCCGGGAGACCGATGCTTCGCCTCGAAGTTGCACTAGATTCATTGGCGCGGTTGGCACGGCTCACCGCTGCATCGTTCCAACCAACCGAGACACATTGCCCTTCTCAAATCTGAAGCTCGACAAGAATCTCCTCAAAGGCCTGAAGGAGATGGGCTTCGTTCGACCGACTCCGATCCAGGCTGATGCTATTCCGCCTGGCGTCGAGGGCCGCGACCTGCTTGCCTGCGCTTCAACCGGCAGCGGCAAGACCGCGGCATTCCTCCTTCCGATTCTCGACAAGCTCATAAGCCGGCCGCGGGGAACCACTCGCGCGCTCGTGATCACGCCCACGCGCGAGCTCGCGGCGCAGATAGTGGAGGAGCTCGATGCGATCGCCGTCCACACGCCAGTTACGGCTGCGGCAGTCATCGGCGGCGTTGGAATGGGCCCCCAGGAGCACGCGTTCCGCAGCGGCGTCGATGTGATAGTCGCCACACCCGGCCGCCTGCTCGACCACATGAAAGCGCCGTACGCGAAGCTCGGCAGCGTCGAATACCTCGTCCTCGACGAAGCCGACCGGATGCTCGACATGGGGTTCCTTCCCGACATCAAGCGGATCCTCAAGGCGATTCCGGCGAAACGCCAGACGTTCTTCTTCAGCGCCACGATGCCGCCGCCGATTGCGCAGCTTGCTTCGCAGATGCTTAAGAATCCGGCGATGATAAATCTCGAGCGCGCGTCGAAGCCTGCGACAGGAATCACGCAGGCTCTCTACCCGGTCCCGCAGGAGCTCAAGTCGGCGCTCTTTCTCGAGCTGCTCCGCCGCGGCGACATGGAGGAAGCGCTCGTCTTCACGCGCACCAAGCACCGCGCAAACCGGCTTGCGGATTTCCTCGCGAAGAACGGAATCAACTCCGAGCGGATTCACGGCAACCGATCGCAGAATCAGCGGACTGAAGCTCTCGCGGGCTTCAAGTCGGGGAAGTATCGCGTGCTTGTCGCGACAGACATCGCAGCGAGAGGCATTGACGTCGAGGAGCTTGGACACGTCGTGAACTTCGACGTCCCACCTGCGCCCGAGGATTACATTCACCGGGTCGGAAGGACCGGCCGCGCGGAGATGACGGGCGAGGCCTTTACCTTCTATTCGCCTGAGGAAGAGCCGGACGTCAGGAGCATCGAGCGGGCGATCTCGAAGAGGCTGCCGCGCGTTACCCTCGAAGGCTTCGACTACTCAGCGCGCCCCCAGCAGCGCTTCGAGGTTCCTCTCGCTGAACGCATCGCCGAGATCAGGAAGAAAAAGGCGGAGGATAGAGCGCGCAGTGCCGCAAAAGCGGCGCGAAAAGCCGGCTCCCAGCCGGGTGGTCAGGGATCGGGAGGTGGAGGGGGAGGCAGCAGGCCTCGCGGCGACTCGCCGTACAAGAAGCCCTCTGGCTCGGGGTCGGGGAGAGGGCGGAGAGGCGGTTCCCGCTCCGGCGGTTCGGCCGGGCGGTAGGTGCTTCCCGTTACGGCTTAGTACGCAGCGATCTCCCGATACGCTTTCTTGAAGTCCTCGACCTGCGGAAGAATCGCGTCCTCGAGCCGGGGCGCGTAGCCGACGAAAGTATCTGTCGACGCAACGCGCTCAACGGGCGCGTCGAGCCACGCAAAGCATTCGCTCGCAATGGCCGCCGCGATCTCCGAGCCGTAGCCCCACGAGAGTGAATCCTCGTACGCCACGATCACCCGCGATGTTTTCTTCACCGACGCGAAGACTGTCTCACGATCCCACGGACTCAAGGTCCTGAGATCTATCACCTCGACGTCTATCCCTTCTTCCGCGACTGCGTTCGCGGCCGTGATCGCCCGCTGCAGGGTCGCGCCGTACGTCACGAGGGTGACGTCGGCTCCTTCACGAACGACCTTCGCCTTGCCGAACGGAATCATGAAGTTCGGGCCGGGGTTCGCGCTCTTGTTGTAGGTCTGGCGGTAGAGATGCTTGTGCTCGAGGAATATCACCGGATCATCGCAGCGGATCGATGTGCGGAGCAGCCCGTTCGCGTCGAGCGCCGTGGCGGGACACACGACTCTCAGGCCCGGGCAGTGAGTGAAAAGCGACGCTCCCGTCTGCGAGTGATATATCGCACCGCGTATGTAGCCACCATATGTGGTCCTGACCACTATCGGTGAAGCGAAGTTGTTGTTGGACCTCCACCGCATGGTCGCAAGCTCGTCGCGAAGCTGCATGTAGGCGGTCCAGATGTAGTCGAAGAACTGGACCTCGACCACCGGCTTGAACCCGCGGATCGCCAGGCCGATCGCCCGCCCAACGATGTTTGCTTCGGCGAGCGGGGAGTTATAAACGCGGGCGCTCCCAAATTCCTTCTGGAGGCCCCACGTCACCTTGAAGACGCCGCCCTTTCCCTTGACCTTGTCGAGGTGCTCCTCTCGCGACACGTCTGCGACGTCCTGGCCGAACATCAGGATCTTCGGGTCACGCCGCATCTCGTCCTTCATGCATGCGTTGAGCAGGTCTACCATCGTCGTCGGATCCCCGGTGAACTTCGGGTCATCCTCGGTATCGAACTGCTCGCTCGTGGGATCCACATCGGGTGAGTACACGCCGTAGTAGATCGTGTCCTCGGCCGGCTGGGGTTGCGCGAGCGCATCGTCTGTAGCCTCCAGGACGAGGGCATCAACATCCTCCTGGATCCGCTTCAACTCATCTTCTGTCGCGTGACCTGCGGCGACCAGCCACTGCGGAAACACAGTGATCGGATCTCTCGCCGCGTCAGCTTCGCGCTCGGAAGGGGGGCGGTACATTGTCTCGTCGTCCGAAAGCGAGTGCGAATAAGGGCGGATTACCTTCGCGTGAACGAGCGCCGGTCCCTTCCTCTGCCGGCAATATTCGACCGCTCTTGTCATCGCATCATACGAGGCGAGAAGGTCGCAGCCATCTACTTCCTCGATGTAAAAATCAGGGAAGTCCTTCACCAGCGCCGAGATCGATCCGCCCGCTGTGTTAACCTCGACGGGGACCGAGATTGCGTACCCGTTGTCCTCGACCAGGTAGACGACCGGGAGCTTGAGGTTCGAGGCAGTGTTGAGGGATTCCCAGAACTCCCCCTCGCTCGTCGTTCCGTCGCCGGTGGTGACGAGCACAACCTCGTCACTCTCGAATCCTTCCTCGATCCCGATCTGCTTCGCCCTCAGGGTGGCTTCCGCCGATCCCACGGCCTGCAGGAACTGCGTTCCTGTGGGCGACGACACCGACACGATGTTGAAGTTCTTGTGGCCCCAGTGGCTGGGCATCTGCCGGCCACCTGATGCCGGATCGATGGCCGCTCCGACCGCCTCGTAGAGCATCTCAGCCGGCGTAACCCCGAGCTCGAGGCACAAGGCCCGGTCGCGGTAATACATATAGAACCAGTCGTACGCGGGGCGCAGGACCATCCCTGCCGCCGTGAGTATCGCTTCGTGGCCCGCGCCCGAGATCTGGAAGAAGATCTTGTTCTGGCGCTTTAGCTGGACCTCCTTGTCGTCGAGCCGGCGGGACAGGAGCATCGTGCGGTAGGCCCCAACGAGGGTCTCGGCTGTCAGGCCCGAGCTCGGGGAGGCGGAAGGTCTGTCGGGGCGTGTGGTAGTAGCCATCTGCTCTGCTTTGAGGGTAACCAGGTAATTATAGTTGCCATCGCGGGGGAGGGGCTACCGTTTGACCCCTGACGCTGGCTTGATTCTTGTCGGAAATTCATGAGGAGGAGACACCCATGATCAAAAAACGTTATTTCAGGAACGCTGTCATTTTCGCGTGCGGAGCGACCGCACTCGCCTGCGCCAGCAATACGATAGCCACCGATACAGATTCGGCGGGGGCTACGCCGGGGACCAGCACCGGCACCAACGGCCAGTCGCGGTCGCAGCAGTCGGACTGGGCCGCAATCGAGAAGCTCGAAGGCGAAGCAAAGGCTCGTGCCACGACGACGGGATGCACGGCCGCAGGCGACTGCCGCGCGGCGCCGGTCGGATCGCGGGCCTGCGGCGGACCCCGCTACTACCTGCCCTACTGCGCGAAATCCACCGACTCGGCTGCCCTTTATCAGAAACTCGATCAGGTCGCTGCGGCGGAGCACGCGTACAACAAGAAATATGAGATTGTTTCAACTTGCGAGTTCAGAATGCCGCCGGCAGTAGGCGTGACGGGCGGCGCGTGCACTGAGCAGTAGCAAAGGATTCTCTGTCGCGTCGGGCTGAGGCGCACTATTATCTGTGGGACCTCTGCCACGGAGCAGCCAGAATGGACCTTGTGTCGCGCGTCAAAGGCATCCTGACGAACCCACGTCAGGAATGGGCGGTGATAGATGATGAACCGCTCGATACCGCGAAGCTGATCACCGGGTACGTTCTCCCGCTGGCTGCGATCGGCCCGCTGGCGAGCGCCATCGGCTGGACTCTCTTCGGGTTTGGCGGATTCCTCAGGATGTCGCTCGGCTATGCAATCGCCTACGCGGTCACGATGTTCATCCTCTCAATTGTCGGAGTTTTCGTGACGGCCTGGGTTGTCAACGCCCTCGCCCCCAGTTTCGGGGCGACTCAAAGCATGCCGCAGGCGACAAAGGTCGCCGCGTACAGCATGACCGCGGCGTGGGTGGCGGGCATCTTCAACCTGATTCCAGTTCTCGCGATCATCGGAGTCATCGGCGCGCTTTACAGCCTCTACCTGCTGTATCTCGGCCTGCCTCTGCTGATGAAAACCGGCACGGACAAGGCAATGCCCTATACAGTCGTCATCGTGCTCGTGACAATTGTCGTCTACATCGCCGCGGGAGCGATCTCGCGGGCAGTGGCGCTCTAGAAGGTCAGTAGTCTACCGGCCTGAGGTAGGTCTCGCCGATCGCGCTGTGGCTCAGCATCGCGACGGTCGGCAGCTTCCTCTTCCAGTGCGTGCCCGAAAGCCGCGTGTGAACGAGAGCGATTTCCTCCGCGGAGAATCCGTGCGCCTCCACGTCGGCGGGGGAATACCCGTTCACGAGCCAGTTGAGGATCTCGTCGGCGCGCGCATAGCTGATCCCGAAATCACCCTCGTCGGTCTGTCCGGCTATCAGGTCGGCAGACGCAGGCTTGTCGACTATCACATCGGGAACGCCCAGGTGCCTCGCCAGTGCCCACACCTGCGTCTTGAAGAGGTCACCGATCGGATTGATCGGCGGTGAGTCATCAGCGTGCCAGGTGAAGTAGCCGAGCAGCCGTTCAGTCTTGTTTCCGGTGCCGAGGGGCAGCGCCCTGTATCGCGCCGAAAGGTCGAACAGTGCAATCATCCGCGTTCGCGCCATGACGTTGCCACGCCTGCCGGGACCGGCATCGGGCTCGTGTGCCAGATATCCGTCGACCGCCGCGCTAATATCGATGGTCCGCGAGTCGATTCCGAGCTTGTCGATCACGAGCTGGGCGTGCTCAAGCGAGTCGGCGCTCGAGGTGCGGTAAGGCATCCTGATCCCCACTACATTCTCCGGTCCGAGCGCGCGGGCGGCGAGGAATGCCGTGACGGCTGAATCGACGCCTCCCGATATCCCGATCACTCCGCGGGAGAAACCGCGCAGCCGCAGTTCCTCCTTGAGGAACGAAACGAGCCAGTCGGCAGTGAGCGCAGGATCGATCTCGAGCGGCGGCGGCCCCATCACTGAAGCGGGTGCCGCCACGACCCTGACCTCGGTCGGCTCTACTGTTGAAACGGGCTCGTCGCGCTCAGGGACAGCTTCGGGTGAGCGGCGGGTTGACGAGATCCCTGTGGGCGAGCTGCCGTTTGCCGATGGCGGGTCCCATGTGAGGGTTACCGGCTCGTTTACCTGAATTCTCCCGATTGTCCTCACCATGTGCGGAAGCATGGTCTGGAGGTCAGTGAGCAATGGCAGCTCGACCCTGGCGCGCGTGAGCTCAGAGGTGTCGAGCGACACCGTGGCGATTGCTTCTTCCCAGATTGGCGCGCGCAGCTTGATGTCTCCCCGGGGGCCGGCAACCACAGAGCCGCCGGAGAGAGTCTTGCCGCCCTCGAACCCGACGAGCTGGACGAGAGAGACGAAAATGCCGTGCTCCGAAGCGATGTCGAGCGCGAGCCGCTCCCAGCGCTCGAGACTCGCGGGACCTCCCTGTTCGTCGCTCCGCGGAAAAATTCCGCGTGCCGGGGATGCGGAAGCGATGAAAATCACCTGGGCGCCGTCGAGCGCGGCAACCGTGCCGGACAGGCTGTGCCACGCGTCTTCACAGATGAGCATCGCCGCGCGCCCCCAGCTCGTGTCGAACGCTCGGATCTCGAATCCGCGGTCGACGAACCTCTCCTCGTCGAACAGGCCGTAAGTCGGCAGGAATACCTTGCGATGAACGTGACGAATGAGGGGCGTTTCACCGCCAAGCGTCAGGTAGATCGCGCTATTATAGATGGAGTTGTTCCAGATCTCGTAGAAGCCGAGCCCGACGTCCATTGGCTCCAGCGATGGGACGGCGAGCCGGTACTGGACATCGAGATCGCGGGCGAGCGTGCCCGCGGTAACCGCCTGGTCGCGCACGCCTCCTTCGAGGAAGTAACCGCTGACGGCACTCTCGGGGAGGAACGCCACGTCCGGTCTCGGGTTCAATGCATGGAGCTGCGCGAAGATCCCGCCCAGGCGGGCAAGGTTGCCGGCGTAGTCGCCTTTCCGCGGCTTGAACTGTACGATTGCATGGTGCACGAATTGATGCATTACAGGGAAGTTGCCACCCGCGTGGTTCGCGGGCAACGTTTCATCGGGCTGGCCCTCGCCGCCCTGATCCTGAGCGCCGGCCATCTTCACGCGCAGAAGCGCGAGCCGTGGCAGATAGTTCCGCAACCGCAGTCGTCACAGATCCTGGCCCGCGATGGCTCGCTCATCGGAGAGGTTGGCGCGCAGATCAGGACGAGCGTGCCGCTGGCCTCACTTCCCCGGTATGTCTCGCAGGCATTCATCGCCGTCGAGGACCAGCGGTTCTACCAGCATGACGGCGTGGACATGCTGGGCATTGCCGGAGCGATAAAGGACAACATGCTGGGCGAGCGGCGGGGTGCGAGCACCATCACGCAGCTCCTCGTCGGCAACATGCATCCCGACATCATTGACCGCACCGACCGTGGCATCGGGCGCAAGCTGCGTGAGCAGGCGGCGGCCCGCGAGATGGAGAAGCGCTACTCCAAGGCGCAGATCCTGGAGGCATTCCTCAACCAGATAAGCTTTGGCAACGGGTGGTACGGGATAGAAGCAGCTGCGCGCCATTACTTCGGCAAGAGCGCATCGCGGTTGACTCTTCCTGAAGCAGCGACGCTCGCCGCGATGCCGAAGGGTCCGGCGCTTTACGAGCCGGTGAAGTATCCGGCGCGCGTGAGGCAGCGGCGCAACACGGTTCTCGCCCTCATGGCGCAGCAGGGCTACATCACGCCGG
>JBPCJP010000214.1:0-28789 GCA_051005175.1 Gemmatimonadaceae bacterium | reverse complement strand
GATGGTGTCGGCGTATTCCAGGAGCAGTACGGTGCGATCTCACCAACGCTCAAAGGCGACCTCGATGGCCTGGCGTCGAAGTCGATCCCGGTTGACCTGACTTTCGTGCAGCGGGGTGCGGAGTAGTCAGAGTCCGTGGTCCGCAGTGGTCCGCAGTGGTCCGCAGTGCATGTCCGCAGTGCATGTCCGCAGTGCATGTCCGCAGTACGTCCGCAGTCCGCAATCAGTCTCTGCGTATCCCCGCGAGCACTATCCCGGACAATTCAGCGAACGACTCCGCACTGACGTCAGCCTGGGTCGTCACCGCCGATCGCGCGCCAAATCCGGTGAACGCGCAGAACATTTCAGCATGCTCGCGCATCGCGAGATCCGTCACGCCGTCTCCGACTGCCAGAGTCGGCCGCGGGAGTGAAAGACCCGCCACGACGTCACCCTTCCCGGTAGCCGTGGCAAGAGCCGAAGAGCCATCGAATCCGGCGTAGTCACCGTCCGGGCCAAGGTGAATCATCACCGCATGAACGTCGTCAGCGGGAATCCCGAGCGAGGTTGCCACGGGCAGGATCGCCTGCCTGATTCCACCGCTTACGAGCACCACCCTGATGCCACGCCCCTGCCACGCTGCGATAGCCTCGCGCGCGCCGGGCGCCAGCGCATGTTCGTACGCGCGACTCAGGTCATCGATATCTCCGAGCGCAGGCCTGGCAAGGTCGAGGCGCGCACCGTAGACGCTCTCGAGCGGGATCTCACCCCGCATCGCGCGATCCGTCTGCTCAGTCACCGCTCGGGCAATCGCTTCGCCACGTTTCGCGGCAAGCCAGTCGATTCCCTCGATTCCGCAGAGAGTCGAATCCACGTCGAGGACGACCGATGCAAATGCAGGAGCGGTTTGGCCGGTCAAAGAATGTTCCCAGGCGCGAGAAGGCCCCGCGGATCGAGGGAATGCTTGAGCGCTCGCATCGCGGCGATCTCGCGCGGCCTCAACTGAAGCGTGAGCCAGTCCCGCTTCAGTTTCCCCAGGCCATGCTCAGCGGAGACAGTTCCGCCGATTCCCACGATCCGGCGAAGTGTATCCTCGACCGCGGCATAGATCCGGCCGAGCATCTCCTTGTCCTCAGCCAGGAAATTCTGGTGTGGATGCCCGTTCCCGGCGTGGCCATACGTGACAGGCTCGGGCGCCCCGTGCAGCGCGCACGCTTCACGCGAAAACGCGAGTGCTTCACTGAGTCGCTGGTATGGAACCGCCCAGTCGGTCGAGACCTTGCGACCACCCTGCGGCCGGAAGCTGTCTCCCCGCTCGTTCATTCCGGCGGGAACCGCGTGACGCATCACCCGGGCATCGCGGAGTGGCTGCGCTCCGTCGAACACGCGAATGCTTGCTGTTACCGCGCCGTGCATCTCCCCCAGCTCGAGCCAGGCGTCGAGAGCGGAGTCGAGTGATCCCTCGCCTGCATCATCCTCGAGATAGACGAGCGCGACCTCATTGTCGCTCCATGGGCGGCGGGAGGCGTCACCCGCCATCGCGACTGCTTCCCGATCGAAGTACTCGAGGCACCGCGCTTCCCGCCCCGTACGTTCGTCGAGCTGGCGTCGCGCGGCGACAACGAATCCAAGTGCTGACTCGTCCGAGGCGAACGGAATCGCCAGACCGATCGGACTGGCAGGCAGCGCGACCAGCGACAACTCCGCCTCGACAACGATGCCAAGCGTTCCCTCACTCCCGATGAACCAGTCGATCGGGTCCTGGGCGAACGCGTAGCCGACTGTGTTCTTCTCGATTCCCGTTCTTGAGTAGTACGCGACATCGGCATCGGCGTGCACGACGGACACGCCGCGCACATGCCGCCGCGTCGCGCCGTACCTGAGACTCCGCGCACCCGATGCGTTGCACGCGATCGCGCCGCCGATCGTTGCGTCGTTCTCGCTCGTCGGATCAGGCGCGAACTGAAGCCCCGACTCGCTCAGCACGCGATTTAGATCACCGATCGTCAATCCCGGCTCCACGCGGGCGATCCGCTTCTCCGTATCCACATCGATCACCCGCGTCATCCCGGCCAGTGACAGGAGCGTGCCGTGATCGGTGATTGACGCAGCTGTCATGCTCGTCTGCGATCCGGCAGGAGTTACCGGGATCCCTGTCGCGATGGCATTCAGCATGACCTCGACGACATCAGCGGCATCGGCTGCGCGTGCGACACTGTCCGGGAGCATCTGAATGCCCGAAGCGTCGCGCGAAAAAGCAAGGCGGACATCGGGGTCGCTGCTCAGGACCAAGCCTGCTCTCCTGCCGCGTCGAGAGTGGAAAAGTTCACGACAGTCGCCGATGTTATGTCGGGAAGCTGAAGGAGCTTCTGCCTCACATCTTCGGTGATCTCGCCGTCAACAGATACCGTCGCCAGCGCCTGGCCACCCTCCGTTAGCCGCGCCTGGTGATACTCGGCGATATTCACCCGCGCGTCGCCGAGCAGTGTTCCGACGCGGCCGATCACGCCGGGCACGTCAGCGTTCGTCAGCACGAGAATGGTTCTCCTCGGCGTGACGTCCACTATGAACCCGTTGATCCGCGTCAGACGTGGTCCGGAACCTGGTTGAGCGACACCCGCGACTAGCGTCTCATGATTGCCGCACCGCAGGGTGACCTGTGCGCTGTTGGCGTGATCATCGGACATCGTCGTCGTGACGCTCAAGGCTATGCCGCGATTGTCGGCCAGTGCCCGCGCATTCACGAGGTTGAGCCGGACTCCGTCAATGACTGCATCGAGCGCCCCGGCCGCTGCGCTCGCCACCAGGAGATTGCCTGCCTCGGAGAGATCGCGGCCGAGCTTGAGTGAGATCTGATCCACCGCGCGCGCGCCGCTGTCAGCGAGCATCGCTCTCGCGATTGCCGCCATCCTGCGCACGAGGACGAGCGCAGGCCTGATTTCTTCCCAGCGGCCGTCGAGACCGCCCACCACGTTGATTGCCCGCGAGAGCTCGCCGTTGAGAAGCGCATCCCTCACAGCAGCGCAGACATCAACCGCTACGTTCCGCTGGCCTTCCGCGGTAGATGCCCCAAGGTGCGGAGTCAGAAGGACGTTCGGCAGGCTTCTGAGGGTAGAGTCCGCCGGAAGCGGCTCCTGGGTGAAGACGTCGAGTATCGCGCCACCGAGACGGCCGGATCCAAGCGCTTCCTCGAGCGGTCCCTCGGCCACACTTCCGCCGCGCGCGAGGTTTGCCACGATTCCGCCGGCAGGGAGGAGAGCGAGTTCCGCTTCACCGATCATTCCCGTCGTCTCTGCCGTGAGCGGCGTGTGAACCGTGACGACGTCCGCTGTGCTCAGAAGATCCTGCAGGGAGCCGGCACGCGAAGCCCGCAACAGCTCGAACCGCTCATCTGTCACGTAGGGGTCGAACGCCGTGACATTCATTCCGAACGCTCGCGCACGCGTGGCTACCTCGGCCCCGATGCGCCCGAGCCCGATGATCCCGAGCGTCCTTCCGCGGAGCTCGGTTCCGAGCAGGCTGCTTCGGTCCCAGCGGCCGCTCGACATTGAAGTTGCTGCCCTTGGCAGGTGTCGAAGGAGCGAGATGAGCGCCCCGAAGAAAAGCTCGGCTACGGCTACGGTGTTGCCCGCAGGCGCGTTGATTATCGCGATTCCGAGCGCTGTGGCTTTCGGGATGTCGATGTTGTCGGTGCCGACACCGGCGCGCCCGATTATCCGAAGCCGGCCCGCGTGATCGAGGAGCGCAGAATCAATGCGGGTGGCGCTGCGCCCGACAAACGCATCGTATTCTCCGATTATCCCGGCAAGCTGCGCTGCGGGAGTGGTCGGCAGCTCTGTCACGTCGAGCGACTTGTCTGCGCGGAGAAGTGCGACCCCATCCGGGTCTATCTCGTCAGTCACGAGAACGCGGAACGAAGTCATGCCTCGGACCCGCTTGCGGATTCGCGAAGGGCTCTTCGCAACACCTTACCCACCTGCGATTTCGGAAGCTCCGCCACGAACTCGTACTTCGCGGGGATCTTGTACGATGCAAGCCGCTCGCGGCACCAGGACTTAATCTCGGCTTCAGTCGCAGTTTGTCCCTCGTTGAGTACAATCCACGCCTTTGCTTTCTCGCCGCGCATCATGTACGGAAGCCCGGCGACCCCAACCTCATGCACAGCCGGATGCTGCGAGATCACTTCCTCGATCTCGCGCGGCCACACCTGATATCCGCTTGTCTTTATCATGTCCTTCTTTCTGTCAACGATGAACAGGTATCCGTCCTTGTCGAGGTAGCCGAGGTCCCCGGTGTAAAGCATCCGCGCCCCGCCGGGTGACTCGCGGATCATCTCGCGGGTTTCCTCCGGCCGGTTCCAATATCCCATCATGAGCTGCGGCGCGCTGATGACTATTTCGCCCATATCTCCAGGTCCGACCGGAGTCACGCCATCTTCTGCGTCTAGGATCGCCACGCTGACGTCCGGCAGCGGTAGCCCGACCGAGCCAAGCTTCTTCGTGCCGGTCACCGGATTCGCCACCACTGCCATCTGCGCTTCGGTCAGGGAATATCCCTCGACGATGACTCCCCCTGTAAGCTCCTCGAAGCGTTTCTTCGTGTCGCTCATCAGGGCCGCCGAGCCGGAGAAACAGAGCTTGATCGACGAGAAATCGACCTTCCCGGTTTTCGCCATCGAGTGACTCATGAGCGCATTGAGCAAGGTCGGTACCGCGCAGATGAACGCCGGCCCCACAGCATTTATCTCCTCGAGAACGTCGCGAATCTCGCGCGGGTTTGGAGTGAGCGAGATCGGGTTGTGGTTTATCCAGGCGAGACTCTGCACCCCGGTGTTGCCGTACGTGTGAAACAGAGGCAGGGGCAGCATGATCGTATCAGTCCACTCGTTCATCGCGGGCTTGAGCCACGCCCGAAGCTGCATCCCGGCCATCACCATCCCGCGATGCGAGCCGAGCACTCCCTTCGGGACACCAGTTGTTCCACCGCTCATGAGGATGACCGATGGGTCATCGGGGACCACGACGACGGCGGGCGGAGCTTTCCCATGTCGCCGAATCAGGGCTCTCAGCCTGAAGTCGCCATTCCGGACGGTGATTCTCTCTCCGTCCTTTTTCTCCCTGAAGAGCGAATAACCGACCAGCTTTGGCAACGAAAGGAAATCCTTGATGCCTGTCGCTATCACCCGCTTGACCGCCGTACGAGGCTGAACCGTCTTCATCCTTTCGTAGATACGGTTCAGCACGACGACAGTCTCCGCGCCGGTTGCGTTGAGCGCGTCCTCGAGCTCGCGGTCGGTATAGGTCGGGTTGATCGGCGCTACGATCGCTCCGGTTTTCCAGGCTCCCACTTCGGCGATGATGAACTGCGGGGAATTCGGAAGGCACAGCGCCACACGGTCGCCTTTTCCCACGCCGAGCGCGGCGAGTGCGCCGGCGAACCTGTCGCTGAGCTTATGGAGGCTTCCGTAGGAGATCGTCGCTCCCTTGAAGAGCAGAGCGGGCCGCCCGGGCCACGCGTCAGCCGACTCGCGGAGATAATCGAGGAGCGTGCGATCGGGATACGGCGCGAGAGTCTCCGGAACTCCTTCGTCGTATCCCGCAAACCAGTTCGGAGTCACCCCTTTATTCTACACGGGCAGGGGAGCCCCCGTGTTCAACTCAGCTGCTGAAAATCATCGAGACAGGCGCCCGCGCCGCCATCGAGGCCGCGCCCGAAATTCTCCGTCCGCTGCTCCCGCGTTCCATGACCCATGACCGCTCCGGCTCGAAGAATTCGCCTGTCGCGGCGCTCGTCGCCAGTGAGCCGCGGCGACGGATCGGCGGCCGACGCCATTGCGAAGAACGCCTCATCGACATCGCCATCCTCGAGCGAGCCGGCGCGGTCGGCATGCTCGGCGAAAGCGCCGGCCAGGCAGTCGGCGACAGACTCATTCTGGTAGGTGAACCGGGAGGCATAACCGAGCTGGATCGCCACTGCGTGGCCAACTTCGTGGGCAATGATTCCGATTGCCGCCATGTCCCCGTCGGTTCCCAGCTCGCGGGCGGCCCGCTTTGCCTGCGCGGCAACGAATATCTCGTCGAAGTAAATGGTGTTGTCAGCCGGGCAGTATCCCGCGTTATTCGGCCTCATCATTCCGCAGGCCGAAGGAACTCCGCCACGATGACGAACAAGGCGCGGAGGGATGAAGCGCGTCCCCACCTCACGGAAGTGCGACGTCCACATCTCACGGAGCGCGGCGTGCGCCATCGCGATCTTCTCGTTTGATGCCCGCAGGTCGGCCAGCGTGATTTCTACCCGCTCCACAGTCTCCAGACCGGCAGCGTAATGCGGGTCAGTATCGCGCGCGCCGGATCCAATCCCGGCGATTCCCGCGGCCGCGATCGCCAGGATCGAAGCGGCGCGGAGGAAAAAGAGCCTCTTCATCGTGGTTTCCTCCCCACGATTATTTACCCCGCAGAGTCCGGGCGGTTGCCCTCGAGCTGCGCCGCGAGCTTCTTCGGCGCGGTCAACAGATACCCGTCGCGAAGCATGTCGGCTACAACCTTCCATTCCGGCGACTTGTCGAGATAAACTCCGATCCAGCCGGACGGCCCAACATAGGGAGGCGAGAAATATCTCTCGGGATCGATATGGAGCAGCAGATCCTGATTCACGTGCGTCGACTTGATCCAGACACCGGGGCGGCCGGCTCCGTGATGATTTCCGGCGGCCGCATACATCGCAAAGAGCTTGTTGCGAACGCGGAAAGTCGGTTCGCCCCAGGCCTCGACTTCATGCGCCTCGGGCAGCGCCAGGCAGAGCTTCCTGATTCGATCGAGCGGCTTCACTCAGCGGCTCACCATGACAGCCCCGGCATCCTCACCACTCGAATCGCCATTCCTGAATGATACAAGGCACGGAATTGCGGGGCGAGACACCAAAGTCCTCGATCCGCAATCGGAGGCTAGCGCCGCCAGGGTGGATGCCCTTCACATGCGGCGTTAGCTTTTCGCCTCTATGACAATGCGTGAGAAACTCGATCTCCTCGAGCGCCGTCGCGCCGAGTCGGAGCAGGGCGGCGGTGAGAAGCGCGTAAAAGCGCAGCACGCGAAAGGCAAGCTTTCTGCCCGCGAGCGCATAGACCTTCTTGTCGACGACGGAAGCTTCGTCGAGCTGGACCGATTCGTGGTGCATCGCTCCCACGATTTCGGCCTCGAGAAGGAGCGCTACTATGGAGATGGAGTAATAACAGGGTACGGCAGAATCGACGGCCGCCTCGTCTACGTGTTCTCCCAGGACTTCACGGTGTTCGGCGGGTCGCTCTCGGAATCGTTCGCCGAGAAGATCTGCAAGGTCATGGACCTTGCGATAAGGAACGGCGCTCCGGTGATCGGCCTCAACGACTCCGGTGGTGCGCGAATCCAGGAAGGAGTCGTGTCGCTCGGGGGCTATGCCGAGATTTTTCTCCGCAACACCCTCGCGTCAGGCGTGATTCCTCAGATCTCCGCCATCCTCGGCCCGTGCGCGGGAGGCGCTGTGTATTCTCCCGCGATAACCGATTTTACCTACATGGTGCGCGGCAGCTCTTACATGTTCGTGACCGGTCCGAATGTCGTGAAGACGGTCACGCACGAAGACGTGACGATGGAGAAGCTCGGCGGGGCTGCAACGCATTCCGAGGTTTCCGGCGTCGCGCACTTCGCTCACGACTCGGAGCCGGCGAGCATCGAGGCGATCCGCGAACTTTTCAGGTACATCCCGTCGAACAACCTGGAGGATCCGCCACGCGGAAGCTCGACGGATCCGAGGGACAGGCGCGACGAAGCCCTCCTCGACGTTGTGCCGGACAATCCGAACAAGCCTTACGACATGCACGACGTGATAAGGCGCGTCATCGACGACGGCACGTTTTACGAAGTGCAGCCGGGATATGCGCAGAACATCATCTGCGGCTTTGCTCATCTCGGGGGTACGAGCGTCGGAATCGTGGCGAATCAGCCGGCGGTCCTTGCAGGAGTGCTCGACATCAACGCATCGGTGAAGGCGGCGCGATTCATCAGGTTCTGCGACGCGTTCAATATCCCTGTGGTGACATTCGAGGACGTGCCGGGATTCCTGCCTGGAGTTGCTCAGGAGCACGGCGGCATCATCAAGCACGGGGCGAAGCTGCTCTTCGCATACTGCGAGGCGACGGTGCCCAAGCTCACGGTGATAACGCGCAAGGCATACGGCGGGGCGTACGACGTGATGAGCTCGAAGCACATCAGGGGCGACTACAACGTCGCGTGGCCGACAGCCGAAATCGCCGTCATGGGGCCCAAGGGCGCGGTGGACATCCTGTTCAGGAAGGAAATCGCCGAAAGCGCAGACGCGGCAGTGGCGACTGACAAAAAGATCGAAGAGTACCGCGAGAAATTCGCGCACCCGTACATCGCTGCAGGACGCGGCTATCTTGACGACATCATAGATCCCCGCGACACGCGCCTTCGCCTCATCGATGCGCTCGAGACCCTGAAAGGGAAACGCGACCGCAATCCGCCGAAGAAGCACGGCAACATCCCACTGTAGGCGGCGCGTTTGTTCTCGAAGGTTCTCATCGCCAATCGTGGCGAGATCGCGCTCCGGATCATCCGCGCCTGCCGCGAGCTCGGCATCGCGAGCGTCGCCGTCTACAGCGATGCGGATTCACGTGCCCCCCATGTGAGAGAAGCCGATGAAGCGGTGAACATCGGTCCGGCACCGTCGGCGCAGAGCTACCTGTTGGGTGACGTGATAATCGATGCGGCGAAGCGCTTCGGCGCCGACGCGATCCATCCCGGTTACGGATTCCTTTCAGAGAGAGAGTGGTTCGCGCGCGCCGTTCGCGACGCCGGACTCGTGTGGGTCGGGCCGCCCGCCGAAGCAATTGCGGCGATGGGCAACAAGACGGCGGCTCGCACTCTCGCCGTGAAAAATGGAGTGCCGATCGTGCCCGGAACTACAGAGGCGTTACGCGACGCAGCCGCGGCGAGGGCAGTTGCCAATGAGTTCGGATATCCTGTCCTGCTGAAGGCCGCAGCCGGGGGCGGCGGCAAGGGGATGAGAGTCGTGCGTGAGGAAGCGGAGCTCGAGTCGGCGCTCAACGCTGCCCGCCGGGAAGCGTTGGGCGCATTCGGGGACGATGCGGTTTACGTCGAGAAGTACATAGAAGGACCGCGGCACGTCGAAATCCAGATTCTCGCCGACTCCCACGGCACTGTCCTCTCTCTTGGCGAGCGTGAGTGCTCGGTCCAGCGGAGGCACCAGAAAATGCTCGAGGAGGCGCCGAGCATTGCCGTTTCGCCCCAGCTTCGCGCGGAGATGGGTGAGACCGCGGTTCGCGCTGCGCGCGCCGCCGGCTATGTGAACGCCGGCACCTGCGAATTTCTCCTCGACCGCGACGGCCGGTACTACTTCCTCGAAATGAACACCCGGCTGCAGGTGGAGCACCCGGTGACCGAGCTCGTGACGGGAATCGACCTCGTTCAGTGGCAGCTCAGGATCGCGGCGGGGGAGCGGCTTCCATACAGGCAGGAAGACATAGTGCCGCGGGGCTGGGCGATAGAGTGCAGGATCACGAGCGAGGACACGGTCAACGGCTTTCTTCCTTCCACTGGACGCATCGAGTATCTGCACCTGCCGAGTGGTCCGGGCGTTAGATGGGATGGCGGTGTGGAGACCGGTAGCGAGGTCGGGCTTCACTACGACCCGATGCTTGCAAAGCTGATCGTCTGGGCACCCGACAGGCCGCTCGCGATCGAGCGGATGCGGCGCGCACTGGAGGAACTCACGATCGAGGGCGTCGAGACATCGCGCGAGTTTCACATGAGGTTGCTGGAGGACGAGGAATTCCGGAACGGGGAGATCGAGATTCAGTGGCTGGAGCGCCGACTTCCTTCATTGATGTCGATGAAGCCCCCGGCAGCCGCCACGAGAGTCGCGGCGATCGCCTCCGCGCTCTTCGCTGACCGCGACAGGCATCGGGGGTCCCAGGCGCAGTCGCGGCCCGAGCCTGCCGGGGATGGTGGCGGCGGTGCCTGGCAGCGCGCCGCCCGGGCCGAGGGGCTTCGCTGATGTCCCAGGTCGTCTCGCTGGAGATCGAGTCGATCGCAGCAGGTGGGGACGGTGTCGCGCGCGACACGGGACTCGTTGTGTTCGTCCCGCGGACCGCTCCCGGAGAGCTGGTGACGGCAAGGATCAGTGGGAAGGGGAGCTTCGCCAGGGGCTCGCTGAGAAAGATCACCCGGCCTTCCGACGAGCGCATAGATGCGCCGTGCCCGCACTACACGCGCGACAGGTGCGGCGGCTGCCAGATCCAGCATATGACCTATTCGTCACAGCTGAGAGCGAAGCAGCGGATCGTCAGGGATGCGATGGAGCGGATAGGTAAGCGCCGGGTCAGCGTGTCGGAGGTAGTAGAGAGCCCGCTCGAGTGGCGCTACCGGCAGAAGCTCACCCTCGCCCTTCGGATGCTTGCGAACGGCAGGTGGATCGCCGGCCTTCATCAGTACGACAACCCGGCTCGGGTTTTTGCCCTTGCTGACTGTCCGATAACGGATAGCCAGGTGGTTGCCACATGGAAGGAGATCGTCGCGGCGAGCGATCATTTCCCGCCGGTGCCTGCCCTTCGCGGAAGTGTAAGGATGACTGGCGACGGGCCGGTCTTCATACTGATTGGGGCGATGCGGTGGAGCCGCGCGGCGGACCTGTTCGAGGCGCTGCCTTCGCTTGCCGCGATGTGGTGGGAGAATGATGAGGGTGCCCGGCAGCTGATCGGGGACAGGCGGCCGCCGCGGTCTCTTCAGCCGCCAGCCGCGTCGTTCGCGCAGGTCAACAAAGAGGTTGCAGAGAATCTCCGAAAGCATTTGATATCAATAGTATCCGCCTACTCACCTGAAGTGTTAGTTGATGCATATTCGGGAGCCGGCGAGACTGCTGTCACCTTCGCTAGAATGGGTGCCCGGGTAACTGCAATAGAACTCGACAGCGACGCTGCCAGGTGGTGCGCACTTCATCTTCCCGAGGGGTCGGTGTCCATCCGCGCGCGAGTCGAGGAGGCACTGCCGAACGCCCTGCCCGCCGATGCCGTTGTTCTCAACCCGCCAAGGGCTGGAGTCGATTCCCGTGTTACGGAGGTCCTCCAGAACGCTACGGTCAAGCCGCGGGTCATTGCGTACGTGAGCTGCAATCCGGCAACGCTGGCCCGGGACGTGGGAAGGCTTCCCGGATATCGCATCGAGTCGTTGGTGCCCTTCGACATGTTTCCGCAGACCGCTCACGTGGAGACCGTTTGCGAACTGGTCCCGGACGCGGCGTGAAATACCTCGTCGACCTTAATGGGGAGCGTCGGGAGGTGGATGTTGACGGGGACATCGCCAGCCTCGACGGGGAATCCGCTGCAGTGCGTCTCGAGGATGTGCCCGGAACCCCGGTCCGTCTGGTGACAGTGGGCAATCGGGTGCATCGCGTTGTGGTGCGGCGTGGCTCGACCCGCGGCGCGTATACGCTCTGGGTTGGCGGCTGGCGGTTTGAGGGGGACGCCCTGGATGAGCGGACGCGCGCGATCCGCGACATCACAGCTGCGGCGGCCGGACCGTCCGGCCCCGCGCCGGTCGTGGCGCCGATGCCAGGATTGATAGTGCGGGTGAGCGTTGCCGTGGGGGATGAAGTTACGGCAGGGCAGGCGGTAGTTGCGATCGAGGCGATGAAGATGGAGAACGAGCTTCGGGCATCAGCCGCAGGGAGAGTTACGGCGGTTGCGGTGGAGCCGGGAACTCCGGTCGAGAAGGGGATGATCCTCATCGAGCTCGAGGCGATAACGGAATCGGGGTCATGACCGGCACGGCTTATTGAATGGCGACTCGCGTGGACTTCCCGTACCCCCGGCAGTCCCGTTGACTTAAAGCGCTGGCATCCGTAAGTTTAGAGGCTGTCCCAAATCGCCTACAATCAGCAGTTGCCGGCACCCTCGATCGACATCGTGCGGGGCGTGCGGGCTTTATGCACGACTGACTTTCTCCTATGAAGACCTACAGCGCAACACCCGCGGACATCAAGCACGACTGGTACGTCGTCGACGCCGAAGGAATGGTACTCGGACGCCTTGCCGCAGAAGTCGCGAAGATCATCCGTGGCAAGCACAAGCCGATGTACACACCCCACATGGACACGGGTGACAACGTCATTGTCATCAACGCCTCCAAGGTGAAGGTCACCGGCAAGAAGGGAGAGCAGAAGCGGTACTTCCACCACACCGGCTACATGGGGCACGAGCGCTTCACGCCCTTCGCCTCGATGCTCGAGAAGCACCCTGAGCGCGTGATCGAGAAAGCGGTATACGGTATGCTGCCAAAGACGGCTCTCGGCAGGCAGTCACTGCGCCGGAAGCTCCGCGTCTTCGCAAACGACAGGCACTCCCACGCTGCGCAGCAGCCGAAAGTGCTCGACCTCAACAAGAAGAGTGAGACGAAGTAATGGCTGAAAGTCCCACCACGCACACCATCGGACGTCGCAAGGAAGCCCGCTGCCGCCTGTACCTCAAGCCTGGCTCGGGCAAGTGGCAGGTAAACGGCCGCACGCTCGGCGATTATTTCCCCCGCTCGGCGCACGTTGCGGCGATCCAGCAGCCGTTCACGGCCACTGACACCCTCGGACGCTTCGATATCATGGCCCGCGTCGAAGGTGGCGGACTCACCGGACAGGCGGGAGCACTTCGCCTCGCCGTTGCCCGCGCACTCGTCAAGCTCGATGAGACTCATCGGCGCAAACTGCGCGACCTTGGACTGCTCACGCGCGATGCCCGCGCCGTCGAGCGCAAGAAGCCAGGCCGCCCGAAGGCTCGCAAGAAGTTCCAGTTCTCCAAGCGTTAAAGGACCCCCTACTGAATGACTGAGCCAAACCTCGATCAGCTGCTTGCCGCCGGAGTACACTTCGGCCACCAGACCCGTCGCTGGAACCCGAAGATGCGCCGCTTCATCTTCGCGGAGCGCAACGGGATCCACATCATCGACCTCCAGAAGACCCTGCGTCAGCTGGAAGTCGCAAAGGCACTTGCCCGGAACGTCATCCTGCGCGGCGAGAACGTGCTGTTCGTCTGCACCAAGAGACAGCGCGTCAACATCGTGAAGGATGAGGCAGACCGCGCAGGCGCGATGCACATCACGGAGCGGTGGCTTGGCGGACTCCTCACCAACTTCCAGACTGTCAAGAAGCAGGTCAGGAAGCTCAAGGAGCTCGAGGCGGGCAGCGAGGCGGGTGGAGACTTCGAGAACTACACGAAGAAAGAGCGGCTCATGATGAGCCGCCAGCGCGACAAGCTTTCAAAGAATCTCAGCGGCATCAAGAACCTCGGCCGCCTTCCCGGACTGATGTTCGTAATCGACTCGAAGAAGGAGCGCATCGCGGTCGCCGAGGCGAACAAGCTCGGAATCCCGATCATCGCGCTCGTTGATACGAACGCCGATCCTGACCTTATCACGGTTCCGATCGCCGGCAACGACGATGCGATCAAGTCGGTCGAGCTCGTGACCCGCGCGATCGCTGAGGCAATCCTCGAGGCCCGTCGCGAAGCGCCGATTCGGACCGAAGAGGAAGAGACCGAGTCGTACACGTACAGCTCGGACCGCGGCGCCGAGCCGGAAGGCGAAGGCGATCGGAAGAAGAAGCGGCGCCCGCGCCGTCGCCGGGCAAAGCCGGAAGCGATCGCCGCCAGGCTCAAGGGCGGGGAAGAGCGAGGCGCAGAGGCTGAGGGAGGCGCAGATGAGGCCGACGCTGATGCCGGTGACGCTCCAGAGGCCACAGGTGAGCCGGAAGTAAACTCCGAGAACACGGAAGGTTAACTTCCTGCTGCCCGCGGGCAGAACGCCGCCGGCCTCAGGTCGGCGGCGTCATTTGTATAAGAGGGCACAGAGCCAGGGAAAAGAGGGCGCAGAGAAGGGCACGCAGAGGCGCAGAGAACTACTACGCAACTACAGACTTCAGTAACACACTACTACGGATCTTATAGAAGATGTTCACAGCAAAAGACGTGATGGCGCTCCGGCAGCGGACCGGCGCCGGGATGATGGAAGCGAAGAAGGCGCTCGAGGAGGCTGGCGGGGATATGGACAAGGCCGCCGAGGCGCTTAGAGTCAAGGGAATGGCAAAAGCCGACAAGCGCTCCGGCAGGCAGACTTCGGAGGGCGCGATAACGAGCTACATCCATCACAATGGAAAAGTGGGTGTACTCGTCGAAGTAAACTGCGAAACAGACTTTGTGGCGCGTACCGACGACTTCAAGACGCTCGCGAGGGAGATCGCACTCCACATCGCCAGCGCCGCGCCCATCGCCGTTGACAAGGACGGCGTGCCGGCAGAGGCAGTCGCCAGCGAGCGCAGGATCGCGGAGGAGCAGGCGAAGGCCAGTGGCAAGCCGGAGAACATTGTCCAGCGCATGGTCGAAGGAAAAGTCGAGGCCTACTACAAGGACAACTGCCTCCTCTACCAGAAGTGGATTCGTGACACGAACAAGAGCATTGGAGACCTCATCAAGGAAGCATCCGCAAGACTTGGCGAGAACCTCCAGGTGCGCAGGTTCGTCCGCTTCCAGATGGGCGAGGAATAACAGAGTTGGCCGCGCCGGCGTACACGAGAGTACTCCTCAAGATTTCCGGCGAGGCACTCGCCGGGGGGAAGGGTGTCGGATTCGACTTCGACACCCTGAACCGGATAGCCGGTGAGATAAAACAGGTAGTGGAGCTGGGCGGGCAGATCGGGATGGTCATCGGCGGCGGCAACATCGTGCGCGGCGCGCAGTTCGCGCAGCACGGCATGGACCGGGTCGGCGGCGACTACATGGGAATGCTCGGCACAGTGATCAACGCCCTCGCCGTCCAGGATGTGCTGGAGCGCCACGGCGTCGAGACCCGCGTGATGACCGCGATAAACATGGAACAGATCGCCGAGCCGTTCATCCGCCGGCGCGCCCTGCGGCATTTCGAGAAGGGAAGAGTCGTCATCTTCGCGGGAGGCACCGGCAACCCATACTTTTCGACTGATACTGCTGCCGCGCTCCGGGCAATCCAGACGAAATCGCAGGTGATAATAAAGGCGACGAGCGTCGATGGAGTGTATTCTGCCGATCCGAAGAAGGATCCGACGGCTACCCTCTACAGCGAGATCAGCTATCGCGACGTGATGCTGAAAGAGCTTGGCGTCATGGACCAGACTGCGATAGCGCTATGCAGGGAGAACACGCTTCCGGTAATAGTTCTGAACATCAACACACCTGGAGCCATTGCCCGAGCCGTAACCGGCGAACGCATTGGGACTATCGTCAAATGAGCATCCCCCAGATCATGAAGGACGCCCGCGCCGGCATGGACAAGTCTCTCGAAAGCTCGAGGCGCGAGCTCGCTTCGATACGCACTGGCAAGGCCACCACGAGCCTTCTCGACACCGTGCGGGTCGAGGCATACGGGCAGACAATGCCACTCAACCAGGTCGCAAGTGTCTCGGTGCCCGAGCCCCGGCTCCTAACAGTGACGCCATGGGACAAGGGCCAGACGCAGGCGATCGAGAAAGCGATTCGTGACTCGGATCTCGGACTCAACCCGCAGACCCAGAGCGGTGTCATTCGCGTTCCGCTCCCGATGCTGAACGAGGAACGCCGAAAGGAACTCGTAAAGGTCGTCCACAAGCTCGCTGAAGAAGCGCGCATCGGCATCCGTCACGCGCGTACCGAAGCGCGCGACAAGCTCAAGAAGCTTGAGCATACGAGCGAAGACGACGTAAAACATGCCGAAAAGGATCTGCAGAAGCTGCACGACGACTTCATCTCGAAAATTGACGACCTTCTGAAGGGAAAAGAAGCAGAAATAATGGAAGTCTGAGCTTGTGTCGGAGCTCACAAGGCGGCTGCTCCTCTCGCTCCTCGGCATACCGCTCACTCTTGGACTGATCTACGCCGGCGGCTGGATATTCGTCGCTGCGCTTGGCGGCGTCGCTGCCATCGTCTCGTGGGAGTTGCTCCGGATGGCCCGTCACGCGGGCCATGAGCCACTCGAGACGGCAGGCATCATCATCGCTGCCTGCATCCCTCTCGCGGTCCACGCGAGTTATCTCGGTGTCTTCCGCGTATCGCTTACGATGGCGATGCTCGTGTTCATGGCTCTTCTCGCGAGCGTTGTCTGGGTTCGCGGTCCCGCGCGAAAGCCGCTCGTTGCGTTCGCCATCACAGTTGCGGGGATCATCTATCCTGCGCTCGTGACCTACATGTACCCGCTCAGGTATCACGATTACGCAGTCGGCGCCGTTGCGGGGACCGTTCTCGTCATGCTCCCGATCACCGTCACCTGGGCGACAGATACAGGCGCATATGCATTTGGCCGCATGTTCGGGAAGCACAAGCTCATACCTTCAGTGAGTCCGGCGAAGACGATCGAAGGTGCATTCGGTGGCCTCGTTGCCGCTGTTATCTTCACCTGGCTCTACGTGACGTTCATCCTCGAGCCGCTGGCGCAGCTGTCAGTGCTCACCATCGGAATTCTCGTCTTCGGGATCGCTGTGGCGGTGGTGGGCCAGACCGGCGATCTCGTCGAGTCGCTCCTCAAGCGCGATACCGGAGTGAAGGATTCGTCGCAGCTGCTTCCCGGTCACGGTGGGTTCCTGGACAGGTTCGACAGCCTGCTTTTCGTCCTGCCCGTAGCGTACCTTCTTCTCGGGAACCTGCTGGTTCCGGCGCCGGGATGACACCACGCGGCGTTGCGATCCTTGGCTCGACAGGATCGGTAGGGACGACGGCCCTGCGGGTTGTCGCGAGGCACCGTGAGAAATTCGAAGTGACAGCGCTCACGGCACATACCAACGGGCGGCTTCTCGGTGAGCAGCAGGACATGTTCGCGCCGGCGTACGTGGGTCTCGTCAACGGGAACGGGTCGCGCCGGGAAGGCTGGCACAGCGGTGCTGAATGCCTCGTCGACGCGGCCACCCGCGCCGACACCGACATAGTCATAAACGCAGTTGTCGGGGCTGCAGGTGTCGATGCCACTCTCGCTGCACTTCATGCGGGGAAACGTGTTGCCCTTGCAAACAAGGAAACTCTCGTCGTGGCCGGAGCGCTGGCCAACGAGGCCTGCCGGACTGGCGGAGGGGAGATAATCCCCGTCGACAGCGAGCACAGCGCGATTCTTCAATGCATCGCGAGCAGGCCGCACTCCGAGGTCAGGCGCATAATCCTCACAGCGTCAGGCGGCCCCTTCCGTGGCTGGAGCGACGACCAGCTGGGAAACGCCACACTCGAGGAGGCGCTCAGGCATCCGACATGGACGATGGGCAGGAAAATCACCATCGACAGCGCGACACTCGCCAACAAGGCGCTCGAGGTCATCGAGGCGCACTTCCTTTTCGGACTGCCGTACGACCGCATCGACGTAGTCGTCCACCCGCAGAGCATCGTCCACTCGTTCGTGGAGTTCGTCGACGGCAGTGTCGTCGCGCAGATGAGTGTGCCGAGCATGGAGCTTCCGGTCCTCTACGCGCTGACTCACCCAGAACGTGTGGCGGACGCAGGTGTATCACCGTTCGACCCGGTCGGACTTTCACCTTTCACGTTCGAGATGGTTGACCACGCGCGCTTCCCTGCGCTTCAGCTCGGGATCGAAGCGGGCAGAAGAAGCGGGGCGGCACCAGCGGTCTTCAACGCGGCGAACGAGCAGGCGGTAGCGCTGTTCCTCGAGGGAGCGATAATGTTCAGTGACATAACACGCGCCATTGAAAGCTCCCTCCGGGAGCTTGGCGGGTTGCCCGGTGACACAAGGGAGGACCTGTTCGCGGCTGACAGCATGGCGAGGCAGCACGTGAGGGAGCTTTTCTGATGCTGGCAATTGCGGCACCGATTCTCGTTTTCGGCATAGTCGTATTCGTCCACGAGCTTGGTCATTTCCTCGCGGCGAAAGCTGCAGGCGTCTACACGCCGAGATTCTCGATCGGGTTCGGAAAGGCGCTGTGGAAGAAGCGGTGGGGTGAGACTGAATACGTCGTGGCGATGCTGCCGCTTGGCGGCTACGTCCGGATGGCGTCGAAGGACGACGAGGCGACCGCTTTTGTCGAGGGCGGATCAGAGAATGCCGCGAAGGGCCTGACAGAGGACGGCGCGCCGATGGACCCCGACGCAATGATCCCGTTCGGGCCGAAGCCGATACCGGCCGACAGGTGGTTCGAGTCGAAGCCCCTTGCGGCTCGCCTCGGGATTCTGCTTGCCGGTGTCACGATGAACGTCATCCTGTCGCTTGTCGTGATGACGGGAATGTTCGCGCACTACGGCAATCCCTATCTGTCGACAAGAGCCGATTCACTCGTGGCTGACAGGCCCGGAGCGATTGCGGGAATGATGAGCGGTGACAGCATCGCGTCGATTGATGGCGTCGCGGTCGACTGGGAAGGGCTCGTCACGAAGGTAAGCGAGTCGCCGGGTGTACCGCTGAGCTTCGGTGTGATCCGCGATGGACTGGCCCGCGACATAAGAGTCACTCCCGCGGCCGATAGCGTGACGAACCCCTCAACCGGAAAGGTTGAAAGGGTAGGAAGGATAGGCATCGTTCCGGCGCAGCTTTCCCGCCCCGTGGGGCCAGTCGAGGCAGTGACATCGGGCTGGACGGCGACGTGGCGCATGGCGGGAATGGTTATCGACGCCATCCAGGGCCTCGCCACGCGCCGGATCGCGGCATCCGAGCTCGGCGGCCCGATAATGATTGCACAGGCGTCGGTTCAGGCGGCACGAGGGGGAGCTGAGCAACTACTGTTTCTCGTAGCGCTGATCAGCGTGAACCTGGCGGTGTTCAACCTTCTGCCGATTCCGATTCTTGACGGCGGTCAGATTGTCATCGCGCTGCTCGAGGGTGCTAAGGGTAAGGCGTTCAGCCTGAAGACGCGCGAATACATCCTGCGAACCGGGCTTGCCGCCGTCTTGTTGTTGTTCGTGCTCGTTACGTACAACGATCTCCGTCGATTGCTTCAGAGCGTGATAGACAAGCTTTAGCTGCGCGAGGAGGAAATTCCTACTAACTGCGGACTGCGGACGTACTGCGGACCCGGACAACGACTACTTCGGACCCGGACCAGGAGGTAAAACCAATGGGTCGCCCCATTCGCATTTCTTCGCGAACTTCAGTTCCTCCGCGCCTTTCGCGCGAATGGCTCTCCGCAGGTAGTCGCAGCCCGGAGTAGCCCGAAGTCCGAGTCCGCAGTACGTCCGCAGTCCGGGTCCGCACTACGTCCGCAGTCCGCAGTTAGTAGGACTATCCCCGGACTGATTGTCTCTCCTCTTCCAAAAAGCTAGCTTTCACAGGTTATGCCTTTTCCGGGTCTGGATGAAAGAGTCGCTGCCGTTCGCGAGCGAATCGACGCGTCCGCAGCCAGTGGAGGACATGGTCAGAAAGTCACGATTGTCGCGGTGACCAAGACGCACGGACCCGATGCCGTGGCGGCGGCACATACTGCGGGAATTCGCGACGTTGGCGAGAACAGAGTCCAGGAAGCGCTGGCGAAGATTCCCGGGGTCGAGGAGCCGGTCAGGTGGCACCTCATCGGGCACCTGCAACGCAACAAGGTTCGCGCACTCGAGCATTTCGAACTCTTTCACGCGCTCGACAGCGCGCGGCTGGCCGATGCGATCGACAGGTTCGGCCGGGAACGCGAACGGCCGGTCGACGTTCTGATTCAGGTGAACCCGGCGCGCGAGGAGACGAAAGGTGGTTACGACACAGAAGAGATGCGGGCGGAAGCAGCGAGATTGAAGGACCTGGCCGGATTGCGGGTGATCGGGGCGATGACAATCGCCAGGCTGGATGCGGACGAGGCAGAGCTTCGGGAGACTTTCACGGCAGTCAGGCAGACGAGGCAGCTGCTCGAAGACGCCGGACATCCCGCAACCGAGCTTTCGATGGGAATGTCGGACGATTTCGAGATAGCTGTCGAAGAGGGCGCCACGATGGTGCGCCTCGGATCAATACTGTTCGGAGCGCGGGCGCCATGATCGACGAAAGCTTTCATATCACCTCACTGGACGTGCGCCGATTCGACTTCGGCCGCTCGCTTCGCGGCTACGATCCCGTGAAAGTCGAACTGTTTCGCGACCAGGTCGCCGAGGAGATGGAGCGCCTCAACAGGATAAACCAGGACCTCGACTCGAAAGCCAGGAGCTTTCACGAGCAGCTTCGCGCGTTTCGCGAGCGCGACAAGGCGCTGAACGAAGCGCTGGTCACAGCCCAGCAGCTTCGCGCCGAAGTGCGGGACCAGGCCGAGCGCGAGGCACAGCTGGTATTGAAGGAGGCGAAGGCTGAGGGTGACAGGATCGTCGAGACGGCGCGCTCGGAAGTTCGCCGGATGGAGCAGGAGCTCGACGCACTCGACCGCTCGCGCCGCACGTATCTCGCGCAGATGCGCGCACTGCTCGCCCGTCAGCTTTCCGAGGTAGAAGCTTCAGAAAGCGGACGAACCCCCGTGTCTCAACAAGCCGACGAAGCGCCCCGGTGACAAACCCGTGACCACCGGGAGATACCAACTCCTTCCGACGGACGTTCCTCCCGATCACATCGAGCAGCAGGTTCTCGAGCGCTGGTCAGCGGAGAACCTCTTCGCACGGTCACAGGAAGCTGCGGCTGACAGGCCGGCGTATGTCTTCTTCGAGGGACCGCCGACCGCCAACGGACGCCCGGGAATCCATCACGTATTCTCCCGCACGATAAAGGACCTGTTCTGCCGACACCGCGCAATGCGCGGATACCTTGTTTCCCGGAAAGCCGGCTGGGACACCCACGGTCTCCCGGTTGAAATCGAAGTCGAGAAACAACTCGGCATAAGCGGAAAGCAGCAGATCGAGGAAATCGGTGTCGAGGAGTTCAACCGCCGCTGCCGCGAGAGCGTGTGGAAGTACAGGTCCGACTGGGAAAGGCTCAGCGAGCGGATCGGGTTCTGGCTCGACTACAGCGACCCGTACGTCACCTACAGCAACGACTATGTCGAGAGCGTCTGGTGGGCGCTCAAGACACTATATGACAAGGACCTGCTCTACCGCGGTCACAAGATCCTCCCGTACTGCGCCCGCTGCGGAACCGCTCTCTCGAGTCACGAGGTGGCGCAGGGATATCGCGATGTAAAGGATCCGAGCGTTTACGTGGCGCTCGACCTGGAGACTCGCGGCGACGGAAAGCGGCGGCGGATTCTCGTCTGGACGACGACTCCGTGGACGCTCGTTTCGAACGTCGCCCTCGCTGTTCATCCCGAGCTCACGTACGTCGAGCTCACAAAGCGCAGCGGCGACGGGTCGGAATCGATAATCCTCGCTGCATCGCGCGCACCAGGCGTGCTGGGCGAGGACTACGCTGACCGGTGGGAGAAAGTCGCGACAGTGGAAGGTGCGCAACTCGTCGGGCTCCGCTACACGCGGCCGCTGGACTGGGTGCCATTCACCGGCGGCAGCCACGAAATAATCGTCGGTGAGACATTCGTCTCGGCCGACGACGGCACGGGTGTAGTCCATATGGCTCCGGCATTCGGCGCCGACGACTACGCGGCGGGAAAGCGCAACGACCTCGCCTTCCTTCAGCCTGTCGACCAGCGCGGGGAATTCCCGGCGGAGATGCCTCTTGTCGGCGGCCTGTTCGTAAAGCGCGCAGACGAGAAGATCATCGAGGAGCTCGGCCACCGCGGCGTTCTGTGGAAGTCCGCGGTGATCGAGCACTCTTATCCGCACTGCTGGCGCTGCGACACGCCGCTTATTTATTACGCCCGCACATCATGGTTCGTGCGCACGAGCGGATACAAGGATTCGATGCTCGCGCGGAATGCACGTGTCGACTGGCATCCGCCCGAGATCGGTGAAGGAAGATTCGGCGAGTGGCTTACCAACAACATCGACTGGGCGATCTCTCGGGACAGGTACTGGGGCACGCCTCTGCCGCTGTGGATATGTGACAGGGAAGGGACGCACGTCGAGGCAATCGGCGGATACGCCGAGCTTGCGGCTCGATCGGGAGCTGATATCGGCGAGGGGTTCGACCCGCACAAGCCGTACATCGATGCCCACGCGTGGGGCTGCAAGGCGTGCGAGGGAACGATGCGCCGCGTTCCGGAGGTCATCGACACGTGGTTCGACTCGGGCTCGATGCCGTTCGCGCAGTGGCACTACCCGTTCGAGAACGCCGACATGCTGGCGAAGAACTACCCGGCGGATTTCATCGCCGAGGGAGTCGATCAGACGCGCGGGTGGTTCTATTCGCTGCTGGCGATTGCCACGGGTCTTGGCGACGCGCTTCCGCGCAACACGCTGACGCACAAGGCGCCGACAGGAGAGTCGGTGACCACGGCCCCGTACGGCGCGGTCGTCGTGAACGATCAGGTCCTCGATGCCGACGGCGCGAAAATGTCCAAGAGCCGCGGCAACGTGGTCGATCCGTGGACAGTTCTCGAGAAGTACGGTGCGGATGCGGTTCGCCTCTTCTTCATTGCTTCAAGCCAGGTCTGGGTCCCGCGCCGTTTCGATGAGGCAGCGATCAGGGATACGGCCGGCCGCTTCCTGCTTACGCTGAAGAACGTCTACAGCGGGATCTTCGCCCTCTACGCGAACTTCGGCTGGGAGCCCACCGATTCCGACCCTCAGGCGGCGTCACGGCCTCCAATAGACCGATGGATCCTGTCGCGACTGGCAACAGTTGAGAGAGATGCGGACGCCGCTCTCGAGAAATACGATCCGACGACGGCGGCGCGCCTCGTCATGACGTTTTTCGTCGACGACGTATCGAACTGGTATGTGAGGCTGAACCGTCACCGTTTCTACGATGTCGACAGTCCCGACAATCGCGCTGCATTCGCGACGCTGCGCGAAGTGCTCGTTGTCACCTGCCGGCTGCTTGCGCCGTTCGCTCCTTTCATCAGCGACTGGATTCACCGGGAGCTGACCGGCGAATCTGTTCATCTCGCTACGTATGTGCGGCGCGACCCCGGGGACCGGGATTCCTCGCTGGAGCAGGCGATGGATGACATCCGCACGCTCGCGACACTGGGTCGCGCGGCGCGGGAGGAAGCGGGGGTGAAGGTACGGCAGCCCCTCGGGAAAATGGTCTGCGTGGTACCCGGTGCACAGGCGTTTCGCAAGGGTCCTGACACCGATGAGCTTGTTCCGCTTCTGGCAGGTGAATTGAACGTAAAACTCGTTAGCTTCCTTTCTTCCGCGGATGACCTTGTAACGCTCGAAGCGAAGGCGAACTTCAGGTCGCTCGGGAAAAAGTTCGGCAAGGAGACGCCGCTGGCGGCGAAGGCGGTGGCAGCGCTGGGCAGCGAAGCCCTGATGGCGTTCGAGAGGGGCGAGCCCCTGGCGGTTTCGGTGGGCAACGAATCGCGTTCCCTCGACCCGGAGGATCTCACGATAATCCGGCGCGCATCTGGTGACATGATCGTTAAGGAGTCTGCGGGGTATTTCGCGGCAATAGATCCGCTCGTGACACCGGAATTGCGGATGGAAGGCCTCGCGCGCGAGGTTGTGAGCCGCATTCAGCGAATGCGGAAGGACGCCGGTTTTGCGGTGAGCGACAGGATCGTCGTCGCCGTGGCCGGCTGGGGGGAGCTGGAGGAAGCGGTGCGTGCCCACATCGGGCGCATCGCGGAGGAAGTGCTGGCCCGCGAAATCACAGTGGGTGACGACGCCGGAAAATTCAACGCGATGCACGCAGTCGACATAGACGGTCGAGAGGCGCGAGTCGCATTAGAGAGGGCAGTATAGATGCCACCGACAACTGCGGCCAAAAAGCCGAAGGCGATGACAAAGAAGAACCTCGACCACTTCGAGAAGCGGCTTCTCGAGGAGCGCCGGCGGGTCGTGAAGGAGCTCGGTCATTACGACGAGGCCTTCGGGTCGACACAGCAGGGAGCCGACGGCAATCTCAGCTCCTACTCGTTCCATATGGCCGACCAGGGCACCGACGCGATGGAGCGCGAGAAGGCATTCCTCTTCGCCAGCCAGGAGGGGCGCTTCCTCTGGCATCTCGACGAAGCGCTGCGCCGTCTGTACAGGTCGCCCGAGACGTTCGGCAAATGTCACAACTGCGGCCTGGACATCGCCTACGAGCGTCTCGACGCGCTTCCGCACGCGCGTTACTGCATCGACTGCAAGCAACGTGAGGAAGATGCAAAGCGGCAGGGCTAACACACCGCTCTTCTGGTCGGTACTCTCGACCGTCGTCCTTGCTGACATAGTCACCAAGGCGATTGCGGTTTACGCCCTCGTCCCGCAGCGGGTGCCACATTCGGTGATCGGTGAGACCTTGAGATTCACCCTCGTGTACAATCCGGGCGCCGCTTTCGGGCTGCACCTCGGATCGTACTCGCGATGGATCTTCATGGTCCTCACAATCGGCGCACTGGTGATTCTTGGCCGACTTTACAGGGCGACTCGTGACGGCGACCTCGTTCGCACGCTCGCAATCGCTCTCGTCTGCTCCGGCGCTGTCGGGAACCTGATCGACCGCGTGCGGTCCGCGCGGGGAGTCGTCGACTTCATCGACGTAGGAATCGGAGACGCGAGGTGGCCGACCTTCAACATCGCCGACATGGCAGTGAGCACCGGCGCGTTCCTTCTCGCATGGGTGCTGTGGGGTGAGGAAGAAGAGGCAAAGGCCGCGACCCGCCCGACTTCGGCGGCGCCGCCCGGGAGCCAGGAGATCTGAGCGCCGGCGAGCGCCACGACTTTCTCATCGAGGCGGACGATAACGTTCGCCTCGATCTGCTTGTGGCCGGGCGGGCGTCACTTTCCCGCACGCAGGCCGCAACCCTGATCGCCAATGGCAACGTAACCGTCAACGGCGGCCGCGAGAAAGCGAGCTACCGCCCGGTGCCGGGCGACAGAATCGTAGTGGAAGAGCCCCTTGAAACGGCGCGCGAGATAACCGGCGAGCCGATCCCTCTCGCCGTCGTCTACGAAGACGACGCCCTGCTGATCGTCGACAAGCCGGCGGGGATGGTGGTTCACCCCGCTCCGGGAAACTGGTCCGGCACTCTGGTGAACGCGCTGATGGGACGCGGCGGCCCGCTTTCCCCGGGAGTCACGCCCGATCGCGCTGGCATCGTTCACCGCCTCGACAAGGAGACATCGGGCCTCCTCATGGTGGCGAAGAGCGAGCGGGCGCACCGCATCCTGAGCGCGGCGATCGCTGCGCGGCGGGTCAAACGCCGCTACGCGGTGATGATCCGGGGGCACCTGCCTCAGGACGAGCTCACAATCGAAAAGCCCCTCGCCAGGGATCCGCGAGACCGAAAGCGCATGGCAGTCGTCAGTAACGGCAGGCAGGCGAAGACGGACTTTGTCCGGCTAGCCCGCTTCGGACCGGGAGACCTGTTGCGTGCGCATCTGCATACAGGGCGGACCCACCAGATTCGTGTTCACCTTGCGTCGTCCGGTCACCCCGTTTTGGGTGACGATGTTTACGGCGGCGGAGGGGGGAGGCGGATCGCCGGGCTCGCCCCGAAAAGGCATTTTCTGCACGCGGCATGGCTCCAGTTCGTTCATCCACTAACTGGCGCGCCGATGGACATAAGATCACAGTTGCCTGACGATCTGAAGGCCTCCCTCCGGGTGATCGGAGAGGGCGAAGCCGTTGCGATGGCCGAGGATCCCCTCGCCGCGCTCGGCTTCTATGGCTGACGAAGCGGGCACCCTCACCGCCGCGCCACCTGCTCCCGCACCGGAACCCCGGAACCCCGTGCGGCGAGTGCTCATTTTCACCGTGGCAGGGCGAACCCGGTGCGCGGACATAGCAGATGTCCGCGAGATAGTTCCGATTACGGCCACCACTCGTCTTCCAGGTGCACCCCGCCATGTGCGGGGACTTATCAACCTGCGCGGAAGTCTCGTAACGGTGATCGACGCGGCGCTCTGCCTTTATGGAGTGCCGGCAGTCGATACCGAAGCGAGCATCCTGCTCGTCGAGCGGGGTGGCCGCGTGGCCGGTGTGATAGTTGACAACGTCTTCGACATGCAGGCTCTAGCCGACGACGAAGTTGAAGGAGGCGCGCTGATTGATCTGCGCGCGATGTTGGAAACAGCTCTCGCCTGAGGAGGCATGGGGTGAACAACACGGTGCTGGTGTGCGATGACGCGGTGTTCATGCGCACGATGATCGGAGACATTCTGACGCAGGCGGGCCTGGAGGTAATCGGCGAAGCCGATTCCGGAACTCAGGCCGTCGAGAAGTACAAGGCGCTCAAGCCGGACCTGGTGACGATGGATATCATCATGCCGGAGATGGGCGGAATCGAGGCAGTGAAGGAGATAACGAGCTTCGACCCGCAGGCGCGCGTGCTGATGTGCAGCGCGATGGGACAGCAGGCGCTTGTCGCTGAGGCGATACAGGCAGGGGCGAAGGACTTCGTCGTGAAGCCATTCCAGCCCAGCCGGGTGCTCGAAGCGGTTCAGCGGGTCCTCGGATAGTGAATACTGCCCGCTACGCGGAGTTGTTTCGCGCCGAGTCGCGTGAGAGGCTGGCGGAGATGAATACGTCTCTGCTCGCACTCGAACGCGGCGAAGGGGCGGATCGCGTTGCGGAGCTTTTCCGAGCCGTTCACACAGTAAAGGGAATGAGCGCGGCGATGGGGCACGCTGACGTCCGCGACCTCTCCCACTCCCTCGAGGCGCTGCTCGACCAGCTTCGCTGCGGGGCGCTCGAAGTCACGCCCGCGATCGTCGAAACGCTTTTTGATTCAGTAGATACGCTCGAATCAGCGATCGTCGCGGTGTCACAGCCGTCATCAGGGCCGGTCGATGTGCTGGGCTCGATAGAGATGCTCGAAGCGGCTGCGTCGGCTGCGTCTGATGCGCCGAATCTCAATCCGACCATGGAATGGCCGGTGATGCGCCTCGAGCAGCAGCAGGCAAGCGAGGCGAAGAGCGCGACACATCGTTTGACGCCGGCAGTCGCCGTCGCATACCGGCAGGGCGCCGCGGCGGCCGCGAAGCAGCAGCGGTTCGTGCGCGTCGATGCAGAGCGGCTCGATACGCTGATGACACTGATCGGCGAGCTCGTGATCGCGCGCGGCAGGCTGCAGAACGTTTCAAGGCAGGCGAACAGTCCGGTCCTCGCTGAAGCAGTCCTCCAGGCATCGCGGCTCATCGGTAGCCTCCAGACGGAGATAACGACGGCCCGCATGGTTCCAGTCGGGCAGGCTTTCGAGCGGTTCGAGCGGATGGTTCGCGATACTGCCCAGGCCCTCGGAAAGAAGGTCACCTTCGAGATACTCGGCTCGGACATCGAGGTCGACAAGTCGGTGCTCGACGAGATCGGTGAGCCGGTCATGCATCTGCTGCGGAACTCGCTCGACCACGGCGTCGAGACTCCGGCCGAGCGTCGCGCGGCAGGCAAGCCGGCGGTGGCGCGCCTGACTCTCTCGGCTTCACGTGAAAGGTCATCGGTTGTCGTTCGCGTGAGTGACGACGGCCGCGGTGTCGACGTTGAACGGGTGCTGGCTCGCGCGCGGGCGAATGGTCTGGTTGACGCGGACTCCGGAATAGCTTCGGATGCGGAGATCCTTTCGCTTATCGCGCGCCCCGGTTTTTCCACGACGTCCCGCGTGACTGATATCTCCGGGCGCGGCGTCGGTCTCGACGTCGTTGCGACTAGAGTCAGGTCGCTCGGAGGGTCAGTCGAGCTTTCAACCGACGCGGGCGCAGGAACCGAGATCAGGCTCGAGCTGCCAATGACGCTCGCGATAATTCACGCTCTGCTCGCGCGGAGTGAGGATGAGACTTACGCGTTGCCCATCACTCACGTCGTCGAAACGCTGGTTGTCGAGCCGGGAATGCTTCACTTCGAGGACGACCGCGAGATGCTCTCGGTCCGCGGCCAGTCGATCCCGGCGGTTCGGCTTCGCGAGAGAGTGGGACATCCCCCCCGCGCCGGCGGACGGGGTCACGCGGTCGTGCTCGAGTTGCCCGACGGCCGCATGGGTCTCGTCGTCGACGAATTCGTCGGGCAGCAGGAAGTGGTCGTGAAGAACTTCGATGCTGCGCGTGGAATGCCGCAGCTTTTCAACGGCGCGACGATTCTCACCAACGGGTCGCCGGCGCTCATCCTCGACGCGCAGGGCATCGCCTAAGCCAGGGCCACAATGCAGAGCACAGAGACCTCAAACCCAGTCCTCACGCCAGCGGTTCAGCCGCTGAGCCCCGAACGCCTCGACGCGCTGAAGGAAGTCGCGAATATCGGGGCCGCTCATGCTGCGACAGCGCTGTCGCTGATGACGGGCGCGCGCATCATGATAGATGTACCGACAGTCAACGTTGCTCCGCTCGACGAGCTGATCCCGGGAATCGCTTCAGGTGATTCGCAGATCGTCAGCGTCGTGATGGACATGCACGGCTCGCTCGAGGGACACACGCTGCTCGCCCTGCCCCTTGTGACCGGACGGCGGCTCGCCGACCTGATGTTGCGTCGCGAGCGGCGCCCCGGAGGCACTCTCGACCTCCTCGAGGAATCAGCCCTCAAGGAGGCCGGCAACATTCTTGGCGGCGCGTACATGACGGCGCTGAGCGAGTTCCTCGGCATGACGCTGCTGCCTTCGCCACCCCGGCTCACCGTTGGAACGACTGACGACGTGATGGAGGCGCACAAGCGCGAGGCATCCGCGGCGGCCGCCGCCGCCTGCTGTGTCGAGACCGAATTCTCATTCGAGGAGATAGGCGAGAGGTTTCGCGGCTTCTTCCTTCTGCTCCCTGATGCGGAGTCGTTCGATGCGATCTTCCGCGCGGTGAACGTGAGATAATGACCGCGGCACCTATCGCACCTCCCGG
>JBPCJP010000213.1:0-6955 GCA_051005175.1 Gemmatimonadaceae bacterium | reverse complement strand
TCCATCTCGCCGGCGACACGCCCGGTCGTCAGTTGAGACACGCGCAAAGCGCCGAGTGGCAGAGAACTCCCCGGATCCTCGTCATTGACGATGACCCCTCGGGTGTGAAGCTGATCCACCGGCTTCTCACAGCCGCCCGGTACGAGGACATCGTTTCGACGACGGATGCCTCTCATTCGCTGGCACTCGCCCGGATCTCGCCCCCCGACCTGATTCTGCTCGACCTTCACATGCCGGGCTTCGACGGCTTCGACGTGCTCGAGGGGTTGAAGGACGTCGTCGCGGAGAACGGGTTCACTCCCGTGCTTGTTCTCACAGGAGACCTCATTGCCGAAACGCGCAGGCGCGCCCTCACTCTCGGCGCAACGGATTTTCTCACGAAGCCGTTCGACAATGCAGAGCTCGTTCTGAGGATCCACAACCTGCTTCAGATAAGGCTGCTCCATCTGTCACTCTCGCGGCAGAAGGATGCGCTGCAGCACACGCTTTCTCGCCGTGAGGCCGAGCTGGAGGAGGCGCGGCTCGAGATGCTCGAGCGTCTTGCGCTTGCGGCAGAGCTTCGCGACACGGAAACCGGCCGTCACATGCGCGGAGTTGGCGAGCTGGCCGGATCTCTCGCCCGCCGGATGGGCGTCGACGCTGAGACAGCGGCAATGATCGGCCGCGCGGCTCCGCTCCACGACATCGGAAAGCTAGGCATACCTGACAGCGCGTTGCTCAAGAACGGTCTTCTCTCGGCCCAGGAAACCGAGCTCATGCGCTCGCACGCAATTGTAGGAGAGCGGCTGCTTTCCGGCGGGGTCTCGATGGTGATGCAGACCGCGGCGGTCATCGCGCGGCACCATCACGAGCGATGGGACGGCACGGGATACCCTGACCGCCTGAGCGGGCACGCGATTCCGCTTGCCGCGAGGATCGTGGCTGTGGCCGATGTGTTCGATGCGCTCGCTCACGATCGGCCGTACAGGAAGGCGTGGCCAGAGGAAGCGGCGATCGAGCTCATCATCGAAGGCAGCGGAACACACTTCGATCCAGCGGTTGTCGAGGCATTCATGTCCGAGCCGTGGGTCGCCTCGCGAATCCCGAAAAGACTGCAATGCACTGCCTGACACGTCCCCAGGCCGTGAGGCCGGAATCCCCCGGGGTTCTGGCGGACGCCCTTGTGGGGCAGGATGAGCGCCTGAGTGTGCTCGCCGACTCGATAGACCACATCGTCTGGTCGACCGATGCAACCGGCGCATTCAATTTTGCAAATGCGCGATGGGAGGAGTACACGCGGCAGCCTCTCTCCGAAGCTGATGGAAGCGGCTGGCTTGCTTTACTCCATCCCGAGGACCGCAAGCGCACGTGGGCCTGCTTCCGTGAAGCCATCGCCTCCGGCAAGGGTTCGAGTGCGAGTACCGGCTGCGCCGGTGGGATGGAGAATATCGCTGGCACCTGTCGCGCGCCGCTCCGCACCGGAACGCGAGCGGAGAGATCGAGAGGTGGATCGGAACGTCAACCGATGTGGATGACCTAAAGCGGGCGGACGCAGCCCTTCGGGAAAGCGAGAGCCGCTTCAGGGACATTGCCGAAAATATTCGCGAGGTATTCTGGTTGGCGAGCGCAGACCAGAAGGTCATGTACTTAAGCCCGGCCTACGAGGACATCTGGGGACAGAGCGTAGAGTCATGCTACGCGAATGACCTCGCATTCTTCGACGCCGTTCACCCTGACGACAAGGAGAGTTTCGCCGCAGCCCTGAAGAACAAGAATGAGGGGTTCGGAGTCGAATACAGGATCGTCCGTCCCGACGGGGAGATCCGGTGGATTCATGATCGCGCGTTTCCAATTCGCGACGGTCGAGGAAACGTCGTGCGTGTTGCGGGAATCGCCGAAGATATAACGGCGCGCCGCGCCCTCGAAAGCAACCTTCACATGCAATCGAAGCTTCTCGCGTCGGTCAACCTTGCAATCGCGCTGACGGACATCGAAGGGCGCATCGTGACGTGGAACAACCACGCCGAGATCGTTTACGGCTGGACGGCTGAGGAAGCGATTGGACGAAATTTCTTCGAAATCATTCTGCTGGGAGAGGCGTCTGCGAGCGAGGTTAGCGAGATTCGCGCTGCCCTCGGATCCGGCGAGCACGTGGTCCGCGAGCTCGAGGTCACACGCAGGGACGGGTCACGGGTATGGACGGCGATAAGATTATCACCGATCATGGATGCGCAGGGACGGGTCACGCACATCGCGGGATCCTCCGTAGACATCACTGAGCGAAGGCGGCTCGAGCAGCAGTTCAGGCAGGCCCAGAAGATGGAAGCCGTGGGTCGCCTCGCTGGAGGAATCGCCCACGATTTCAACAACGTGCTCACCGTGATAAAGGGTCACGCGGAGTTCCTTTCGCTCGATCTTCCCGCGTCGGGGGAGTCGCGCGAGGACGTTGACCAGATAACGAAATCAGCTGCGCGGGCTGCAAGTCTCACACGACAGCTTCTCGCATTCAGCAGGCAGCAGGTGCTGGAAATGCAGGTGATCGAAGCGAATGCGCTTCTCCGTGACATGGAGCGCATGCTTGGCTCGCTCATCGGCGGCGATATCCTGCTGACCCTGACTCTCGACGACTCAGCACTGGTTTTCGCCGACGAGAGCCAGCTGGAGCAGGTGATAATGAACCTCGTCATCAACGCGCGGGACGCGATGCCGGGGGGCGGGAGTCTCCGCGTTGCGACGCGTAAGGTTCGTCTTGACAGCGAGGAGGCCTCGCGACACCCCGAAGCGCGAGCCGGGCGATATGTCGCAATAGACGTGACCGACACCGGCACAGGCATCGAGCCCGACCTGCTGGTGAAGATATTCGAGCCGTTCTTCACAACGAAGGAGCTCGGCAAAGGCACTGGACTCGGGCTGGCCACGGTTTACGGAATCGCTCAGCAGTCGGGAGGGTTTGTCGACGTGCAGAGTTCCCCCGGCCGCGGCTCGACGTTCACTCTCTATGTCCCGGCGGCGCAGGTCGATGCCGCGGCTATCCCGCTACCCGCGTGTGCAGGCACAGTGCCGGGTAACGAACTCATTCTTCTCGTCGAGGACCAGGACGAGGTGAGAAAAGTCGGGAAAAGAATACTCGTCTCTCGCGGCTACCGGGTGGTCGAAGCCCGCAACGGAGTCGAAGCACTGGCCGTGCTTCAGGCCCCTGACGCGGGCGTGGACCTTGTTGTCACTGACGCTGTCATGCCCCTGATGAACGGCACGGATCTGGTGCGATCGCTGAGAGGGCTGGACCCCTCGATGCCGGTAATCATTGCATCGGGGTATACCGACCCCGAGCTCGTGGCGTACTGCACGGGTGAGCTCGGAGTGCTCTTCCTGGCGAAGCCATTCCGCACTGACGACCTGATTCGGTTGGTGCGGGAGACTCTCGACGCGGCCGGCCGGCTGAGGTAGGTTCGTCGGCACCGCTCGATCAACCTGCTCGAGGCCTCCGATGATCGCTGTACGCCGCACGCTCGTCACCGCAACACTCATCCTTGGATCCGCGGCTTGCGTGAAGCCTGCCGCTGTCGCCGTCCCAACTGACACCTCCGGCTCTTTCCTGTATGTCTGGACCGAATCTGCCGATACCGCGAAGCGCGCTGCGTTCATTTCAGTTATCGACCTTCGCGCCGGATCACCTGATGCCGGCAAGGTTGTGCGCGCGGTTTACGCCGGCCCCGGGTCGAGGAGTGTGCATCACACTGAGCACTCGATTCCGGCCGACGGGCTGCTGTTTGCGAACGATTTCGGCACCGGACGCACCTACATCTACGACATGAACAAGCCGGGCGAGCCGCGAGTCGCAGCTTCGTTCGGAACTGCCGGCCCCTTCGGCTGGCCTCATTCATATGCGCGCCTGCCGAACGGAAACCGGCTTGCCACCTATCAGTGGCAATCGACGAAGTTCAACACGCCACCTGGCGGAATCGCTG
Organism: Gemmatimonadaceae bacterium; assembly: GCA_051005175.1. GTDB lineage: Bacteria > Gemmatimonadota > Gemmatimonadetes > Gemmatimonadales > Gemmatimonadaceae > UBA4720. Next base: position 3,008 of record JBPCJP010000213.1, on the reverse strand, counting down.
AAGTCAGGCCTGACGGCTCAGTCGTGCGCTGGGTTAGCGCCGCCACCGCGGACGCCGAGGACAGGGAGATAACGCCTTACAGCCTGGAGGTGATCCCTTCACTCGACCGGGCTGTTTCGACGACTACGAGCATGATAGAGGACACCGGAGTCCACGTTCAGATCTGGCGGATCTCCGACCTTACGCTGCTTCACACTCTTCGCATCCCTGCCTCTACGCATGCGAAACACGGCCCGGACTCCATTCCGCATCACATGCTGCCCGGTGAACCTCGACTGCTCTCCGATGGGCGGACCGTCATGATGGGGACTTTCATGTGCGGCGTGTTCATCGTGACGGGTATCGATACGCCGGCACCTGGTTTGAAGGAAGTGCATGCTTTTCCCGGGGAGAGCTGCGCGATGCCTGTCGTTACAGGCAACTACTGGATCCAGACGGTCCCTGAGCTTCGCGCAGTCGTCGCGCTCGATGTATCTGATCCGGCGAACCCGCGCGAGGTGTCGCGCGTCGTTTACGAGGGACTCAAACCCCACTGGCTCGCCGGAGACCTTTCAGGCCGCCGACTTGTGATGAATGCCGGCTCGCCGAAGGATCCGAATCTTTATCTCATCGATTTCGACCCGGCGACCGGAGCGCTTACGCGGAACATGCGGTTCGAATCACTGAGCGTCGCAGCCGTTGACGTTCCGGGAATTGGGACGGTCAAAGGCGTTCCGCACGGCGCCGTCTTTTCGAGATAATACCCGGCTCCAGGCCCCGGCTCTGGCTGCTCAATCCTGTCCGCGGGATTGTCTCACGATCTCAGGAAGATTGCGGAGCACCGTTATCTCGTTTGCCTGCGCAAGCCGCACCATCACGAACGTCCGGCCGTCAGGGGAGATGTCATAGTTCGCCTGCGGAGCCGCCTGTGCAATGTCCCCGACGGGAAACAGGCCCGTCCGGCGCGTTATGGTGAACCCGCCTGTCGTCGAGACCGTCGCCGCGATGAGAACCGGGTAGCGACCGTTCGTGCCACGATAGAACAACTCGAGTCCGGCGGGTCCCCACACCGGCTCGGTCCCGCCGTTCTGCGAAACTGCGACATCCTCCCCCTGGCCGCGCCACGGGCGGACGTAAACCTGGTCTGTTCCCGAGCGGTTCGAGACGTAAGCGAGCCATCGTCCATCAGGTGAAAGCGCGGGATGCTGCGTCCGTGAGCCGTCAGCGATGACGGGCTCGACTGGACCGCGACCTTCGCCTGCGACAAATGCAATATCGAGCCGCGAGCCCGCGCGCAGATTCTGCGCGACGGTGACGAGGCCGCTGCCGTCGGACAGCCACGCGCCGGTATATGAAAGCAGCGGGGACGTGAACAGCGCTTCTGGTGCCGACGTTGTCCCAGGCACGGTTCTGAATACGCCGAGTGATCCGGTGCTGAAGGAGGTGAAAGTCAGGCGCTGGCCGTCGGGAGTCCACTCTGCGTCGTGCGCATCGCGCGTGAAGGTCGCGCGCGAAAGGGTGCGCGTGTCACGCGCGAGAACCCAGACATCCCGGCCATCGGAGCCGGTGAAGTCAAACGATACGCGCTCGCCGTCGGGTGAGAACCTTGGTGACCTGTAGCCGGCTCTTTCCGCCGCCGCATTCCTGAGGCGGCCGTTGCGATCAACGAACACGAGCCAGCGCGGCTGCTCCGGCACGTACGCGACGTTGCCGTTGCGCGCCACCGCGAACTGCGCGATGCCGGTGCCGGTGAGCGAAACGCCCCGGCCGACCTGCGTCGGCGGCGTTGTCACCCCGAGGGATTCGTCATTGAACGGCGCCGCCCAGAGAGTTCCGTCGTCGCGCGCGTAAACGAGAAACCCGGCGGCTGAACGGATCTCCACTATCCGCTCATCGACGAGTATTGTCTGTTCGCCGGATTGCGTGTCGACAGCAACCGCCGCGCCCGACGCGGATCCACCCGCGGAACGGATCGCCAGCGCGGTGCGGCGGTCGGGAAGCATCTGCTGGAACCTGAGCCCCTCGAGCGCCTCGCCGCCGGGGTTCTCCCTGTCATCAGGTTGCAGCCGCGAGAAAAGACTACTGTTGCGCGCAACGCTTCCATCCCGCGCGACAACATCAGATGGCAGCTGCGCCGGCGCTCCATCGATCAACCGCGCAGCATCCTCGTCGAAGCGCTGTGATGCAAGTGCGTTCCCGCCCGATTCTGTGCCTGTCACGAAAACGACCGCTGAACCATCGGCGGTTATTGCAATCTTCCTGGTGAGCGCGCCCGGCGCGTTCCCGCCGATCGCCGGGACCATGAGCCCTGTTCGCGAGGCCGGCACGTCGCGGAGCGAGCTGCTCGTGTTGCGCCCGACCGCGTACCCCATCATCGCGAACATCACCGCGGTGAGAACGGCCCCGGCGAATACTTCGCGCGGCCTCAGCCTGATAGGGCGGGTCAGCTCCTCCGATCTGTGAGGAGGCGGGATCGGCTGACGCAAGGTTCAGCCGCGCTTCAGTCGAGTCGCCGAAGCAGCCGCGGCGTCAGAAGCCACCTGAGGGTTCCTTCACCGCGAGCCGGAGCGCGGTCGAACTCGATCAGACATGCACCGCCCTTCTTGACCTCGATCTCCGATCCGGCGTCCTCGCCGGTCAGCCACCCAGCGAGCGAGCTCAGGTGCGGCTCATGTCCAACTATCGCCACGACAGCCTTGTCGCCGTGCGGGGCGCACCACTCGACGAAATCCTCCGGCCTGGCACCGGGAACGAGAGCCGGGACGACCTCCGCGCCTCCGATGCCATATGCCTCGCTGATTATCTCGGCGGTCTGGGCCGCGCGGGTTAAGGGGCTCGTCGCGAGATGGTCGATCGCATCGACTGCTCTCTGAAGACCCTTCGCGGTCTTCTTCATCTTCTTGATCCCGTCATCGGTGAGCGGCCGCTGGTCGTCGGGCTGGCCGGTCCCGGCGAAATCCTCACGATCCTCCGCAATCGCATGTCTGATGATCAGCAGGTTCATGTGTTCCTCTTCATGGATTCATTGT
>JBPCJP010000212.1:0-5265 GCA_051005175.1 Gemmatimonadaceae bacterium | reverse complement strand
CAATAGTCGTAATGTTTTTCACGGACATACGTTACTTCAGTGCAAATTCCGGTGCTACTTTGGGTGTCGCAGGACATCTGCAAAGAACGAAAGGCGGAAACTGCTTTTTACATTTGGCGGATCGAGCGGATTGTAAAATGGCCTTTCGCTTACCTTGCCGAGCGGCCAGACCTGTCGAAACGATACCCTCACCGGGACCTCAGGAAATGATCGACGAACAAGCCACCGCCTTCCTCAAGAAACTCCTTGACACTCCAGGCCCCTCCGGCTTCGAGTCAGCGCCGGCGAAAGTGTGGCGCGAGGAGGCCGGCAAGTTTGCGAAAGTGAGAGCCGACGTCGCCGGAAACAGCATAGCGGAGGTGAATCCTGAAGGAGCGCCGACTATAATGCTCGCCGGCCACATCGACGAGATCGGCGTAATCGTCACTTACATCGACGATGAAGGGTACGTCTACATCACGAGTATCGGCGGCTGGGATCCACAGGTGCTCGTAGCCCAGCGAATAAGGTTTCTCGCAAAGGACGGCGACGTGTTCGGCGTCGTCGGCAAGAAGCCGATTCATCTGATAAAGACGGAGGACCGCGAGAAGGCATCGAAGGTGAAGGATCTCTGGGTCGACATCGGCGCGAAAACGAAGACTGAGGCGGAGGAGCGGCTGTCGATCGGGGATCCCGGTGTAATCGATTCGCGAACGATGGAGTTTCCCAACGGGCTCATCGTATCACGCTCGATCGATGACAGGATCGGGGCGTTCATCGTCCTCGAGGCCCTTAAGCGCTACGCCGCGGACCCGGGCACGGCCCACGTCGTCGCAGTTGCAACGACCCAGGAGGAGATCGCCTACCGCGGCGGCGGCGCGCTGATCTGCGCAAGCTGCATCAGCCCGCAGATGGCTCTCGTCGTAGACGTCACATTCGCCACTGACCATCCGGACATGGAGAAGAAGGAGCTGGGTGAAGCGAAGATCGGGGGCGGACCGGTTCTCACCCGGGGCTCGATCATTTCGCCGGTCGTATTTAACCTCCTCAAAGCCACAGCGGAGAAGAACGACATTTCGTTCGTCGTGCAGGCGGCCGGACGAGATACGAGCACCGACGCCGACGCGATTCACATAGCCCGCGAGGGAATAGCGACCGGACTAGTCTCGGTTCCCAACCGCTACATGCACTCGCCAAACGAGCTGGTGTCGCTCGAAGACCTCGACAGGACGGCGGAGCTGCTCGCGGAAACGTGCAGGGCGGTGACTGCCGATACCGACTTCACCGCCAGGTGAGCGAGGGTAAATTCAAGGAATGAAACGGATCCTCCTCGTAACCGCTGCCTTCGCGGCGCTGGCCTGCTCGACCGCCGGCCGGGCGCCCCAGCCGTCCCTTGGCGTCGCAGTCGCCGATTCGGCCAGGATGCTCACCGACATTTCATATCTGGCGAGCGACGCACTTGAAGGCCGCCTCACCGGCACACCGGGCAACGACTCCGCGGCTGCATATATCGCACGGCGGTACGCTGCCCTGCGTCTGAAGGCGCCGTACGCCGGATACATGCAGAATTTCGCCGCGAGATCAGCGGCCGCTTTGCATACGGGAGACACCGCAGGCAACGCGACGCAGAATGTCGTGGCGATGATCGAGGGCACTGACCCGGTCCTCAAGGACCAGTACATCGTCATCGGAGCCCACTACGATCACCTTGGCCGCTCAACGGTTTCCGCCCTCGACCCCGATGCCCGCGACGCGATCCGCAACGGGGCTGATGACAACGCGTCAGGCACGGCGGCGGTGCTCGAGCTCGCCCGCATGTTCTCGATCGAGAAGCCCCGGCGCTCGATCATCTTCGCGAACTTCAGCGGCGAGGAGCAGGGACTCCTTGGATCGCAGTACTTCGTGGACAACTCGCCGGTTCCGCTCCAGAACATCGTCGCGATGCTGAACTTCGACATGGTCGGCCGGATGAAGAACGACGGCCTGATGGTCTTCGGGACAGCCACTGCGACGGAGATGGCGGCACTGATCGACAGCGCCAACCCGGGGACGCTCAAGCTCACGAGCTCGGGCGACGGCTTCGGCTCATCTGATCACAGCTCGTTCTATCCAAAGGAAATCCCCGTTCTTCACTTCTTTACCGATCTCCACGAGGACTACCACCGGGCGTCCGACGACACCGAGAAGATCAACCTCGGCGGCCAGGCGCGGGTTGTCGACTTCGCGCACCGGATTGCCAGGAGAATCGATGACAGGCCTGCGCGCCTCACCTACGTCCGCTCGACTGCGCCATCGCGTGCGATCGGGTCGGGCCAGGGGTCGCAGACATACCTTGGCTCAGTGCCCGACATGGCGGCGAGCGAGAGTCCCGGGCTCAAGCTCACCGGCGTCAGGCCCGGCAGTCCGGCGGACGCAGGCGGACTCCAGCCGGGCGACATAATCGTCGAGTTCGGTGATGCTGTCGTGAAGGATCTCTACTCTTACAGTGATGCGCTGTACTCGAAGAAGCCGGGTGACAGCGTGCGCATAGTTTACCTCCGCGATGGGAAGAGGAACGAGACAACCGTGGTGCTGGGGAGAAGAGGAGGCTGAGGGCGCCAGATAATGCCCCTCCCGATTCCTCCGCCGCGGGTCTCCGGCCTTACGACAACAACAACCACCCCGCTCTACTGGGCAGCGTGGGGGCCTGAGTCGGCGCCAGACCTTCTCGTTCTTCACGGCGGTCCCGGCGCGCATCACGACTACCTGCTTCCGCAAATGCTGCATCTCGCCGAGCGGTATAACCTGGTCTTCTACGACCAGCGGGGCGGAGGGAGATCGAAGTCAGCTTCCACGGATGCCATAACCTGGCAGACCCACGTCGAGGACATGTCAGCCGTTATCCAGGAGCTCGATGTTTCCCCGCTGTCGATTATCGGTTATTCGTTCGGCGGCATGCTCGCGCTGCTGTACACATTGACAGCGGATGACAGCGTAGACCTCGAGATGCCCGTGCGTCTCGCTCTCATAGATCCAGCGCCGCTGAAAAGCGAATACCGCCGCCAGTTCGAGGCGGACTTCGCGCGACGGCAGGAAGGGTTGGAGATAAAGCGGATGCGGGAGGAGCTCGCGGCGTCAGGACTCCGCGAATCGGATCCCGAAGCATACCGGCAGCGAACGTTCGAGCTCGCCGTCGCGGCGTACTTCGCAGACCCTCGCAAGGCCCACGACCTGACACCGTTCAGGGTGAGTGGGAAAGTGCAGCAGCAGGTATGGGACAGCCTCGGGGCCGGGTTCGACGTTCTCGCGGATCTCAAGCCCATGGGTTTTCCGGTGCTTTTCGTCCATGGCCGTGACGATCCCATTCCAGTCGAGTCTTCAATTGAGGGCGCCAAAGCGATGGGAGCGGAACTCGTTCTTCTGGACGATTGCGGGCATGTTCCATACGTTGAACAGCCGGCTGCGCTGTTCGAGGCGCTCGACCGGTTTCTCCTCGCAACTGACCCCAGGTAATTCACGGCTCCCGATGTCGGATTTCGGCGTAATCCAGCAGCATCTCTCGACCATCGAAATGGACGGCAAGCCGTGCGCGGTTTCCGTCCGGATCGCTTACGATGGAATCGAGTACATAGGGAGACTCTTTTTCGCTGATCCGGAGACGGGTGAGGGAATTCCCGATCATGGCGCGATTCCCGGCCGCACAGTCGAGGAAGCGATCGAGTTCGCCCGCCGCCTCAACCTCGAGGACTTCACCCGCCGCTACCATCGCGCGCGTGCCGACAAGAGGCGCTACACGTCTCTCCGCAAAGCGACTGACGAGATGCTCATGAAGATCAAGTACATGAACCGTGTCTCGATTAACATGAAAAACGGTCTCCTCGACAAGGAAGGCGCGAAGCAGGAGATAGAGCTGATCCAGAAGCAGCTCTACGAAATGATCGAGAAGCTGCCGGGACACGCCGGGGTGGAAGGGTAGGGCGAAAAAGAAGAGGTGGGGTTGAAGCAGAAGCCGGCAGGCGCTCCCGCAACGCGCGGTCATGCGAAACGCAGGAAGAAACGGGGCGCCGAGCTAAGGTCCCACGCGCTCGACATCCTCGCACGCCTGAAAAACGAATATCCCGATGCGCACTGCGAGCTCTATTACGAGACGCCGCTCCAGCTCCTCATTGCCACGATCCTCAGCGCTCAATGCACGGACAAGCGGGTGAACATGGTGACGCCGGAGCTGTTCAGGACCTTTCCCGACGCCCGCTCACTCGCCGCCGCCGAGCCTGAAACGCTGGAGGATCTCATCCGCAGCACCGGGTTCTTCAGGAACAAGACGAAGAGCCTGCTCGGAATGTCCGCCGCGGTGGAAGAGCGGCACGATGGAGAGGTCCCCGCTACGATGGACGAGCTCGTGAACCTCCCGGGAGTCGGCCGCAAGACGGCGAACGTCGTCCTCGGTAATGCGTTCGGCATCAATGAAGGCGTGGTCGTGGACACTCACGTCGGCCGGCTGAGCGTGCGGCTTGGCCTTACGTCAGAAACGGATCCGGTGAAGGTGGAGAAGGCCCTCATGCCGCTTTTCCCGCGCGATGACTGGGCGCTCCTGTCACACCTGCTGATCTTTCACGGGAGGCGGATCTGCCTCGCCCGGGCTCCCAAGTGCGCGTCTTGCGTGCTGAATGACGCCTGCCCGTCAGCACGCGTCTGACGTTATTTTTCCCGTCCTACCCGGAACCCCCATGACGAAATACGCAACCATCGAGACGAACCGCGGAACCCTCACCGCTGAGCTTTATGATAAGGAAGCCCCGAAGACCGTCGAAAACTTCGAGAGGCTCGCGAACGACGGATACTACGACGGAATCAGGTTCCATCGCGTAATCCCGGATTTCGTCGTTCAGGGTGGCGACCCGCTTTCCCGTGACCTGCCCGTCGGGAACGCCAAGGTCGGCACCGGAGGACCCGGTTACCACATCGACTGTGAAACCCAGGGGAACCCCCACAAACACCAGCTGGGCTCGCTCTCCATGGCGCACGCCGGAAAGAACACGGGCGGCAGCCAGTTCTTCATCGTTCTCAGCGAAGGCAATACGAAGCACCTCAACGGCGTCCATACCGTATTCGGCAAAGTCACCGATGGAACCGACCTCATCGAGACGATCGAGCAGAACGACACGATGACCAGGGTGCGAGTGTCGGACACCCCTCCAACCACGTAAGGAGTAGCGCCTCCATGGCTGTCGCAAAACAGAAAAGCACGGACTTCGGAGCCGCCATGACGGGCCTCGTGCTGGGTGGATCAGTCCTGTTCCTGCTGAT
>JBPCJP010000211.1:0-42680 GCA_051005175.1 Gemmatimonadaceae bacterium | reverse complement strand
CTCCTGGGCGAGGACTGGCATCCTCCGGCCCTGCCTTTCTACCCGTAGCTGGCCGCACGCGGCAGCTATGTCCTTGCCGCGACTCTTCCTGATCGCCACCTCGACGCCCTTTGCCCGGATTGAACGGGCGAACGCGGCGATCCCCTGTGGCGAGGTCGGCACGAAGTCGCCTGCACCGCCCGCGTGAAGAGGAATCAGGTTGACGAACGCCTTGCAGCGCCGTGCAAGTTCAGCCAGCTGAACTGCGTGCGCCGGCTCGTCATTCACGCCGTGCAGCATCACGTACTCGAACGTGACCCGCCGGTCGAACACGCGAGCCGCTTCGATTACCTGCGCCAGCGGGTACTTCGTGTTTATCGGCATCAGGGTTCGCCGCAATGCGTCACTCGGCGCATGAATGGATATCGCGAGCCTGAACTGCTCCTTCCGCTCGCCGAGTGCGACTATGCCGGGCAGGACGCCGACTGTCGACACGGTGACGTGCCTCGCACCGATTCCGAATCCGTTTTCATCGTTGAGGATCGTCAGCGTGGGATCCACTGCTTTCCAGTTCATCAGCGGCTCGCCCATTCCCATGAACACGATGTTGGTCGGGCGCCGGCCCGTGAGCAGCGTCACCTCACGGACCTGCCCCGCGATCTCGAACGTGCGAAGGTTTCGCGAGAACCCCATTGCGCCGGTGGCGCAGAACGAGCACTGAAGAGCGCAGCCGGCCTGTGATGAAATGCATAGCGTCAGCCGGTTGTCCTCCGGGATTGCCACTGTCTCGATGTGCTCGCCATCGGATAAACGGAAGAGAAACTTCTCTGTCCCGTCGGTTGAAAGCTGCCGGGCGGAAACGGCCAGCCGGGGCATTTCGAAAACGTTATCGAGCTGCTCCCTCATCAGTTTGGGAATCTGCGAGATCGCCTCGAAGGTCTCGACGGGCGAGCTCCATAGACGCGGCAGAACCTGGTCGACCCTGTAACGGGGCAGGTCGTTTCGCGCCGCGAATTCGCGTAGTGCGCGCTCCGCATCGGCCGGCACCATGTCGAGCAGGTTCACGCGAGTCCCGGACGCGCCAAGGCGCTCAGTCGGCGCGTTCACGTCTTCCACCAAATGTATATCACACTTAAGTTTAACCCCTTGCGACCTCCACTTCGACCCGTCTCCCGGCGTCGGTTCAGCCGGGCATCGCGCGATGCCCAATCAAGCCCGCTCCGAAGGTTTCCCGCAATCCAGGTAGCGCAAAGCTTTGGTGAATGAGAAGGATGTCTTCGGCACTCAGCTGAGACCGGATGGCCTTGCCGGAGCGTTCAGGCCGGCAGACGCCGGCAGGTCTGTCGCCGTCGCCGGATGGGTTCACCGCATCAGAAATCTCGGCGGGATAATCTTCATCGACCTGCGTGATCGCGGAGGGATGCTTCAGGTTTCGTTCAATCCCGACTGGACGGACGCCCAGGTCATCGCCGCGGCGGGCACGCTCGGCCAGGAATACGTGATACGTGCCGAGGGCGCGATTGCTTTGCGGCCGGAGGAGATGCGAAACGCGGAGATGGGGACAGGCGAGGTCGAGCTTCGCGCGACATCCCTCGAGATTCTCGCTTCGGCCGCGACGCCCGCAATTCCTGTAGCGAAGGGCAGAGGCGAGAATCTGCCCGCGGAAGAGCTTCGCCTCCGGCACCGGTATCTGGATCTGCGGAGACCGGAGCTGCAACGCAATCTCTTTCTTCGTCACCGTCTCCAGCAATCGACGCGGCGCTACCTCGACGAGCGCGGATATCTTGAGATCGAAACACCGATCCTGACCAAGCCGACGCCGGAAGGAGCCCGCGACTACCTGGTTCCGAGCAGGGTTCATCCTGGCGAGTTCTACGCTCTCCCCCAGTCGCCTCAGCTCTACAAGCAGTTGCTGATGGTCTCCGGATTCGACCGCTACTTCCAGATCGCCAGATGCTTCAGGGACGAAGATCTGCGCGCGGACCGGCAGCCGGAATTCACCCAGATCGACATCGAGGCTTCGTTCGTCAACTCCGAAGATATCTTCGAGCTGACGGAAGGCCTCCTCGGCGTTCTGTTCCGCGATGCAGGCATCGAGATTCCGAACAGTTTCCGGCGGCTGAAATATGCCGATTCGATTGAGCGGTTCGGGTCGGACAGGCCGGACCTCCGCTTCGGACTCGAGATATTCGACGCGACTGAGGCATTCCGCGATGCCGACTTCGGGATTACGCGCTCTGCAATCGAGTCCGGGGGCCGCGTTCGCGGAATCAGGATTCCCGGAGGCGGTGCGCTTTCCCGGAAACAGGTGGACGAGATAGAACTCGTCGCGAAGTCGGGTGGAGCGTCGGGACTGCTGCGGGTAAGGAAGGGAAACGGGGTGCTCGAGGGGCCCGCTGCAAAGTTTGTCTCCGAATCGGGTGCTTCAGTTCTCGCGCTGGATGAAGGAGAACTCTGCCTCATGACCGCCGGGGCCGATGATGTCACGAGCGCGGCCCTGGATCGAGTGAGACAGGATGTCGCAAGACGTCTCGACCTGATTCGCGAGAGCCATGTTGAGCTTCTCTGGGTGACTGATTTTCCGCTTTTTGGCGTCGATGCGGATTCGGGGAATCTCACTGCGGTGCATCATCCTTTTACCGCGCCGAATCCCGAAGATGCGGATCTGATCGACTCGGATCCGCGAAAGGTTCGCGCGCTCGCATACGATGTAGTCATGAACGGCACGGAGCTGGGCGGCGGAAGCATCAGGATCCACAGCAGCCCGATGCAAACCCGCATACTCGGCAAACTCGGAATCGCGCGCGAAGACGCGAAAGCCCGCTTCGGCTTCCTGCTCGAGGCACTGGAGTCCGGCGCACCACCCCATGGAGGAATCGCTCTTGGTTTCGACAGGATCGCGATGCTCCTCTCGGGGGCGCAGTCGCTTCGCGATGTTATAGCATTTCCCAAGACAACTGCCGCACGTGCCCTGTTCGAGGGCGCTCCTACTCCGGTGAAGCCGGAGGATCTCTCTGACCTGCACCTGGACCTGCGCTCTGCCACAATTGACTGAAGACCCGACAGTCCAGCGCCTTTCGACCGAAGGCGCCGACATGCTCACTCTCGCGGGAGTGAATGATGCAAACCTCATCGAGCTCTCAAAACAAAGCGGCGCGAAGGTCGCGCTGAGAGGCGATACCCTCACGGTTTCAGGGACGCAGGAAGTTGTGAGCCGGGCGGCGCCGATCGCGCTCAAGATGATCGAGAGGGCAAGGCAGCAGATGGAGCTCACTGCGGACGATGTGCTTCGGATGAGCCTCGAGGGTCCGCGGGAAGGTGACGGGCCCGAGGACCTTCAACGCATCGCGCTGCCGGGAATGCGCAAGATCATTCAGCCAAAGACCAGCGGTCAGGCTGAATATCTTAAGCTGATCTCGGAGAACGACATTGTAGTAGGGATCGGACCTGCCGGCACCGGCAAGACCTACCTTGCTGTCGCTGCCGCTGTCGATGCCTTGTCGCGAAAGCAGGTACGCCGGATCGTCCTTGCGAGGCCGGCAGTTGAGGCGGGCGAGAGTCTTGGATTTCTTCCTGGCGACCTCCAGGCCAAGGTAGATCCGTACCTCCGGCCGCTCTATGATGCGCTCGAGGACATGATGCCTCACGAGCGCGTCCAGAAAGCTCTCGAAACCCGCACGATCGAGATCGCCCCGCTCGCCTACATGCGCGGGCGAACACTCGCCGACGCTTTCGTGATTCTCGACGAAGCGCAGAACGCGACGAATGCCCAGATGAAAATGTTCCTTACGCGGCTCGGTGTGAACTCGCGCACGGTGATCACCGGGGACAAGACGCAGATCGATCTGCCAAAGCGCGAGGAGTCAGGTCTGGTTCAGATTGAGCGAATCCTGCCGGGGATCGACGGCATCGGCTTCCATTACCTCACCGATTCTGACGTGGTTCGCCACCGCCTGGTTCGCGAGATAATCAAGGCATACGCTGAAGACGCGGGTAACTAGGAGCGATGCAACCGGACCGCGTCGTCGTCGAAGTGTCATCCACGGTCCGGCGACTTCGCTTTTCCGCAGGCCGGACGAGGGAACTCGTCGAGGCAACGCTCACAGCGGAAGGAATCCGCGACGCAATGATCTCCGTCGCATTTGTCGGGCGCACGGCGATTACCCGGATAAATCGCGAGCACCTGCGGCGTGCCGGCCCGACTGACGTAATAGCTTTCGGGATGGGGCGCGAGACGCCGTCGATGCCGGCGATCGGCGATATCTACATCTGTCCCGAGATCGCGGAGCGGAACGCGCGGCAACACGGCGTTTCGCTGCGAGAGGAGCTCGCGAGACTGGTCGTCCACGGGACATTGCATGTCGCCGGGCACGATCATCCTGAGGACGAGGCCAGAACCTCCTCGGAGATGTGGCAGCGTCAGGAGCGCATACTTGCCACCGTCGGCTGAAAACCTCCTCTCCGACTTCTTCTCCGGAAAAAACTCCGCTCTCGCGCGGGCGGTCAGCATCGTCGAGAATCACCGGGCCGGGGTCGAGGAGATCCTTGGCGCGGTTCATCCCAAGCTCGGGCGCGCGCGCCGGCTCGGGATAACCGGGCCGCCCGGCGCGGGGAAGAGCACCATCACTACACTCGTCGCCCGGGAGATGAGAAACGCCGGGCTGACTGTCGGAATCGTGGCCGTCGATCCGACCTCGCCGTTCACCGGTGGAGCGCTTCTCGGCGACCGCGTGCGAATGGAGAGCGTCGTGCTCGACGAGGGAGTGTTCATCCGGTCGATGGCCACCCGGGGCTCACTTGGCGGTCTCGCCGCTACAACCCGCGAAGTTGCGGACGTGCTCGATGGATTCGGCTTCGACAGGGTGATAATCGAGACCGTCGGAGTCGGACAGTCCGAGCTCGACGTTGCGCGCACGGCGGACACGACAATGGTCGTGCTGGTGCCCGAATCCGGCGACTCCATCCAGACGCTCAAGGCCGGCGTGATGGAGATCGCCGACATATTCGTCGTTAACAAGTCAGACAGGCCGGGGGCTGACCGGCTTCGGAACGACATCGAGCTGATGCTCGGTCTCCGCAAGGGTACATCCTACGCGAATGTCCCAGCCCATCACGGCGTTGATATGCGCAATCTCAACCCGGCAAGACTGGCCCGGGAGAGCTCGCGTGACGATTCGTCCGCCGGGTGGACTCCTCCGGTTCTCCGCGCTGTTGCGGCAAAGGGTGAAGGGATCGCCGAGCTGATGGAGTCAATGGACCGGCACTTCGCTTATCTTGAGAGGAGTGGCGAGCTCCGGACGAGACGCAGGCAGAGACTTGTGGAGCGGGTCGTCGAAGCTGCGGAGAGAAGAATGCGTCATCGTCTCTGGGATGGCCCGGTGACAATGAAATGGCTCGAGGCAAAAGTCGACGAGATGGAGGCGGGAACCGTGACGCCGCTGGCCGTGGCGGATGAGCTGCTGGTAAAGCACGGCAACCTGGTTACAGGGGCGAAGACGTGACTTCAATCAAGACGGGATCGGAACCGGCATTCGGTGAAACGCCCACAGATGCGATGCGTCGCGAGAACGAGAGACTGCGCGCTGAAATCGAGCAGTGGAAGAAGAAGTACGATGCCGCGAAGAAGCGTGACATCGGTTTCACGAATTCGGAGAGCGAGGTGCGTCCGCTCTATACGAGCCTCGACGTAGGCGGGCTCAGCGAATCCGACCTCGGCATGCCGGGCTCGTTCCCGTACACGCGCGGCATTCATCCTTCCGGATATCGCGGCAAACTGTGGACGATGCGGCAGTTCGCCGGATTCGGAAGCGCGACGGATACGAATGAGAGGTACAAGTTCCTTCTCGCCCACGGCCAGACAGGCCTTTCGGTGGCTTTCGACTTCCCGACGCTGATGGGTTACGACTCCGATCATCCGCGGTCGGAGGGAGAAGTCGGCAAGTGTGGTGTCGCGATTTCGAGCCTCGCGGACATGGAGGTGCTGTTCGACGGCATTCCGCTCGACAAGGTCTCGACGTCGATGACCATTAACGGTCCCGCCGTAATCCTCTACTGCTTCTACCTCGCTGCGGCCGAGAAGCAGGGGGTGGCGCTGGATCAGCTCCGCGGCACGATCCAGAACGACATCCTTAAAGAGTACATGGCCCAGCACGCGTGGTGCTTCCCGATCGAGCCCGCGCTGAGACTGATCGTCGACTGCTTCGAGTGGTCGGCCGAGCATGTGCCGCAGTGGAATACGATTTCGATTTCCGGATATCACATCCGCGAGGCGGGAGCGACGGCTGCACAGGAGCTTGCGTTCACGCTGGCTGACGGATTCACCTATGTCGAGCGCGGCATCGCCCGCGGGCTCGACGTCGATTCATTCGCCCCGCGGCTGTCGTTCTTCTGGGACATTCACAACGACTTCTTCGAGGAGATCGCCAAGCTTCGCGCCGCCCGCCGGATCTGGGCCCGACACATGCGCGACCGCTATGGTGCGAAGGATCCGCGCTCGCTCGTCATGCGCTTTCACTCGCAGACCGCCGGAGTCACCCTCACCGCCCAGCAGCCGATGAACAACGTCGTCCGGGTCGCGTACCAGGCGATGGCAGCGGTGCTTGGCGGAACTCAGTCGCTGCACACAAACTCGATGGACGAAACTCTCGCCCTCCCCACCGAGGAATCAGTGCAGGTTGCGCTGAGGACCCAGCAGGTGCTCGCATATGAAACCGGTGTTCCGAACGTCATGGACCCGCTCGGCGGATCGTATTACGTCGAGGCGCTCACCACGCAGCTCGAGGAAGAGGCAGAGTCGCTCTTTGGCCAGATTGAAGAACTTGGCGGAGTTGTGCGCGGACTCGAGACGGGCTGGCTTCAGCGGAAAATCGCCGAGTCTGCCGCACGCCAGCAGTGGGAGATCGAACAGCACAGGCGGGTGATTGTCGGAGTCAACGAGTTTGTCACTGACGAGCCCGAGCTTACGATACCGCTGCTTAAAATCGGCGACACCGAGGCGGCCCAGCGCAAGCGTCTCGCAGACCTTCGGGCCAAACGCGACAACGCCCGGGCCCAGAAATGCCTGAGCGATCTGCGCGAAGCTGCGCGGACGAATGCCAATACGATGCCGTTCATTCTCGATGCTGCACGTGCGTATTGCACTCTGTACGAGATCCGCGCCGCACTCGAAGACGTTTTCGGAGCCTACAGGGAGCCAGTATTCTTCTAGACCCGGCTTGACACGCAAGACGGCTGGAAAGGGTGAATGGTGGGAGTCCTACTTCGATTCCCACTACCTGCTCGAGTATGAGCCACTTTTCACTGCCGAGAGGGATCGTGCCGAAGTCGCGCGGATTGTCGAGTTGCTCGGCCTTCCCTCCGGTTCCCGCGTTCTCGACGTACCGTGCGGACAGGGAAGGCACGCGCATCTCCTGGCTGAAGCTGGCTTCAATGTGGATGGGCTCGACTACTCGGAGCATCTTCTTGCGATCGCCAGAAAGCGCGGGACCGGCCCGAAGCTGCGATACACGCGCGGCGACATGCGAAAACTCCCATCCAGATGGACCGGTCGATTCGACTCGGTCCTCAACCTGTTTACATCGTTCGGGTTCTTCGAGAATCCTGCCGACGATGCAACAGTGATCGCTGAGTTCGCGCGAGTGCTCGCCCCGGGGGGAATGCTGCTATTGCACGGTGGCAACCGCGACGGCGTGATGGCGCGGTTCCTCGAGCGCGACTGGTGGAAGACTGACGACGGCACGATGATCGCCCACGAGCGAAGCTTCGATCCGCTCTCGGGCATACTTACGATCGAGTCAACCTGGCGCGGGATGGCCACGCGCCTCGGGCGGCGCACGCACCGCATCAGGCTCTACACGGCGACGCGGCTGGCCGAGCTCTGCGCGTCCCATGGCCTGATAGTCGAGGAGGCATTCGACAACTTTTCCCCGCGGCCTCTCTCCCGAAAGTCGAGTGAGATGCTGCTCGTTGCACGCAAATCGGGTTAATTTTGACCGCGTATGAGACCAATTAGAGTAGTAGTCGCCAAACCCGGACTCGATGGGCACGACCGCGGCGCGAAAGTCGTTGCCGCGGCGCTTCGCGATGCGGGCATGGAGGTGATCTATACGGGGTTGCACCAGACGCCCGAGATGATTGCCGCCGCAGCCGTCCAGGAAGATGCGGATGTCATTGGGCTGTCAATCCTTAGCGGTGCCCACATGACCCTGATTCCGCGGGTCGCCCAGCTCGTGAGGGCGCAGGGCCGGGACGATATCCTCATCACGGGTGGTGGCATCATCCCGAAAGAGGACATGGATCAGCTCAGTCAGCAGGGAATAGGGAAGCTTTTCGGGCCCGGCACGCCGACATCGGAACTCATCGACTACATAAAGGACTGGTTTGCCACACGCGAGGCCCAGGACGCCCCAGCAGCGGGCGCGTAAGGTGACCTCGCGCCTGAGAGAGCTGAGCGATGAAGTCCGCCGGCTCGAGGAAAAGCTGCGCGAAGGCGGCGGCCAGGCGCGAATCGCAAAGCTTCACAAGCAGGGCAAACTCTCGGCGCGGGAGCGCATAAGCCGCCTCACTGACCCGTCGTCGCGCTTCATGGAAATCGGCCTTCTCGTCGCGCATGACCAGTACGACGGACAGGCGCCTTCCGCGGGAGTTGTAACTGGCGTCGGGATAATCCACGGGCGCGAGGTCGTCATCGTCGCCAATGATGCGACGGTAAAGGCCGGATCCTGGTGGCCCGAGACGATAAAGAAGATCCTCCGCGCGCAGGAGATCGCAATGCGGTGCCGCGTTCCGATCATCTACCTTGTCGACTCGGCGGGAGTGAACCTGCCGTACCAGGGGGGAGTCTTCCCCGGACAGTACGGCGCAGCAAGAATTTTCTACTACAACTCGATAATGCGCCGGTATCTGCGCATTCCGCAGCTTGCCGCGGTGATGGGACAGTGTGTTGCCGGCGGCGCATACCTTCCGGCGCTCTCCGATGTCATCCTGATGGTAAAGGGATCGTCGTTCATGGGACTCGGCGGTCCCAATCTCGTGAAGGGCGCAACGGGCGAAACGATAGACTCGGAGACTCTCGGTGGTGCAAGCACGCACACCGAGATCAGCGGCGTCGCTCACTACGCCACTGATACAGAGGACGAGTGCCTGGCAAAGCTCCGGGATCTCGTCGAGCGCCTTCGGGGCGGGAGCGTGGAGCCGGAAGCGACTGACGCGTACGCCGCGAGATTCAGGTTCTCGAGCGACAAATGGACCGCGCCGGGATCGAGGAATGTCGCGAAGGGACCGTCATCACAGGCCGAGGCGCTTTACGACCTGCTGCCTTCCGACCATCGCATGTCGTACGACATGCATTCGCTCCTATCCGCCATACTCGACAACGGGTCAATCGACGAGTTCCAGAAGGACATCGCCAAAGAAATGATCTGCGGAGACGCCTCGATCGAGGGAATCCCGGTCGGCGTCATCGCCAACCAGCGCGGCCTGATCAAGGGCCGGAAAGACGAGAAGCCTCGATTCGGTGGAATTCTGTACGCCGAAAGCGCCGAGAAAGTGGCCTACTTCATAGATCGCTGCGACAAGCAGGGAATTCCTCTTCTCTTCGTCCAGGATGTCTCCGGCTTCATGGTCGGACCCGAGGCGGAGCACGAGGGAATCATTCGCGCGGGCGCGCGGTTCGTTGAGGCGATGGCCACGACGCTGGTGCCGAAGATCGTCCTGACGGTAAACCATGCGTCTGGCGCAGGTTACTACGCTATGGCCGGGCAGGGCTTCGATCCTGATTTTATCTTCAGCTGGCCCACTGGAAGGATGGCCGTCATGGAAGGCGAATCGGCGGTTCACGCCGTGCACGGGCCAGCTATCGATGCCGCGAAAAAGAAAGGCGAGCCACCTTCGGATGACGTCTCGGCCTCGATGGAAGCGATGCGCGAGGATTATGAGCGGCAGCTCGACGCGCGGTATGCGGGAGCGCGCGGGTTTATCGACGCGATTGTTTACCCGGAGGACACGCGCGAGGTCATCGCGATGGCGTTGAGGACATCACTCCACAACAGGGGGCCTCACCTTGGCCCGTTCGTCCTTCCTCCGCACCTCGGAGAATAGCGTGAAGCGGACAGTTCGTGTCGCCAGTGGCCAGGGATTCTGGGGAGACTCCCTCGACGCACCAAGGCAGCAGGTCGAGGGCGGTGATATCGATTACCTCATGCTCGACTATCTCGCCGAGGTCACGATGTCGATTCTCCAGAAGCAGATGGAGCGCGACCCGGCGATGGGTTACGCCCGCGATTTTGTGGGTGCGATGGAGAGCGTCATGATGGGGGTGATGGAGCGTGGAGTCCGCGTCATCGCCAATGCCGGAGGAGTGAATCCGCCGGCATGCGCGGCGGCAATCCGTGCGCTCGCTCCCTCAGGAAAGTCGGCAGAGAAGCTGCGTATCGCCGTCGTTACAGGTGACGACCTGCTCGGCCGCCTGGATGAGCTCATCGAGGCCGGGCACCCGCTTGCCAACATGGACAACGGCGATCCGCTCTCGACTGTACGCGACAGTGTGCTCTCCGCAAACGCGTACATAGGATCGGAGCCGATAGTCGAGGGACTTTCGCGTGGGGCGAATGTGGTTATCACTGGGCGCTCGACGGATACGGCGCTCACGATGGCGCCGCTCCGCCACGAGTTCGGCTGGGGTGCGTCAGACTGGAACAAGCTCGCCGCCGGGATAGTTGCAGGCCACATAATCGAGTGCGGTGCTCAATGCTCCGGCGGAAACTGTCTCTACGACTGGCGGTCGATTCCCGATCTGGCAAACGTCGGGTATCCCATCGCGGAGGCAAGTCCCGACGGCACGTTCATCATTACAAAACATCCGGGAACCGGCGGAAGAGTCTCCGTTCCGTCCGTAACCGAGCAGCTCGTGTACGAGATGGGAGATCCGCATGAGTACATAACGCCTGACGTGATCGCGGATTTCACCACGATCCGGCTGGAGGACGCGGGACCTGACAGGGTGCGTGTGTCGGGCATCGAGGGAAGACCGCCGACGGACAAGCTCAAGGTGTCGATCGCATATCGCGCCGGGTACAAGGCCGTAGGCAGTCTCGTCTATTCATGGCCCGACGCACTCGAGAAGGCCGAGTTCGCTGACCGGATTCTCAGGGAGCGTCTTGATCGCCTCGGCCTTCGCTTCGATCAGGTTCTCACGGAGTTTGTCGGCGTGTCCGCAACTCATGGTGATCTTGCGGTCCGCGCTGCGGGAGACTCGCGGGATTACCCGGAGGTTCAGCTCAGGGTTGGAGTACGCGGTGGCGACAGGAAAAGCGTGGAGAGGTTTACGCGCGAGATAGCCCCGCTCGTCCTGAATGGTCCGCCGAGCGTGACTGGCTTCGCCGGTGGCCGCCCGAAGGTCGAGGAGATTGTGGCGTACTGGCCGGCACTGATCGACAAACGGGTTGTCCAGACAAAAGTGGAGATCGTCTGATGCGCGTTCACCTGCTCGATGTTGCACACGCGCGCTCCGGCGACAAGGGAGACACCGCGAATGTCGGCGTGATCGCCCTCAAGCCCGAGTATTACCCGATGATCGAGCGGCTCGTCACGGCGGATGCTGTTGCCGGGCACTTCAAGGGCGCGATCGATGGTCCGGTTGAGCGCTTCGAGCTTCCAAATCTCAACGCCCTCAACTTCCTTCTGCACGGCGCGCTCGATGGCGGCGGCACGCTTTCGCTCAAGACTGATGCGCAGGGAAAAGTGTTTTCGACGGCACTTCTCAGGATGACCATCGACATTTCGCAGGACGAGGCACGCACACTTGGCCTGGAGCCACTCGAATGACGCCGATGACAATGGCAAAACTCACGCTCGCGCTCATTGCGGCAGTCCTGTTTCTCCTCGGTATAAGACAGGGGTCGCAGGAACTCAGGTGGGCCGCGATCGCGTTCCTCACGATGGCCGTGCTTCTCCGGTTCGTCGACAGGTTCAGGGGGTCGCGATGACTCAGGCCGAGGCCGCAGCGGCTCCGCTGCCGCAGATCACCGAGCCGCCTCCGGGCGAAGCCATCGTCTATTTCGACGGCCGCTACGTGGCAAAGAGCGAAGTGAGAGTGTCGCCGGACGATCGTGGGTTCCTTCTCGGTGACGGCATCTACGAGGTCGCCGCGGCATACGACGGCAGGTTCGTCGCGCTCGACAAGCACATGGGGCGCCTGCGCCGCAGCCTCGTGGAGGCGCGAATCGACGACTCGATAGCCGACCCGCTGGAGACGGTGTTTCAGGAGCTCCTGGACCGCAACGACTTCGGCGGGCGGCGGAAAGTCATGGTCTACCTTCAGGTCACGAGAGGAGTCGCCCCGCGGACCCACGCATTCCCGCGGACCCCGTGCCGGCCGACCGTCTACGCTTTCGCGGCGCCGTTCGCCCCCGAAATGGATGAGCTCGCAGGAGGAGTCGGCGCGATAACACGTCCCGACCTGCGCTGGTCGCGCTGCGACATAAAGGCGATTTCCCTGATGGCGAACTGCCTCGCAAATCAGGAAGCGAAGGAAGCTGGCGCTTACGAGGCGATACTGGTCCGCGACGGAATCGCCCTCGAGGGAACTCACACCAGCCTGTTTGTGGTCATCGATGGCGTAGTGCGCACAGCACCGCTTTCGAATCTTATCCTCCCGGGCGTGACGAGGGACATCGTCATCGAAGCGGCGCTCCGCGATGGGATCGAGCTGGTCGAGGAGGCGGTGAAAGCCAACGACCTCAGCCGGGCCGACGAAGTGTTCATGACGGGCACGACGACAGAAGTGGTTCCGATCGTGAAGCTCGACGGGAAGCCGGTGGGTTCTGGTGCTCCCGGCCCGATGACGCTCCGGATTCTCGACCTCTACCGGGTCGCGGCAGGAATCGCATAGGCGCGAGCGGCTCGTGGCTCGCTAAATTGAGTGGTGCAGACAAAGAAGCGGATTCCCGAGCTCCTGGCACCGGCGGGCTCGCTCGACGCAGTAAGGGCCGCAGTCGCCAACGGCGCTGACGCAGTGTATCTGGGTGCCGAGCGCTTCAACGCCCGGGACGAAGGCGCGCAGCTTACGCTCGAGCAGCTCGATACTGCCTGCCGCCTCGCGCATTCGCGCGGCGTTCGCGTCTACCTGACATTCAACACCCTCATCAAGCCCGCCGAGCTCGAGGAAGCGCTGATGTTCCTCGGCGAAGCGATAGATCGGGGAATCGACGCGGCGATCGTCCAGGACATAGGAGTCGTCCGGCTCGTCCAGGCCGTGTATCCGGGGTTTGAGATACATGGATCCACGCAGATGACCGTGCATGACTCGAGCGGCGCTGCTGTCATGCACCGGCTTGGAATCGACAGGGTGGTGCTTGCCCGGGAGAACACCCTCGAGGACGTACGTGAGATAAGAGCCGCCGTTCCCGGCATCGGACTCGAGACTTTTATCCACGGCGCACTTTGCATCTCATACTCCGGCCAGTGCTACATGTCGGGCATGATCTCCGAGCGGAGCGCGAATCGCGGTTCATGTGCGCAGTCATGCCGCAAGGACTATGTCCTGCGCGATGCCGACTCCACCGAGGTGCTGGACACTGGATATCTGATTTCGGCGCGGGATCTCGGGGCGTACGCGAGCGTTCCGGACCTGGCCGACGCGGGCGTCGGGTGCCTCAAGATCGAAGGCCGGAAGAAAAAACCTGAGTATGTCGCTGTCGTGACCCGCAACTACCGGGACACTCTCGACAAGGTCGCCGCCGGGGAGCCGGCGGTGCTGCCGCCTGAGAACGTGCAGGAGCTGGTTCAGATTTTCAGCCGGGGCTTCACGCCGGGGATGTACACAGGCCGGGCGGGCCGCGACTACATAACGCGCTCCCATCCGGACAATCGCGGCCTCGAGGTCGGAGTTGTCGCGGGGTACCGCGACGGTGAGATTCTCGTCGACGTTACGATTCCCCTGGCGGCTGGCGACGGAGTGGGATTCGAATCTCCGCCCGGATCCGCGGTTCTGACAACCGGATTCACCATCGACAACATCCGAGGCGTACCGAATCATCCGGAGAGGCAGGCGATTCGCTCAACGCGGCGCATTCCCGCGGGATCGCGCGTGATAAGAAGCAATGCCGCAGCGATGATGACGTCGGCGCGGGGGAGTTATTCCGGCGTGAACCTTCCGGAAGGCGCCAGGACACGGCTCGACGTTCGCGCGTTCGGGAGCGCTGGTGCCGCGCTCAAGCTGATCTTCATGGCCGGCAGCGACTCCGTCACAACGCGAAGTGATGCCGCCCTTGTTCCGGCAAGAAACCGCGCCCTTGACGAAGCGCAGATCCGCGAGCAGGTCGGGCGACTCGGCGAAACGTCGTTCGCACTTGGTGACCTCGATGCAGCCGGGCTGAGTCATGGCCTGTTCCTGCCGGTGAGTGAGCTCAACCGGATGCGCCAGGAGGCCGTCGAAGAGCTTTCTCAACGCGCCTCATGGAAGTCTGCCGCGGCTCAGGAGGATCGCTCATCAAGAGTGCGTGCCGCCGTGGGCGGGATACATCCCGTTGCGGAGAACAATTCGGCGGCCAGCGGAGTGTTGATCGTCGAAGTGTTCGCGGAAGATGATGCCCGGGCAGCAGCGCGAAGCGGCGCAGATGAGGTAATCCTCGACCCGTTCATCCGCCATCCGATGCCGCCGGTGACCCGCGTCATGCGGCTCGCGGACGAGATGCGCGAACATGGAAGGATTCTCCGCCTGCGGCTTCCAAGTATCGTGAGACCGGAGGACCGGCGATCGATAGAGAAGTGGTTGAACCTCGGGCTTCCGCTTTCCACCGGACATCTTGGGCTTGTGGCCGAGCTGGGTGGGGAGGGGCGCGATGTCGTGGCGGATTACGCCGTCAACTGCTTCAATCAGCACACTGCGGCGGAGGTCTTCTCGCTGGGAGCATCGCGGATCGTTCTTTCGGTTGAGCTCACGCGCGATGAGATGATCGCTACGGCTGCGCCCTGGGAAGGTCGCGGATTCGATGTCGTCGTATACGGGCGCCCGGAAGGAATGACGATCGAGCACTGCGTCCTTTCAGCGGCCTTCGACCGGGAGCCCACTACGTGCCGCGACCTTTGCGTGCGCGACCACCCGAACGTCGAGTTGACGGATCCCGCCGGATATTCGTTCGCCGTCGCGACGGATAGCGCATGCCGTAACCGGCTCCTTCACTCGAGGCCGCTCGAGGGCTCGGAGTTCATGCCCGCGCTCTGGCGCGGCGGACTTCGCAACTACCGGCTCCTGTTCAACACGCGTGGCGACCCGGTTGAACTGCTCGTGTCACGTTATCGTGCGCTGATCGACGACCTGCGCGCCGGACGCGATCCGGTATCCGCTTCTCCGCGTGAAATTGTCGGCTCGGGGTTCACCCGCGGTCATTTCGCCCGCGCCGTCTGAGCCGTGCGAGTACTTGTAACGGGCGGCGCAGGATTCATCGGGAGTCATGTGTGCGAGCGCCTCGTCGAGAGGGGCGACACAGTCGTGATCGTCGACTCATTCGACCCCTTCTACTCGCCAGAGACAAAACGCCGCAATATCCGCGCGTTGCTGGAAGGGGGCCGCGCGACGCTGATCGAGTGTGACATCGCCGAAGCGGGCGAAGTCGAGTCACGCCTGCCGCCCGACGACATCGACGCGATAATCCACCTCGCAGCTAGGGCCGGCGTGCGCCCCTCGCTTGCCCGGCCTCTCGACTACGCCCGCACTAACGTCGAGGGCACGCTGGCGATGCTCGAGATTGCACGAAAGCGAAAGATCCGGCCGTTCGTGTTCGTGTCGAGCTCGAGCGTGTACGGCGATTCGACGCCCGTTCCCTTTCGCGAGTCAGAGCCCGCTGACGATCCAATCTCTCCGTACGCGGCGACGAAGCGTGCCGGCGAGCTGCTGTGCCGGAGCCACGCACACCTCTACGCGCTGACAGTCATATGCACTCGACTCTTCACCGTATATGGACCGCGGCAGCGTCCCGACCTTGCCATCCACAAATTCGCGCGGCTGATGTCGAAGGGTGAGCCGATTCCATTCTACGGCGACGGCAGCACTGAACGGGACTATACCTACGTCGCGGATATCGTGCACGGGATCGAAGCGGCGCTCGACTGGGCAATTGCGGCTCCCCCAGGTGCTTTCGAGGTTGTCAACCTCGGAGAGAGCGAGACTACCACCTTGTCGGGCCTTGTCGAGATGATAGCACGGGAGCTCGGCGTTGCTCCCCGCATCGACAGCCTGCCCGCTCAGCCTGGCGATGTGCAGCGAACCTTCGCGAGCATCGATAAGGCGCGCGACCTTCTTGGTTACGACCCGAATACATCGATGGAAGCGGGAATCAGGCAGTTCATCGACTGGTTCCGCGAACAGCCGCCCGGCTGAATGCGCATCGTCGCGCACAACGGCGCGCGAATTCTGGGTGGCGCTGAGCGCGCGACCGTTTCCCTCCTTCGAGGCCTGAGCGACCGCGGGCACGATGTCCTCCTCCTCTGCAACGACGAGATCGTCCGGCGCGAGGCAGTCGCAAGAGGCATTCGTGCTGACATCCTCGAAATCGGAGGAGATGTCGCGCTTCCCCATGCCCTCAGGCTCGCCAGGGTGCTGGGGCACGATGTGCCCGACGCATTCATCATCGGGACCTGGAAGAAGCTGTTCCTCGCCTCACTCGGTGCCCGCCTTGCGAAAGTGCCGAGAGTTGTCGCAAGGGTCGGTCTGGAGAGCGACACGCCGAGGAGCGCGAAGTACAGGTTTGCATTGCGACGCTGGGTGGATGGGGTGGCCGTCAACGGCGAGCGCATGCGTGTTCCTTTTGTGGGTCTCCATGGTTTCGGTGAAGGGAAGGTCACCCTGATTCACAATGGCGTGTGGCCTCCCGCACGCGATGCCGAAACCGGCGCCCTGAGACAACAGCTAGGAATTCCTGACGACGCTTTTGTCGCCGGAACCGTGGCGCGCCTCGCGCGACAGAAGCGAATAGACCGGCTCATCGACGCAATAGCGCTGACGGATCGATCGATTCACTGCATCGTCACGGGCGATGGGGATGAGCGTGAAATGCTGGAGGCATCGGCGCGGCAGCATGGCTTGTCCGGCAGGGTTCACTTCACCGGCGATCGCGACGATGTGTCGCACGTTCTTGCCTCCTTCGATGCCTTCGTCGTCGCGTCAGACCGCGAAGGCCTTTCCAACTCGATGCTCGAAGCGATGGCGAGCGGTGTTCCGGTAATTTCTACTCCGGTGAGCGGCGCGACTGACGCAATCGATGGCGATCCGCCAGCCGGAATAGTCACCCGGTTCGACTCCGGCTCCATTGCCACAGCGCTCGAGTCGCTCCGCCTGGATCCCGCGCGAAGAATGGCAATGGGTGTCGCCGGCCGGGTGCGGGCAGAGACAACATTCTCGTTCGAAATAATGCTCGACACGTGGGAGCGCTTTCTCGCTCAGCCTTCGGTAAGATGAAGCTGGTCATCCAGAACACCAGCCGCGTCTGGGGCGGCAATGAGAAATGGCTCGCCACCCTCGCCGCGGGCCTCATCGATCGCGGCCACAGTGTCGTCGTGTCGTGCGCGTCGGGTCCCGTTCAGCATGAGCTGATCGCGAGGCGGATTCCCACGTCACCGTTCCGCCCGCGCGGGGCGATCGATTTTGTCAGCGGGTTTACGTTCGCGGGGTGGCTCGCCCGCGAGCGTCCCGATGTCCTCCTCCTTACTTCCTGGCGTCCGACAGCATGGGCGGCCGCGGGGGCTCGAATGGCGGGTGTGACACGCGTTGTGGTGCGCCTTGGAATCGTTCGCGACTATCCCGCGCGAACGCCGCGCGGTTTGGCGCTGAGAAAGGTACATGCGCTGATCGTAAACTCGGAGGAGATCCGCGGCAGATGGCTTGCCACAGCGCCGTTCTTTTCGCCCGAGGCTGTGCACGTTGTCCTGAACGGCGTACGCACGCGGCGCTCCGATCGCGCCGCACTCAGGAAACACCTGAGGAGCGAGACCGGCTGCGACGACGACACGATATTGATCGGGGGAGCCGGTCACATCGCACCGAGGAAAGGCTTCGACGTCCTGCTTCACGCATTTAAATCCGCCGCCATACCCGCCTCCCGCGTCGTGATACTCGGCGGCGGCGACCACCGCCCGCATCTCGAGAGTCTCGCCCGCGATCTGAACCTTACCGACAGGGTGACATGGCTCGGTCACAGGCCTGACGGCGCGGCAGTCATTGCCGGGCTCGACCTGTTCGTTCTAAGCAGCCACAATGAGGGGATGGCGAACGTCATGCTCGAGGCGATGGCAGGAGGCACGCCGGTCATCGCGTCGGACATCAGCGGCGTGAGGCGGGCGATCGGCGCGTCGGCGAGCAGGCCCACGGCGGGATGGATCGTCCCTCCCGGCGATGCCGATGCGCTCGCGGCCGGGATTCGCAC
This sequence comes from Gemmatimonadaceae bacterium, assembly GCA_051005175.1. Classification (GTDB taxonomy): domain Bacteria; phylum Gemmatimonadota; class Gemmatimonadetes; order Gemmatimonadales; family Gemmatimonadaceae; genus UBA4720. Next base: position 24,282 of record JBPCJP010000211.1, on the reverse strand, counting down.
CGCCTGCGAAGCGATTCGGCAGGACGCGCAAGGTGTCGAGCGGCTAGCCGACGAGGCTCACTGGCGTGCGGAAAACTGGTTCAGCCCCGCGCGCATGGTCGACGAGTGCGAGAAGATCCTGTTCGGCGCGTGATGATTTCACATCAGACAGAACCTGTCCCGCGACACATCTGCGTCGTGCTGCTGTCGGGTCTTGGCGACGTGATCCATGGTCTCCCCGTGGTCAACGCGCTGCGCGATTCAATCGATGGACTTCGCGTCACATGGGTCGTCGAGCCGATGCCATCGGGAATTCTCCAGGATCATCCCTCGATTGATCGCGTCGTCGTCTACCGGAAATCCGAGGGACTCGGCGGACTGCGCCGGCTGAGGCGGGAGCTGGTTGACGCAGGCCCGTTCGATGCCACGATGAACTTCAACGTTTACCTGAAAAGCATCTGGCCGGTGCTCCTGTCAAGGTCCCCCCGCCGCATCGGATTCGATCGGGCGAGAACGTTCGAGGGCGTATGGCTCGCCTCGAACGACCGCATCCCGCCGCAAGGCGTCGCCCACACGGCGGACATGTTCCTCGAGTTTGCGGCGCACCTTGGCGTCGACGTGCCGGCCCCTGAATGGCGCATCACTTTCACCGAGCCTGAAGTGGAGGAGGTGGAGCGTTACTTTCGGCGTTTTGATGGACAGCCTGTCGCGACACTCATCCCTGCCAGCGCCTCGCACAAGAAGGATTGGATAACGAGCCGGTGGACTGAGCTCGCTGATGTGCTGGCGCGGGATTTCGGCTTCAGGGTAGTGATAGCGGGCGGTCCGGGAGCGAGAGAGCAGGCGATCGGGCGGGAGATTCTCGGAACTGCGTCGCGCACTCCGGAATGGGCCATGGGCGACTCGGTCAGGAGACTTGCGGGGATCATTGGCGGAAGCAGTCTCGTGATCGCGCCCGACACCGGTCCCGTTCACATCGCGCGCGCGCTCGGTGTCCCCGTGATCGGCATCTACGGCCATACGAACCCGTGGCGTGTCGGCCCATGGAACGCATATCAGGATCTGTGGATCGATCACTACACGCAAGGCGACCCTGACCCTTCGAACAGGACACCTCGATGGGACGTCATGCCGGGGATCACTACCGCGGAAGTTCTGTCGAAGGTCCAGCTGGCGATCGACAGGTACGCCGTCGACAAGCAACGCCCGGCAGCAAATCGCTGACGTGGGTCACGCCGCGCGGAGCGGCCGCGACAGGCCAGCCACTTAGATTTCGCCGGAATGGAGCGTCCCACCATCGAGCAGGCACGCGCTGCCCTGCGCGCCTCGTTCGGCTATGATGATTTCCGGCCCGGTCAGGCGAAGGCGATAGAATCCGTTCTCGCTGGCAACGACACGCTCGTCGTGCTCCCGACCGGCGGCGGCAAGTCTGTCTGTTACCAGATTCCGGCGCTCGTGCTTCCGGGTCTCACGGTGGTCGTCTCGCCCCTGATCTCGCTCATGAAGGACCAGGTCGACGCCCTCGAGGCGAGAAACCTGCCGGCAGCTTTCATAAACAGCACGCTCAAGTCGGGTGAAGTGGCAGACCGTCTCAACCGCGCCGCCCGGGGGGAGATCCGGCTGCTTTACATGGCCCCCGAGCGATTCGACTTCGGAAATGTCGCGGGACGCCTCAGGGACATCGGCGTCAGTCTTCTCGCGATCGACGAGGCTCACTGCATCAGCCAGTGGGGACACGATTTCAGGCCGAGCTACCTCAGGGTAGCTGACGCGCGAACGCGTCTCGGCTCTCCTCCCACGGTGGCACTCACGGCGACCGCCACTCCCGAAGTTCGCGAGGATATCTGCCGGCAGCTGGCACTGAAGAATCCGCAGACGATCATTACGGGCTTCGACCGGACAAATCTCTCATACCATGTTCTCCCGGCGAAAAACGATGCTGAGAAAGACGAGCTTCTGGTCGAGACACTGAAGGAGCATGACGGACTCGCCGTCGTGTATGCGTCAACGCGCAAGTCGGTCGACCGCATCAGCTTCATGCTCGAGCAACGGGGAATCAGCGCCGCCGGTTATCACGCCGGCCTCGACGACAAGCACCGGCGCGAGGTACAGGAAGGGTTCATGACCGAGACGATGCGCGCCATCGTCGCCACCAACGCATTCGGCATGGGCATCGACAAGCCGAACGTAAGGGTTGTGATCCACCACTCGATGCCGGGGACCCTTGAAGCGTACTACCAGGAGGCGGGACGCGCGGGCCGTGACGGCGAGCACTCTGATGTGTTCCTGCTTCATTCATTTCCCGACAGGTTCACCCACGAGTTCTTCATCAAGGGATCGTATCCCGAGCGGAAAGTCGTCGAGCAGGTTTACACCAGCCTTGCTCGCCAGGCCGCGAAAGGCGCTTCGCTGCCCGCAGGGATCGACGATCTGGTGCAGCTGGCGGGCGGGAAGATAAAGCCGCGCGAGCTTGAGAGTGTCATGCGGATTCTCAGCCAGTCAGGCGCCGTGGTCGGCAACGAGAGCTCCATGTCCATCGTGACAGTGAGGCTGCTCGCGTCACCTTCCCGGATCAGGCGCGAGCTCACCGGCGACGCAAACGCGGAGCTCGGGCTGCTTCGCGCGTTGTGGAGAACGGCAGGGGAAAGGCTTGGAGAGGGAGCTACAATAGATCTTGACGGGCTGCCGCCGGGGCTCTCCGGAAGATCCGTGGCGACAGATCTGCTCGACTCGCTCCAGTCCCGTCAGTTTCTCATCTGGGAGCGACTCGGCGGCGGGGTGCGGCTCGCCGATCCATCGCTTCCGCTGGCGGCGTTTCGCATCGACTGGGAGTCGATCGACAGGAGGAGGCGCGCCGAATTGTCGAAGCTCGACGCCGTCCAGGCGTATGCCTATACGAAGCAGTGCAGGCGAGGCTTCGTGCTGAAATACTTCGGCGACCCGGCAGCGAGATCGACGTGCGAGGGATGTGACAACTGCCTTCCCGAGACGAAATCCCGGGCGGCGAGACGCGAAGCGGGAAAGAGGGTGAACGCACCGCCTTCGCGGCGTGATCGGCGGCAGAGGGGGAAAGCCAGCCCGGTCACGGAGCCAACAGTTGCGGAAGAGCCTCAGCTTACCGCTGCCGAAGGCGTGCTGCTCGCCGCGTTGAGAGTCAGGCGCCTCGAGATAGCACGGCGTGAGAAGGTGCCGGCATATATTGTATTCTCTGACCGCACACTGGCTGACATGGCGGTGAGGCGCCCCGCTTCTCTCGACGCAATGTCGAAGGTTCGCGGAGTGGGAGAGATGAAGCTCGCAAAATACGGCGAGAGCTTTCTCGCAGTGATAAGATCGAGTGACGAAACCGAAGCCGCATAAATAATGGAAGATTCGCTTTACTTCAGCGACCAGCATATCGCCGTGCGCGACATGGTGCGCGAGTTCGCCCGGGACGAGGTTGCCCCCGTGGCGTCGAGGTTCGACGCCTCCCAGGAATTCCCGTGGGAGAACATCCAGAAAATGGGTGAGCTCGGCCTGCTTGGCATCCCGTGGCCCGAGGAGCTGGGCGGCGCCGGGCTCGATACGCTGAGCTACATGATAGCGATCCACGAGATGGCGAAGGTCGATGCTTCCCACGGCATCACCATCTCGGCCCATACCACTCTTGGAACGTCGCCAATCGTCAATTTCGGGACCCCCGAGCAGAAGGAACGGTTCGTTCCGCCCCTTGCATCTGGAAAGGTGCTCGGCGGATTCGGCCTCACCGAGACGACCGCGGGAAGCGACGCGGCAGGCACCCGCTCCACAGCCGTCCGGCGGAATGGGCACTACGTTCTCAACGGGTCGAAGGTGTTCATCACCCACGGGGGCGTCGGCGAGATCTTTGTTGTGACCGCGGTGACCGATCCGTCAGCTGGCACGAAGGGAATCTCGTCCTTTATTCTCACTAAATCGGCCGATCTCTCGTCGAGAACGGACGGCGTGACAATCGGGCACGAGCCGTCATTGCCCGACATGGCCGGTTTTCGCGCCGGCAAGAAGGAAAACAAGCTCGGCTGGAGGGCCTCGGATACGCGGGAGCTCCTGTTCGAGGACGTCGAGGTGCCCGAAGAGAACCGACTGGGCGAAGAAGGCATGGGGTTCATAAACTTCATGCAGACGCTCGATGCGGGTCGTATCGGGATTGCCGCGTTGTCGCTCGGGATCGCCGAGGGTGCGTTCGAGCAGTCCCTGGTCTACGCGGCTGGGCGGAAACAGTTCGGGAAGCCGATCGCTGATTTTCAGGGAATCCAGTTCCAGCTCTCCGACATGGCCACTGAGATCGAGGCAGGGAAGCACCTGATGTATCACGCCGCCTGGCTCGCGCAGCAAAAGCGGCCGTTCGGGAAGGAAGCGGCGATGGCCAAGCTGTTCTGTTCGGAGCTGGCGATGCGCGCGACGCTCAAGGCCATCCAGATTCACGGCGGCTATGGCTACACCAAGGACTACCCGGTTGAGCGGATGATGCGGGATGCGAAGATCTGCGAAATTGGCGAAGGAACTTCAGAGATCCAGCGGGTCGTGATCGCCCGTCACCTGCTTCGGGGCCTCATCGATTGACATATTCCGAGGCGGCAAAAAAGCTCCGGCTCCCCCTCGGATTCGTTTTCGGAATTGCCTACCTGATCTGGGCACGGCCGACAATCCTCACGCTTGCGGTGGGGGGCGCTATCGCCTTCGTCGGAGTGTGCGTCAGGGCGTGGGCTTCCGGTCATATAGTCAAGAACAAGCAGCTGGCGGTTACCGGCCCGTACGCGCACACAAGGAATCCGCTCTACTTCGGCAGCTTCCTCATAGGCGCCGGGTTCGCAATCGCTGCCCACTGGGGGCTTCTGCTTGTCGTAATCGCTTTCTGGGCGCTCGTTTATGCCCCCACTATGGAGCGTGAGCGAGCCAACATCCGTGAACGTTTTCCCGCTGATTACGACAGGTATTCTGCCAATGTCCCCGCATTCGTCCCACGCATGACACGCTGGCGGGCGGACGATGCCGATGCCGGCGGGTTCAGTTTTGACCTATACATGAAGCACGGGGAATGGAAGGCCGGAATCACATATCTACTAGTTATTGTGTGGCTGGCATTCAGGATGACAAGCGGGCTGTAAGTTGTTGTCGCTGTTGCAAAAAGAGGGCAGGCACCAGTACATTTTCGACAGGCTTTCGGCTCGGGGAGCATGTGGACATGCGCGCGACTCGCGCGGTCCGACAGCATGACTTGCCGGCCAACATCATCAGGTCGTTCGTAAACTCAAGCGTTGCCTGAACGGCGCGCTTCACAAAAGGATCATCCGCCCCCGCCTCCCGACGCCGAGTCGCCGTCGGGAGGTGCCTGGCGGATTACGATGAAAAGAGAACTCCTCATTAACGCAGGCCAGCGCGAGACGCGGGTCGCGATTCTGGAGGACGGCAAGCTCGTTGAGCTGCTTGTCGACCGTCCAGACAACCGCCGCATGGTCGGCGACATATACCTGGGCAAGGTGGAAGCTGTACTCCCCGGCATCCAGGCCGCCTTCGTCGACATAGGCACCGAGAAGAGTGCATTTCTTCACGCCTCCGATCTCGTGCACGAGACCGCCGAAGAGGCCGAGGACGATGAAGAAGAGGACACCGAGGAGGCAGAGGTCGCAGAGAACGCCGCGGCCGGACCGAAGTCAAACGGGTCGAGCGCGGGCGGCGGACGCAGGCGGGGCAGGCAGCCGGCTCCCCCGATTCAGGATGCGCTGAAGCGCGGCCAGGAGATAATGGTCCAGGTCTCGAAAGAGCCGATCTCCACGAAAGGACCCAGAGTCACCGCCCAGATCTCCCTCGCCGGACGGTTCCTTGTTTACATCCCCGACTCCTCACGGGTGGGGGTAAGCCGCAAGATCAGCGGCGGGGCCGAGCGGGCAAGGTTGAAGGAGCAGGTGGCGGCGATTCTTCCTGACAGGGCGGGCGGTGTCATCGTCAGAACGGTGAGCGAAGACGTGACCCCCGAGGCCCTCAAGCGGGATCTCGACACCCTGATGGCCCAGTGGAAGAAGGTAAAGCGCAAGGCGCAGTTCACCCGGGCCCCTTCGCTGCTTCATCGGGAGTCAGGGCTCACGCGTGGCCTGGTGCGGGACCTGTTCAGCACCAAGGTCGACAGCCTGACGATCGACTCGAAGCCGGTTTTCAACGAGGTGACCGAATACCTGGGAACCGTCGCGCCGGAGCTCATCGGACGGGTCAAGTTGTACGAAGAGAGAATTCCGCTGTTCGATACGGCCGGTGTCGAGGCGGAGATTCGCGAGACGTTCAAGCGGCGCTGCGAACTGCCCTCGGGCGGCTACATCATCATCGAGCCGACTGAGGCTCTGGTGTCGATCGACGTAAATTCAGGCCGGTACACGGGCAAGAAGGACCCGGAGAAGACCGTGCTGAAGACGAATCTGGAGGCGGCTGCGGAGATCGCGCGGCAGTTACGGCTCCGGGATGTCGGCGGAATCATAGGCTGCGACTTCATCGACATGGAGTCGAAGTCGTCGCGGGACAAGGTCCTTCAGGAGATCCGCTCCCACCTGTCGCGTGATCGTGCCCGCACAAAGGCGTTTGCGGTAAGTGATCTCGGGTTGATCGAGATGACCCGGCAGCGGGTGAGGCAGAGCCACTACCAGAGCATGACAGAGGCCTGCCCGACATGTGCCGGGACCGGCCGGGTTTTCACCCCCGAGACGATCGTGCGGCGGATGGAGCGGTCGGTCCGGAGGATGGTTGTCGAGGGCAGGCGCGACAACCTGCTCGTAAAGCTTCATCCCGATGTCGCGATGTACGTGCTAGAGCAGGAGCGGGAGCTGGTGCAGCGCCTTCAGAAGGCGGCGGCGTTTTCGCTTGAGCTGAGGGACGATCCGCTGCTCAAGCCAGATGAGTTCAAGCTCGTGGTGAAGGGGCAGGGCAGGGACGTGACGCAGCAGTACGCGATGGCGTAGGACTGCTTAAGGGCCTTCTTGCCTCCCGGAGTCGCGAAGGAGTGGGCTGGTGGACTCACGCATGAAGCCGCGTCTTGAGTTGCCAGTTGTCAGTTCTCCGTTTTCAGTTTCCGCTGGGACCTTGAATTACCCTGAAGCGGCTGAGGACAGACGGAAGTGCGCTGCTGTGTAGGCTTGGGGTCGGCCTCTCCCCGTCAAACGGAAACTGAAAACGGAGAACTGACAACTGGTAACTCAATACGCTGCTTTATACGCGCTTGGGATATCCGGAACAATGACCTCCCGGCGCACCCCACAAATTGACATCGCAGGTGGATCGCCATAAATTGAAAGGCTGTCACAGAATTTCTCCAACCAGTTGTCGACAAATGGCTTACGCAATCATCCGCACCGGCGGCAAGCAGTACCGCGCCGAATCGGGTAAAACAATCAGAATTCCCAGCCTGCCCGGTGAAGCCGGCTCGAAGGTCACTTTCAGCGACGTGATCCTCGGCTCGGACGGCGACAAGACGTTCGTCGGCGTTCCGTCCCTCCAGGGCGCTTCGGTGGCGGGCGAGATCGTCAAGCACGGCAGGGACAAGAAGATCGTCGTCTTCAAGATGAAGCGGCGGAAGAACTACGCGAGAAAGCAGGGACACCGGCAGGGCTTCACCGAAGTCCGCATCGGCGACATCACGCTCGGATAAAAGAGGATATACGGATGGCACATAAAAAGGGCGTCGGCTCGTCGAGAAACGGACGCGACAGCAACCCGCAGTACCGCGGCGTGAAGAAGTTCGGTGGCGAGAAAGTTGTCGCCGGGAACATCATTGTCCGCCAGTGCGGCACCAAGTGGCACCCCGGCCGCAACGTCGGCCTCGGTACCGATTTCACGATCTACGCGCTCATCGACGGAGTCGTGAAGTTCGAGCACAAGAACCGCACGCGTTTCAAGATCAGCGTCTACCCGGCCCAGGAGACTTCGGCCGCGTAGCCTGCTCGATCTCCGCAGTTCCGAGCCTCCGCGCCCCCCGCGGGGGCTTTTTGTTGCCTCTGCGCCTCTGCGCCTCTGCGCCTCTGCGCCTCTGCGCCTCTGCGTGCGGTTCTCTGTGCCCTCTGTTCGCCGAAGGCGCTCTGCGGACTGGGCAATGCGCTCCGCGCATTGCCCAGTTCTTGTCACCGAAACCTGAGGCCGCCCATTTGCGTAGTAAATCGGGCAGGGCTACTCCAACAAGAGACGACTATGGCACTGATGGACAAGCTGAGAGACGAGCTCGACCGCGCCGGAAAGGCCGCGCAGGGAGCCTTCGACGAGGGCAAGACGAGACTCGAGGCCTTCCGCACCAGGCAGCTCGCCGACAAAGCGGCTCAGGCGCTCGGATACGCCGTGTTCCGCGCAAAGCAGGGCGGCGGTGAAATCGACGCGGATACCTACTCGCGGCTCGCCGCAACGCTGGCGACACATGACGCCGAAGCAGCACGCTACGAGCAGGGAGTCGAACAGAAGCGCCGCGGGGCAGGCGCGCCCGCCGACGCTACTGCGGAAGCCCCTTCGGCTACCGCCGCCGCCGATTCGGCTTCCGCAGCCGGCACAACATCCTCATCCCCGTATTCAAGCCCGCCCTCATCGACTGATCAGGACGTCAGCGGCTGAGCTTTTCGCAGTGCCCGAACAGAAAGGGCCCGGCGCCGCCGGGCCCTTTCGCTATCGGGTAATGACCTTCCGGAACGCTCAACGCTCCTATCCTCAGTCCTCGCTTAATCGCAGATCCTCAGTGGCCCCTCGTCCTGAGGCCGCAAAGTCAGTTCGATGTCCGGGATCATCTGACCGGCATGCTCTGCTTCGGCGGAAGCTCCTTGTATCTCTCCGTAAGCAGTTCCTGCCTGTCCATTTCCGTAAACTCGCGCCCGCCTACGAAAACCCTTTCTGCCACCGTCGAGAACTCGAAAGGATCACCGCTCCAGATCACGACATTGGCGTCGCGGCCCGCTTGAAGCGAGCCAATCCTCTCGGACACACCGAATACCTCGGCTGGTGTCAGCGTGACGGACCTTAGCGCATCGTCCCACGACAGGCCGTAGGCAACCGCGTTACCTGCCTGCTGCCTGATGTTCCGGACGTTGAACGTCTCTTCATCACTGCTCCCGCCGTTTCCTATCGTGACTACCTGAACGCCGGCGCGCCGCAGCAACGCTTCATTTTCCTGTATCTGGTTCAGTGCGCCGAAATTGGCCGGAATATTGTTCATTGATCCCGTGAGAACCGGAACACGCGCAGCGGCGATCTTGTCGGCAAGCATCCACGCTTCCGCACCGCCGCCGATGATGATGCGGATATTGTTTTCCCGCCCGAGCGTGAGGGCGGCGTCTATGTCGGTCGCGCGGTCCGCTGCGACAACTAACGGAAGCCGTCCCTCGACGACAGGAATCATCGCGATCAGGTCGAGCCTCCTCGCGGCATAGTCGCGCGTCTCCGCCCGCTCGAATGCGGCTCGATTGCGCGCGAATGCCCGGGTGTCCTCGATGAGCTCGCGAAGCCTCACGAGAAGCTCGGCCCGTGCTCCAACACCGGCGCCGCCCATCGAGCGCATCTGCGCAATCATGGCGATCGGGGCGCGAATCACCATGTCGCTTGGCATTCCGTCGACGAGGTTGATCATCGCTGCCTGACCCGAGATGAGATGACTCCCGGCCGGCACTACCGCGACACTCGTCACACCCTCCCGCCGCGCCGGCGCGATGAGAGCCGAGTAGCTGTTGAGGCCTTCCCAGGCCGTGAAGGACGCGGCGATGTTGTCTCGGCCGCGGGCCACATCATCCCGAGTCTCGGCAACTTGCCCGACCTCGGAGAGACCGAGCTGCGTTGCGGCATTTACGAGACCCGGCGTAACCCACTTGCCCGCGGCATCTATGCGCCGGGCATCAGAGGGGATCGTGATGCCCGCGCCCACCGCGACGATCTTTCCGTCACGGATGAGAACTGTTCCATTCTCGATCGGCGAGCTCGATACTGGATATACCCTCGCACCCGTGATCGCGATCGTCTGGGCCGGCAGGGAACCGGCGCCGATCGCCAGCATTGCGCACGCGGTTGCGGCGCGGATTGTCGTGGAAGTCATGTGCCTCATCGGTTGATCCCTGCCGGCGTGCGCACGTAGCCGAGCTCGAAGTCTGTGCGCCACTGCTGCCGGGGGTCGGTTCTGTCATATAACATCGCGCCGTCAATCCACACCTTTTCAGGGCGCGCGTAAACGCTGAACGGGTTCGCCGACCATAACACGATGTCGGCATTCTTTCCCGTCTCGAGTGACCCGATCCGGTCGTGAAGCCCGAGCTGCCACGCTGCGTTAAGCGTTATCCACTTGATCGCTACGTCCTCCGAGACTGGAATACCCGCTGCAATGCCGGCTGCCATCGCTTTGGCGGCCTCCTGGTTGAGACGCTGCGAACCAGAAGCGTCGTCAGAGTGAACTACCGCGTTTGCACCCGCCTTCTCGACCAGCGCGATATTCGCCTTTATGCCGTCGAGCGCTTCCATCTTGAACGAGCCCCAGTCGGCCCACAGGGATCCGCCGATACTGTCACGCGCGAGTATGTCGGCAACCTTGTAGGCCTCGACGCCGTGGTGGAAGGCGCGAATCCTGTATCCGAACTCCTTCGCAATGTCTATCATCTGCGCCATCTCGTCGGCGCGATAACAGTGGTTGTGGACGAGGATGTTTCCGCGCAGCACCTCGGCGAGCGTCTCCTGCCCGAGGTCGCGAGTTGGCGGGTCTCCCTTCCGATCCTGGTTCCATTTGTCCCAGCGGCGTCTGTAGGCCTCGGCCTGGATCCAGGCAGCTCGATATCCGGCAACGTTGCCCATCCGGGTGGACGGGCCGCGACTCGCGTAGACGCGCTTCGGGTTCTCGCCGCACGCCATCTTCAATCCGTATTTAGCTCCCGGGAACTTCATTCCCTGGACGGTCCTCGACGGGACCGACTTGAGGACAACGCTTCGGCCTCCGATCAGGTTCGCCGATCCGGGCAGCACCTGCATCGTCGTGACGCCGCCCTGGAGGTCGCGGGGAAACTGCGGATCCTGCGGCCAGACCGAGTGCTCCGCCCAGACGTGCGCGGTGACGGGACTCGTGGCTTCGTTGCCGTCGCTCAGCGCCTGGCCACCCGGTGCCGAGTACACGCCGATGTGGGAATGCGTGTCGATGAGCCCTGGCGTCACGTACTTGCCGTTGCCGTCGATCACCGTCGCACCTGCAGGAACTTCGACGGTCGCGCCGACCGCGACGATCTTGCCGTCGGCGATCGAGATCATGCCGTTCCGAATAGTCGGACCTGCGGCAGTGATGAGATTGACGTTGCGTATTACGACCGGCGCCGCCGGAAACGGCACGTACGTGCTCGGGAACGGATCAGCGTTTGGCGTGGAGACAGCTCCGAGCATCGCCGGTGCGACAGAGTCCCTTGGCGAGACCTGCGCTCCCTGCTTAGTCCTCGCAGGGGCACATGCGCACAACGCTGCGAGAACGACGACGGGCGCGAAATGACTTTTCATTGCGATGGAATTCCTCCTGGGTTCACTACTGTTGCGGAACGCGGAATAACTTAGCCCGGGGGCTGGCATCCGCGAGAGCGCGAGGTGTAAGGATATGATCACGTCCCGCGGCCGTCAGTTCTCCACGCGACGTATGAGTCTATGCGATCGGTGCAGATGCCGTCGACGCCAAGGGCGGCAAGCGCGACCCACCGGACCTCAGAATCCGGTGTCCATGCGATGAGTCTCCCGCCGGATGAGTGAACATCGGTGACGAGCCTGGCGTCAATGAAGTCGGCGTGCTGCCAGAGATCCGTCGCTCCAGTCTTTCTCATGACCGAGCATGAATCGACGAGATATGACACCTGCAGGATTCCGGTGCGTATCGATGGCATCAGCTCCAGCATCCGCTTCACCACGCGGTGGTCGAAAGCATGAACGGCATAGCGATCAGCGTTGTGAACATGCCGCTTGAGGCATCGCACGACCGCATTCTCCACTCCGGTCGCCTTTATCTCGATGAATACGAGAGCGCGGGAGCCGATCTTCGTCAACGCGTCGTCGAGTGTCGGGATTCCCGTTCTGCCATCGAGCGTCAGGCGGGAAATATCCGCGCTGTCGAGCTCGGTAAACGGAACCTGGGATCCGCCAACGAGCAGCGCCGGGTCGTGATGGACGAAAAGCACATCATCGGCGCTGGCGTGAACATCCAGCTCGATTCCATCCGCTCCTGCGGCGATCGCAGCCTCGAAAGCCGGAATGGAGTTTTCGGGGAGCGCCGCATGAAGTCCGCGGTGAGAGATGGCAATCGGGTCTGGTTTCGCTGAATACATTAACGGAAGGCTCCTGGTTGCGTCTAACTTATCGAATTGAATGACACCCTTCGACCTGAGTGGCGCCGAATCGGATCGGGACCTGATCGACCGATGGATGGCGGGAGACTCGCGTGCCGCTTCGCTCCTGGTCGAGCGGCACGCAGATGCACTCGCGCGGTTCGCCGTCAGCTCGGGCGAGAGGGAGGAGATCGAGGAGCTCGTTCAGGACACATTCGTCAGGGCGTTTTCCTCGCTCGAGTCGTTTCGGGGGGAGAGTTCGTTTCGAACCTGGCTTTTTACAATCGAGCGGAGGCTGATGCTCGACCGCCGGCGGTCCGCAAGGCGGCAGAAAGTCACGGTGGAAGTTCAGGCGGGCGACGCAGCGACGGATTACACGGCGCTCGACTCGCTTCTTGCTGAGGAAGCTGAGTCGAGAGTCAGGAAAGCGGTGGACGCCCTGTCGCCGACGCAGCATGAGGTTTTCACACTCAGAGTTGAGCAGGGCCTGTCGTACAGGGAGATCGCTGAAGTCGCCGGAACCACTGAAGGCGCGGCGAGAGTTCATTATCATAACGCGATGCGCGTCGTTAAGGAGTTGTTGAGTGACTGAGTGCCCATATCCCGAGATTCGCGACTCACTGCCCGACCTGCTTCACGGCCGGCTCGGCGAAGTCGACAAGGCAACGCTGATGGCCCACGTTGAGTCGTGTGCAGGGTGTCGGGCGGAGCTTGCACTACTGGGTGAGATCCGCGAGTCTGCTCCCCTCGCGCCACGGATCGATGTCGAGCGTATCGCAGCGGCGCTTCCGGTTAGATCTGTCGTCGTGCCGGAGTCGCCGCGGAGACCTGTTGTATCCCGCGTCAGCTCGCCGGTGTGGAAATTCGCTGCGGCGATTGCGATCGCGATCTCCGGTGCGTTGCTCGTGCAGGATAGCGGAGTCATTTCGGACGGGACACCTGCCACGAATCAGGTTGCATTTGTCGCAACCGGTGAAGGTGCAGAGCTCGCACTCGTCGCCGGAGTGCGGGATTTGACCGATGAGCAGATAGAAAGCCTGCTCATCGAGCTCGACGCGATAGAGACGATACCTTCGGCGGAGCCAGAGCAGGCAATCCTCTACAGGGAAGAGTCATGATGAAGTTGCGCGCGCTTTTCGTGGTGATGCCTGCGATACTGCTTGCCACCATCACGGGAGAAGCGGTCGCCCAGCGTCCGGACGGCCCCCCCGGTCAGCGACGTGAAGCGCTGGAGCGACAGCTTAGCGAGCGCACAGCACAGGTGGTGCAGCGACGGCTCGCGCTCGACGATGAACAGATGCGCCGCCTTCAGGCGACAAACCGACAGTTCCAGGAACAGAGGATGGCGCTCTTTGCGAGGGAGCGTGATGCACGGCAGGCACTTCGGAGCGAAATGGCTGCTGGAGACCAGGCGAATCAGTCGCGCGTGGGCCAGCTCCTCGACCAGACCCTCCTGCTCGAGCGGCAGCGGCTCGACCTGATCCAGGCTGAGCAACGCGAGCTCGCCACGTTCCTCACGCCGGTCCAGCGCGCGAAGCTGCTTGGAATCCAGACGGAGCTCCGACGCCGGACTCAGGACATGCGCCGGCGGTAGGCGCGATCCGCAAAGCTTGTAACGGGCGCCCGGCGGGATTAGATAGCGTTACCCTTGCCCGGGTGGCGGAATCGGTAGACGCAGGGGACTCAAAATCCCCCGACCTTACGGTCTTACGAGTTCGAGTCTCGTCCCGGGTATCCCCCCGCTTCGCTCACGGAATCAATGCGCGCGATAATCATCACCGATCCGGGCGACTCCGGGAACCTCGAGATCCAGGAACGGCCCGACCCCGAGCCGGGACCGGGCGAGATCCGCGTCCGGGTTGTTGCATCGGCACTCAATCGCGCCGACGTGTCGCAACGCCTCGGACGATATCCAGCTCCCGCGGGCTTCCCGCCTGACATTCCGGGATTGGAGTTTGCCGGTGAAGTCGACATCGCCGGTCCGGGGGTCAGTCTATGGAATCAGGGAGAGCGGGTGATGGGTATCGTCGGCGGCGGCGGACACGCAGAGCTGCTGTGTGTCCACGAGCGCGAGGCGATGCGCGTACCCGACAACCTCACATGGGAGGAAGCCGCCGCGATTCCCGAGGTTTTCCTTACCGCGTACGATGCGATGTTCTCCCGGCTCCACCTGAGGGCCGGTGAGACGCTCCTCATTCACGCAGTCGGAAGCGGCGTCGGAACCGCGGCGGTGCAACTCGCGTCTGTGGGCGGCATCACGACGATCGGCACTTCCCGCACGCCGGAGAAGCTGGAGCGTGCGGCCTCGCTGGGTCTCGACCACGGAATAGACGCTTCCTGCAGCGGATGGGAAGACCGGATTCTCGCGCTGACAGACGGATCCGGCGTGCACGCGATTCTCGACCTCGTAGGCGCTAGCTACCTGCAGTCAAATCTCGAGATGTTGCGACCCCGCGGAAGGATTGTCCTTGTCGGCCTGACGGCCGGTGCGAAAGCAGAGCTCGACATGAGGATGGTGCTCCGCAAGCGCCTGAAGATTGAGGGAACTGTCCTGCGGGCTCGCGCTCTCGAGGAGAAGATCGCGCTGGCCAGAGAATTCTCGGATACGATGCTTGGCTTCTTCGAAACGCGGATGCTTAAGGCCGTCGTCGACCGGGTTCTGCCATTTGACAGCGTCGCCGAGGCGCACGAGCAGATGGAGGCCAATATGAACTTCGGCAAGATCGTGCTCCGCTGGTGAATCATCGGGGATATCTTCTATTACAACATGCCATTCGATCTCGCCAGTTTCTCCCTTCTCGACATGCTCCAGTGCGGCAAAGGAATTCGCTCAGCCGCCGCGGATACAGCGTCGATCGACGAGGCCGCGTCAGGAATAGTCGGCTATCTCTACAGCGAGCTGCGGAGCGAAAGCGCCGCCGCTCAGCGTCCGGCGCTCGTGCGGTTCTACAAGACCCAGCCATTCGGCTCACTGGAGCCCCGGCTCAAGGCCTTTGCCTTGTCGAAGATGGGCGCGGGCAAGGCCCAGTCCGACATGAGGTGCCTCACGCTTCTTGCGACCGCCGGGCAGGAGCCCGAATGGTGCGACCCAAGGCTGTCCGTGGATCACCAGGCGATACCTCTCCCGAGCGAGAGCATCGTCGAGGATGCGCCGATGATTGCCCAGCTGATCCGCGAGCTCGGAATGGATATAGCCGACGTGGTTTCGCCGGACCCTGCGCTCATTCCGGAAAGGGCCGGGAGGACCTACAACGTTTTCCATGTTCCCGAGGCCCTCGGGAGCCCCTATATCCCGGTGCAGGCGGAATTCGTCGAGCGGTACGGGATCCGATCCGTCATCGGCTTCGGGGGCCTGCTGCCGGACGGTGAGCTTTTCGCGGTCGTCATCTTTGCGCGGGGCCCGATTCCGGCAGATTCGGCCTCGAGGTTCCGCAACATCGCGCTCGACGTAAAAGCGGTGATTCACCCGTTCGCCCGACCGGAGGTCACCTACCGGCCCGGCGACCTGCCGGACTGATTGATGCATCTCCACTAATCAAGGAGACCGGCAAGGACTGAATCGGCCAGGTTCGGCGTGCTTCCTGCAAAAGTCTGGGGGCAATCAAGCCGACGAGTGAACGATGGGACGCCGATTCAACATTCTTGCTTGCGCCGCCGCGCTGGTAGCACCGGCATTTTCGAGTCCGGCCGAAGGCCAGTATTTCGGGCGTAACAAGGTTCAGTACGAGCAATTCGATTTCCGGGTGCTCGAGACTCCGCACTTCAGGGTTTACTTCTATCCTGAGAAGGAAGAACCCGCCCGCGATATGGCCCGGATGGCAGAACGCTGGAACACCCGCCTGAGCGCGATCTTCGACCGCCGGCTCACGAAGCGGAAGCCGATTCTGCTCTACGCGAATCACCCTGACTTCCACCAGACGAACGCGGTGATGGCACAGCTGTCGGAAGGGACCGGAGGCGTCACGGAATCCCTTCGCGACCGGCTGATCATGCCGCTCACCGGCGTCTACGAGGACAACGACCGCGTTCTCGGGCACGAGCTCGTTCACGTATTTCAGTACGACATCGCCAGCGATCCGAGGATGGGGGGCCCGGCAGGCCTGTCCCGACTGCCGTTGTGGGTGGTCGAAGGAGTAGCGGAGTATCTGGCGCTCGGGAGAGATGATCCGCATACGGCTATGTGGATGCGCGATGCGGTCATCCAGAACAAGCTGCCGACGCTGAAGCAGCTCACCAATGACTCGCGATTCTTCCCCTACCGTTACGGGGAGGCAGTTTGGGCTTACGTCGGGGGTCGCTGGGGTGATCGCGCCGTTGCCGACACATACAAGGCGGCTGCCCGGTACGGGTTCGAGCAGGGAATCAGGCGGACGCTCCGGCTGACATCCGACTCTCTGGCGAAAGAATGGCATGCGGCGACCCGCGCCGCGTATTCGGGGAGCATCGCGTCCCGCACCAGACCTGATCAGGTTGGAGATCCGTTGCTTCCAGTGAAGGATGCGGGAGAATCGAGTATCTCGCCGGTAATAAGTCCCGACGGGCGCTACGTCGCATTCTTCGCCGCGCGTGACCTCTTCGGCTACGACCTTTACCTGGCAGACGCTGCGACAGGCCGATCGATCAAGCGGCTCGCCAACGTGAGCACCTCGGGAGAATTCGACGCGCTCAGCTTCATCAGTTCGGCAGGCACGTGGTCTCCCGACGGTCGGAAGTTCGCGTTCATCGTCTACGCCGAAGGCGATCAGGAGATCGCGATCCTCGATGTCGAGAGTCGGGATGTAGAGCGGCGAATCGCTGTGCCCGGGGTCGGGGCGATGCAGCATCCCGCGTGGTCGCCTGACGGAAACCGGATCGCGTTCTCGGGCCACGTCGGCGGTGTCAGCGACCTCTACGTCTATGACCTCAATCAGCGCACCGCCGCGAGGCTCACTAACGACCGGTTCGCCGACATCGAGCCGTCGTGGTCGCCCGATGGGCGGTCGCTGGTGTTCTCGACCGACCGCACACCCGAGACGAGCTTCGACCGGCTTACGTTCGGCTCGATGCGGCTCTCGCTCATCGACGTTGCTACATCAGCGATCCGGCCGCTCGACGCATTCACGAGAGGCAAACACATCAACCCGCAGTTCTCCGGCGATGGCGCCGACGTCTACTTCGTCTCCGATCAGAGCGGCGTCAGCGATATTTACCGGCTCACTCTCGCAACGGGAGCAATAAGCCAGGTTACCAACGTCGCCACCGGGATCAGCGGAATCACTCACCTCGCGCCGGCATTCTCGATCTCGGCCACGAGCGGCCGCCTCGTTTTCTCTGTCTTCGAGAAGCAGGGGTTCGGCATTTACAGTCTTCCCGCTGACCGCGGCCGCGGAACTCCTGTCGTGCGCGCAACGTCGGGCGCGGCAGGAATGCTGCCGCCCGCCGACGCTTTCGCGAGCTCTGTTGTCGCACAGTACCTGGCCGATGCCTCGAGGGGGCTTCCGGCCGACGGCAACTTCAACGTTTCGCCATACAGCGCTTCACTCGGCCTCGCCGCTATCGGCCAGCCCACGGTTGGTGTGGCGGCAAGCACATCGGGAACGATGGTCGGTGGCGGTACGTCGCTCTACTTCACCGACATACTCGGCAACCGCAACCTTGCTCTCGGGATCCAGGCCAACGGCACGTTCAAGGATATCGGCGGCGAGGTTCAGTACTTCAGCCTTGGGCGGCGCCTCATCTGGGGAGCGGGCCTCGCGCGGACACCCTATGTGAGCGGATTCGCGCGGGTGCAACCGGTGACTGTGGGCGGCGGCGGAGGACAGGCAGTTGACGGCCAGCTCATCGAACAGTTCATCCAGCGCATGTACGTCGATCAGGCATCGCTGCTGAGCCGGTATCCGTTCTCGACGATCAGGCGGGCCGAGCTGAACCTGAGCGTGACCCGGCTGTCGTTCAACACGCAGGTCGAGCAGATCGTTGTCGCGAACAACCAGGTCATAGAGAGAAACAAGTTCGACACGACATCCGCGCCGTCAGTCAACTACGCGCAGGCAACTGCGGCATTCGTCGGCGACAACTCGTTCTTCGGTTTCACTGCGCCAATCACCGGCTGGCGATACAGGTTCGAGGCGTCACCCACCTTCGGAGCGCTTCAGTTCCAGAGCGCGCTCGCCGACGTGCGACGCTATTTCTTTGCGAGGCCCTTCACGTTCGCGGTTCGCGGGCTGCACTTCGGCCGGTACGGGAAGGATGCCGAGAGTCCCAGCGTCTCGCCCATCTTCGCAGGCGACCCGACGATAGTTCGCGGCTACTCGGCCGACACTTTCAGTCCTGACGAATGCACCATCAACCCGGCTGACCCGCGGGCTTGCCCGGAGTTCGACAGGCTGGTCGGAAGCCGTCTCGTTGCCGCCGGGGTCGAGCTTCGAATTCCTCTGTTCGGCTCCGACAAGCTTGGATTGATAAGGTCGCCGCTGTTTCCGATCGACATCGCACCGTTCATTGATGGCGCTCTCGCGTGGTCTCGCGGGGATTCCCCTTCGATACAGTTTTCGCGCGAGTCGTCGGAGCGAATTCCGGTGTTCAGCGCGGGAGTCAGCGCGCGCGCGAACCTGTTCGGCTATGCGGTACTCGAGGTGTTTTACGCGAAACCATTTCAGCGACCGGACAGGGACTGGATACTCGGGTTCCAGCTGGTGCCGGGGTGGTAGGGCTCCCTCGGAATTTCGGGTAAGTCGAGGCGAGTAAGACGACAAAGTTGAGAATCGGCTCGATGGACGTCGTGTTCGGTGCCGGCTTCGTAAACACTGCAGCCAACAGCATCGCAAGCTTCGCCGCCGAATACACCGGGATCGATTCCGGCGTCATGGGTCTCGATAACATCAGCGTTCAGAGAAAGTCCGACCAGCCGAGCCCGAGTTACTGATCACGCTTGCAGAGGTACTGAAGAGGGGATCCGCACCAGAGACCACCTTTTTTTTGGGTTCCTCGCGGAAGTCAGGGGGAAGCGGTACGATCAGGAAAAGGCGACCTGCTGTCTGCTGTCGGTCACCTGCTGAAGCAGGCGGCATGAGCGGGTAGCAGACGTCAGGCAGCAACCATAACCCTTTTTTGCCGATAGTCGCGCTTTCACGAAGTTGCTGAAGGGGTAGCGGACGTTAACTTTCCCTTCCATCACACTCAGCCCGTACCCGCCTCCAATGCCCGACTACAAGCTGGCCTCGGTTCCACGTAACGGAGAACGCATTTCCTTCAATGAAGGAAACCTCTCCGTTCCCTCGCGACCCATCATTCCCTTCGTCGAAGGCGACGGAACCGGGCCCGATATCTGGCGCGCATCGGTCCGCGTATTCGACGCAGCCGTAGAGAAGGCATACTCGGGCGAGCGGAAGATCGAATGGATGGAGGTCTACGCCGGAGAGAAATCCCACAAGGCATTCGGCGACTGGCTGCCCCAGGAAACCGTCGACGCGATGCAGGAGTTCCGCGTTTCAATAAAAGGACCTCTCACGACGCCGGTGGGCGGAGGCATCCGCTCACTCAACGTCACGCTCCGGCAGGTTCTCGATCTTTACGCGTGCATTCGACCCGTCCGCTACTTCGAGGGCGTCGGCGCCCCGGTCAAGGAGCCGGAAAAGGTGAACGTCGTGATTTTCCGCGAGAACACCGAAGACGTTTACGCCGGCATCGAATGGAAGGCAGGGTCCGACGAGGCGAACCGGCTCCGCACGTTTCTCCAGACCGAGTTCGGAAGCGAGATCCGCGAGAATTCCGCGATCGGCATCAAGCCGATGTCGGAGTTCGGCTCGAAGCGGCTCGTCGAGATGGCAATCCGGTACGCGATAGAGAAGGGACGTGAATCCGTCACGCTGGTTCACAAGGGCAACATCATGAAGTTCACCGAAGGAGCCTTCCGCGACTGGGGCTATGAAGTCGCGAAGGAAAAGTTCGGGACTTCAACCTGCAGCGAGGCAGACGCATCGAAAGGTGCCCGTGCCGACGCGGTCGTCATCCGCGACCGGATCGCCGACTCGATGTTCCAGCAGCTTCTCCTGCGGCCGTCGGAATACTCGGTGATCGCAACACCGAACCTCAACGGCGATTACCTGTCCGACGCAGCGGCAGCCCAGGTAGGCGGGCTCGGTATCGCCCCGGGCGGGAACGTGGGTGACGGAGTCGCCGTGTTCGAGGCAACGCATGGCACAGCTCCAAAGTACGCAAACCTCGACAAGATCAACCCGGGCAGCGTAATCCTCTCGGGCGTCATGATGCTCGACTACATGGGCTGGGGCGAAGCAGGCGCGCTGATCGTAAAGGGAGTGGAGAACGCCATCAAGACTAAGCGCGTCACATACGACCTCGCGCGCCAGATGCAGGGTGCAACCGAAGTCTCAACCTCGGCGTTCGGGGATGCGGTGATTGCCGGCATGACGAACTAGATGCCGGCCGCCGTCACGCTCACGCACGGGGCGCCGGAAGACTACAAGGGAGCGTTGCTCGCAATCGCGCTTCCGGAGAAACCAGACATCGGCGCGTTGTCAGGGATCGACGCGGCGCTAGGCGGCGCGATAGGCAGAGCGCTCGACTCGCGGGATTTTCGCGCCGCAAAGGACGAGGTCTTTCACCTCAGTGGCGCGGCGAAAGGCCCGCGGCGCGTGGTGCTCGTCGGCATGGGAAAGGCGAATGACCGGCCCGGTTCCCTCAGACGCGCCGCTGCAATCGCCGCGAGACAGGCGATGAAGCTCGGCTCAGGCGACATCGGATTTCACGGCGGAACTCTCGACAAGCGCGAAGTCGAAGCAATAGCCGCAGGCCTCCTCGCGGGCTCGTGGGAATACAAGGACCTCAAGTCCGCGCCCACCGAAGACGAGCGAAGAATTCCGCTCGCGGAAGCCGTGATCTTCGCCGATGACTCCGATGATGCGAGAGCCGGTCTTTCGGCCGGTCAGGCGATCGGAGCCGGCCACTCTCTTGCTCGCACGCTTGCAATGATGCCGGGGAATATCTGCACCCCCGAGTTTCTCGCCGACACCGGTGTTGACATCGCAAACCGGCACGGGATGAAGGCGACAGTACTTGGACGCAAGGAAATGGAGGCCGAAGGCATGGGCTCGTTCCTCTGCGTAGCCCAGGGAACCCCGCAGGACCCAAAGCTGATCGTGATCGAGTATGCGGGCGGCAAGCCCGGCGAGAAACCAGTCGCGCTCGTAGGGAAAGGGCTCTGCTTCGACTCGGGCGGAATTTCGATCAAGCCTGCCCAGTCAATGGAAGACATGAAGTACGACATGTGCGGAGCCGCCGGCGTCCTCGGGGCGATGGAGGCGATCGGCCGGATGAAGCTGCCGATCAACGTCGTCGGCCTGATTGGCTCCACTACGAACATGCCATCGGGCACCGCGATCAACCCGGGCGACGTCGTGAAGAGCCACCTCGGGAAGTACATCGAGATAATCAATACTGATGCGGAAGGCCGCCTTGTTCTCGCCGATGTGCTGTCATACGCGCGGCGGTTCGACCCGGCTGTCGTCGTGGACGCAGCAACTCTTACCGGAGCTTGTGTGGTGGCCCTGGGTCATACCGCCACCGGTGTGTTCAGCGGCGATGAAGATCTCATCAGCGAGGTAATCGCCGCCGGGAAGCGGGCAGGGGAACCCGGCTGGTCGCTCCCGCTCTGGGACGAGTATCGGGAACTCATCAAGTCGGATGTTGCGGACATAAAGAACAGTGGCGGGCGGCCCGCAGGCGCGGTAAGCGCGGCGATGTTCCTCCGCGAATTCACCGAAAGCTACCCCTGGATCCATCTCGACGTCGCGGGGACAGCTTACACCGACAAGGATCTCGTGGCACTTCCAAAAGGACCGACCGGAGTGCCCACAGGCACCTTCATCGAGTTCGTGAGAGGAAGGGTAAGCTGACAGCGAAACGGCGCTCCACATGGCGGAGCGTTTGCCTATCGGCGGCAATTGCAGCAGTAGTGGCTGCAGCACCCAGTGGCGGACGAGCCGCCGCGCAGGAAGTGGTGCCCCCGGCCAGCGAAATCCCGATTCCTCCCAAGCCGGCGGCCGATACCACGCCGAGGGCCGACACTATCCAGCCGCCGTTCGGCAGGGCAGTCGGGCCGCGGACCGCGGACATCGGACCGCAGTACGAGTGGAACCGCGAGGAGATGTTCGCGAGCGGAGCGCTGACCGTAGCCGACCTGCTCGAGCGAGTCCCGGGAACCACAGGATTCCGCAGCGGCTGGCTTGCGTCGCCGAAATTCGTCGCGATGAACGGTGACCTCGGCCGGATCAGGATCTTCTATGACGGCGTGGAGATCGACAATCTCGATCCGAAAAGCGCGCCACTGCTCGACCTCACGACAATAGAGATCTGGACCCTCGAGCACGTGCGCATCGAAAGAGGCGCAAACGAGCTCAGGGTTCACCTCCAGAGCTGGACGACGGAAAGCACTGATTCATTCACGCGAACCGATGTCTTCACCGGCGACGAGAACACGAATCTCTATCGCGGCTTTTTCGGGAAGCGATACGGAAGCGGTGTCGGCATACAGGCGGGAGCACAGCAGTTCAGCACTCGCGCGGCAAGGCTCGGCGGAGGAGGGGACGCACTCTCGCTGATGGGACGATTCGGCATTGCAAAGCGGCTCTGGAGCCTCGACGCATTCGCCGTTCGCCGCAGCGGCTCGCGAACGCTGCAGCCGACCTTCTCAACAAGCGGCGGGCTGTCGATCCCCCAGTACGACGGGAATCACGACCTCGCCTATGTTCGCGGCGCTCTTGGGAATACATCCGGCGGGCCATGGGCGCAGCTCATCGCATCGTACCTGCGGTTCGCCGATCGAAGCGAGCCCGTGACGGCAGCTGACGCGCGGGCGCGACGCCTCGTCGCCGACACCACTGACACCACCACCAGGCAGTACCAGTACCTTGCCGCGGCCGGCATCGCGAGAGGTCCGCTGAGGATCTCCGTTGAGAATCGCATAAGGTCTGTCGAAGGCGAGATCTACAACACGCCAGGCGGCCGATTCGAGATCGGGAATCGCATCGGAATAATCGGCGTCTTTGCCGAATCGAATCAGTTCGCGCAGGCTACGCGTGCCGAGGTGATCGGGAGGTTGAGCCCGGTTTCGTTCCTTGCGCTCGCGGGTGCCTTTACGACAAGCAATCCGCACGATCCCGACACGCTCCGGCCCCAGCTCATCGTGCAGCCCAAATGGACCGCGGCGCGAATCGAGGCGGGCGTCAGACTCTTCAATCCCTGGGTCATCGGCGGATTCATCACGCGGGACACGGCGATTATCGCTGGACCCGTGCTGTTCGACACGGCTTACGCGCCGGTGGCAGTCGGTCGGCGGCAGGGGCTGTACGCTGGCCTCAGGGGAAAACTCATCCGCGACCTTAACGTCGACGTGGTAGCAACACGCTGGGACTCGGCTGGGTTCTACCAGCCGCGCGAGCAGGCCCGCGCAGAAATAAACCTCGCTACCCGCTGGCTCTCGCGGTTCCCGAGCGGGAACTTCGGCCTGAAGACGGCATTTGTTTACGACTACCGCGGAAGAGTGGCTTTTCCCACCGCGGGTGGCAACCGGACTGTTCCCGCCAGCGGGATAATGTCCGGGCTACTCGAGATCCGGATTCTCCAGGGGGTCGTGAGTTATCAGGTGAGGAACATCGCGAGCGAGAATTATCAGATCGTTCCGGACTTCTTCATGCCCCGCACGATAAACATCTACGGGATCAGATGGGACTTCTGGAATTGACACCGCCTCCGTTGGCCCGCAGGTTAATCCCCCGCATATGATCTCAAGCATGACCGGGTTCGGCTCAGCCGAAGGCAAAGTGGGATCGCTCGGCGTCAGCGTCGAGATTCGAACCGTCAATCACCGGTTTTTTAATCCCAGCATCAAGCTTCCCGCGATCTTCGGAAAGTGGGAGGGAGATGTGCGCGAGCTACTTCGCCAGCGCATCGCCCGCGGTCATGTGACAGTTGCTGCGCGAATCGAGCGCGAAGGCAC
>JBPCJP010000210.1:0-6109 GCA_051005175.1 Gemmatimonadaceae bacterium | reverse complement strand
CCCTTTGCCAGCATCGGCGGCGAGCCATACAAAATTCTGGCGGCGTCACAATGGATGGGTGCGAGGAACGCGACCGCTTCGGCGCTGAATTTCCGGCTAGTGCACATGCAGGCGCATATGCTGATTTTCCTTACGGGTGTGGTGCTGGCCTTCTTCTGGCTGCCGCGCAGTGCCGTCGGGCTCCCGGTGCTCGGTGTGATGGGGGCTGTCCTCGTCGTGTTCACGGTGCTGCTCTTCGCGCTTCATCGCGAGGGCATGCTCGAGCGAATGTTCGACTTCTTCGGAAGGATGCCTCTCATCAACCGGCTCGTCAGGAAGCTCGAGCCCCGGCGCGCTGCACTGGTGGAGGTCGACCGCCAGCTGATCGCGTTCTACAAGTCGCATCCCTACCGTTATTACGGGTCGCTGGCGGCCGAGTATGGCGCGCGGGTGTTTTCGATGCTCGAGTTCTACATCATCGCTCGCGCGATGGGCACGCCCGTGTCGTTCGGTACGGCATTCCTGATCGGCAGCTTTTCTTCGCTGGTAGTGAACCTCTTCTTCTTCATGCCGTTCAATGTCGGCTCGAAGGAGGCTGGTCTTTTCATGATCTTCGCGGCGCTTGGACTGCCGCCCAGGCTCGGGGTCGCCGCGGCTGTCCTTTCGCGGCTCCGGGAGATCTCGTGGGTGGCTATCGGGTTGCTGGCGTCGCTGGCGACGAGGAAGCGGTGAGAGTGCCCCACTAACTGCGGACTGCGGACGTACTGCGGACACGGACTGGGACTACTGCGGACTACGACTGGACTGCGGACTGGGTCCGCAGTAGTCGCAGTCAGTGTCCGCAGTACGTCCGCAGTCCGCAATCAGTGAGACCCTCACCTCCTAAGAAACCCATGGGCCCGGTACCACTCTGCGGTCATCCTCATCCCGTCGGGCAATGAGATGCTCGACTCGTAGTCGATGTCGAGGCGGGCGCGCGTGTCGTCGCACGTCCAGTCGTGCTGCGAAAGCTCGAGTGCGCGATCTGGTGTAAGCAGCGGCTTCGTTCCGGTGAGGCTGCCGCGCAACCGTTCGGCGCGCGAGACGATGTCGGCGATCCCGGACGGCACACCGATAACGCGCGGCCGCTTGCCAACCGCACGCGCGATCTGCTCCATGATTCCTTCCCACGTATGGATCATCCCGTCGGTCATGTAGTAAACTCCTCGCCCCTCGGCCTCGGCGGCCCTGACGAGGCCCCGCGCGAGATCCTCGGCATGGACCATCGACAAGCGCTGGCCCGGCGGGGCAACGCGGAGCGCGAGACCATGCTTCGCGAGCCGGAAGGCCGCGAGTATGTCGACGTCCCGCGGACCGTAGACAGCAGGTGGCCTCACTATCAAATGGTCAAGCCCCGACTCCGCCACCACCTGCTCGGCCGCGAGCTTCGATCTTCCGTAGGCCGTGATCGGGGCCGGCTCGTCGGTCTCGTTGACCGGTCGGCGCCTCGCAGGTCCTGCGGCCGAGAGGCTCGAGCAGAAGACGAGGAGAGCTTCGGGTGCTGAGCGCTGCATCGCCTGCACGAGGTTTCGCGTCCCTTCGACGTTGACCGCCGCGTACGAATCGTCGTCGGCGGCCGAAGTGAGCCCCGCCAGGTGAAATATCACGCTGACATTTCTCACTGCGCGATCAAGATCCTCACCCGGTTCTTCTATCTCTCCATTGATCAGCGTGACGTCGTCGGTCGGGAGCCACTTCAACATGCTGGTTTTTCTCACCAGGCACCTGACGCGCCAATCGCGGGGAACGAGGGCTTCGACGAGATGGCTGCCGATGAATCCGGATGCGCCTGTGACGAGAGCGACGCGACGCCTCGGCGCCATGTCAGGCGGTACCGATGGCGAGATCGTACATCCTGTACACCCGGTAAACCTGCGCTCCCATCTTCTCGAGCGGGGTGCGCATCATCACGTTGTCCTCGAGAATCCACGAAAACTCGGCATTCACGATTCCGCGACGCGGTCCGTTCTTCAGCATCTCGAGCTCCATGAGCTCTGCAACACCCGAGCGGCGGTACTTGTCGAGTACCCCTAGTATCACGATGCGCGCGGTGGTGATCTTTCTCGCGTACCAGAGAGCTTTTGCCCAGCCGAATGGAAAGAGTCTTCCATTCATCTTTTTCAACGGGACGTTGAGATCCGGGAGTGCGAGGCCGAACCCGGCAAGCTCGCCGTTCACTTCAGCGAAAACGACGAGGCTCGGATCTACAATCGGCTTGAGCTGCTTCGCCATGTAGGTAAGCTCGTCCTCCGTCATCGGAATGTGCCCCCAGTTCTGCATCCACGCTTCATTATAGATGCGGCGGACGAGCGATACTTCCTCCCAGAACCTGCGCTTGTCGAGAGTGCGGATCGACACCTTGTAGCGATCGCGAAGACGATCGGCCATGCGCAGCATCTGCTCCGTGGGCGCGGCGTTCGCGAGATAGTAGGCAAGCAGATCCTTCGACTTCGAGAATCCCTGGTGCAGGATGAGGTCCTCATACCACGGGGGGTTGTACGCCATCATGACGACCGGCGGGCCATCGAACCCCCGCACGAGCAATCCGGCCTCTTCGTTGAGGGAAAAGCTTGCCGGCCCGCGCATCGTTTCGATGCCACGTGCGCGAAGCCAGCTTGCGGCGGCGGCGAACAAGGCTCCCGACACTTCGACATCGCGCTCGCACTCGAAGAGGCCGAAGAACCCCGTACTTTCGCCGTGGTGCCTGACATGCAGCTCGTTGTCGATCGCGGCAATCCGTCCAACTACCCGATCGTCGCTTCGCGCGAGGAACAACTCGACTGCAGCGTGACGATGGAAGGGGTGGCGTTCGGGATCGATCAGCTCATGGATGTCGCGTCGCAGCGGCGGCACCCAGTTCGCATCGTCGCTGTAAAGTCTGAACGGCAGCTCGACAAACTGACGCCGATCGCGCTTCGAGCGCACCGGCTCGACGCGAATCGCGCGGCTGGCGGCGGTCAGATCAGATCCATCTCCCGGCCGACGCGCTGGAATGCATCGAGCACCTGGTCGAGCTGGGCCTCAGTGTGCGTCGCCATGTAGGATGTGCGAATTCTTCCAGACGTCGCGGGCACTGCCGGAGCTA
The DNA here is from genome assembly GCA_051005175.1 of Gemmatimonadaceae bacterium. GTDB lineage: Bacteria > Gemmatimonadota > Gemmatimonadetes > Gemmatimonadales > Gemmatimonadaceae > UBA4720. The sequence goes on along the minus strand of JBPCJP010000210.1, from coordinate 3,006 downwards.
TCACCGGATTCGTGAAAACACCCGCATCGAGCAGCCGTTTCCAGAACTCGAAAGTCCTGAGCGTTCCGCCGACGATGACCGGCACGATCGGAGACTCGCTTCCGAATGTGTCGAAGCCGAGCCCGGAAAGCTCCCGCTGCATGCGCCGGGCGTTATCCCACAGGCGCACCCGGCGCTCCGGTTCCTGACGCATTATCTCGATGGCCGCAAGCACTGTCGCGCAGGCGGAGGCCGGAATCGATGCGCTGAATATCAGGCTGCGTGCGGTATGCCGCAGGTAGGAGATGACGGCCTCGTCTCCGACCACAAAGCCGCCGATCGACGCAAATGACTTGCTGAAGGTCCCCACGATCAGGTCGACCCTCGACGTCATGCCGAAGTGCTCGCAGACTCCTGCCCCGGTCTCCCCGAAAACGCCGACGCCGTGAGCGTCATCGACAATGAGACGGGCCGAGTGTGCATCGCACATATCGGCAATGCGTGGAACGTCAGCGAGGTCTCCCTCCATGCCTAAGACCCCGGCTACAATCACCAGCTCCGGTCTGCCGGCGGAGTGCGTGAGCCGCGCCTCCAGGTGCTTCAAGTCGCCGTGCCTGAAGCGAACAACTTCAGCCCCCGAAAGCGTTGCCCCATCGACCATGCTCGCATGATTCAGCTTGTCGATGAGCAGAACGTCGCCCGGCCCGGCAAGCGCGGAGATCACGCCAAGGTTCGCCTGATACCCCGTGGGAAAGACGAGCGCCGCATCCTTGCCCATCAGTTGAGCGAGCTCCACCTCGAGCCGCTCGTGCAGGTCGGTGTTCCCATTCAGGAAACGGCTTCCAGTGCACGCGCTTCCGTATTTCTGCAGCGCAGCGGCAGCCGCCTCGAGCACTCGCGGGTCATTGGTAAGGCCGAGGTAATTATTGGACCCGACCATTATCCTCCGCCTTCCCTCCACCATTACCTCAGTCGCGTCAGACTGCTCGACCGGAATGAAATACGGATAAAGACCGAGAGCCCTGACTTCCTGGGGACGGGAGTAGGCGTAGGCCTTCGCAAGCATGTCTGTGTTTGTAGCAATATTTGCCGCCGGCGAGCCCTCATCGGGACTCGACGCGTCAGCGAAGCGCATTCTGCGCTGGGGACTCGGATTCAAAAGGATTCAGCCTCCGCCTTGCGGGCTAGGTGTCGGATCGGTGTCCGCAGTATGATAACCCAGCCTAATTATATGAGAATTCCTGATTTGCGCATCGCGCTATTTACTGGCGCATACAACCACATAGCTGACGGGGTGTCTCTTACCCTCAACCGGCTTGTGGATTATCTGGGCCAAAGGGGTGCCGAAGTGAGGGTTTATGCCCCGACTATCCCGCAGCCGGCGCTCGAGCATGCAGGCACGCTCGTGCCTGTAAGGTCGGTACAGGCGCCGGGCCGGCCCGACTACCGGGTTTCCCTGGGATTGTCCAGGGAAGCCCGTGATGACCTTACCAGCTTCCGCCCCGATCTGTTTCACATCGCTACCCCCGACTTTCTGGGACTTGCCGCGCTCAGGCGGGCGACGAGGTCGGGAACCACTGTCGTGGCCTCCTACCATACCCATTTCGCCTCCTATCTCGACTACTACCGCCTCGGGGCTCTTGAACCGGCAACCTGGAAGTACCTCAAATGGTTCTACGACCAGTGTGCGCATGTGTACGTTCCCACACCTTCCATGCTCGCCGTCCTGAAGCACCATTCGGTAAGGAGTGACCTTCGTCTGTGGCCCCGCGGTGTCGAATCCGATCATTTCAATCCGGCCCGGCGGTCTCAGGAGTGGCGGCGCGCGAGAGGGATAGCTGACAACGAGGTGGTGGTCGCATTCGTCAGCCGTCTCGTGGCAGAAAAGGGCCTCGATGTGGTTGCCGACGTCGCGAAAGGCCTGAGAGCCCGTGGAACCGCGCACCGCATGCTGATAGTCGGCGACGGGCCGGAACGCGAATCGCTCGGGCGCGAGATTCCCGGAGCGATATTCGAGGGGCACCTCCGGGGTGAGGCGCTGGCAACCGCCTACGCATCGTCAGACGTGTTTCTCTTCCCGAGCGAGACAGAAACATTCGGCAACGTCACACTCGAGGCGATGTCCTCCGGCCTGCCAGCAGTGGTGGCCGATGCGACGGGAAGCAACGCTCTGGTCAGCCATGACGTGACTGGATTTCTCGCGCCGCCGCGCGACTCGTCACGATTTCTCGAGCACGTCTCGTCGCTCGTTCGCGACCCCGCTCTCCGCGTTCGCATGGGCACTGCGGCGCGCAAGTCGGCCGAGGGCTATGAGTGGAGTCGAGTGCTCGGGCAGATTGCCGCGTACTATGAGGAGCTGTAGCCGTTGAGGCTCCTGTTCGTTTCCCACTCCCTGCCGCCGGAAGACAGGCCGATGGATAACATCGGCGGAATGCAGCGGGTTGCAACCGACCTGCATGACTCCCTGCTTTCCCATGGCGATGCAGACATACGCACGCTTGTCCTCCGCAGTCCGTGGAGCCAGAGGCATTGGCGGACCCCGATCTTCATGGCGCAAGCGATTCGACAAATATGGAAACTCGCTGCGGCAAACGAGATCGATGCAGTGCTGTTCTCATCGATGGTGACGGCCTCGCTGGCCGTGCCCCTCAGGCGTCATCTGTCGAGACATGGCGTCATCTCGGCCGCGATTGCGAACGGGCTCGATGCAACGACGCCGACCTGGCCTTATCCGCATTTCGTGAAGAAGGTTTTCGACTCGCTTGACCTGGTACTTCCAATCAGCAACGCTACCGCCGCGGCGTGCCGCGAACGAGGACTGTCGCAGGAGAAATGTTCGGTCGTACTCCTCGGCATCAGACTCGACCGGTTCAGTGCGCCTCCGTCGCGGTCGGAAGCGCGGGAGCGGATGCTGGCGAGGTTCCTGTCTCCCGCTGTCGAGCCAGAACTCGTTCTTTGCAGTGTCGGGCGGCTCGTGCCGAGGAAAGGTGTGGCGTGGTTCATCGATGAGGTCATGCCGACGCTTCC
>JBPCJP010000209.1:0-31271 GCA_051005175.1 Gemmatimonadaceae bacterium | reverse complement strand
GACGTAGGCATCCTCCGTTCTTCCCGCAATGCTCCGGTCCTTCCGGCTGAAAAATTCAGGATCTTCGTTAAGCCGGGGATCCAGAATCGCGCGCACCGAGGCCGCGAGGTGACCTCCGCCCATCACGAAATATCCGGCTGCGGCGGGCTCGAGGTCCTCGTGCCAGTCGGCCCTCATCAATTCCCGAAGCGACGAAGTCTGAGCAGTCGCGTAGACGTCGAACGTCGCTTTTGCCCGGAACGGCGTGCGCCGCGCAGTGTCGCGTGAAGTCCTGAGCTCGAACCGGCGTAGCGACTGTGAAAGCGCGTCGAGATACGACTGCGTGACCCTGCGATGCGCGCCCGAAGCGGCAGTGTCGAGACCCGCTCGAACAGCCCCTGCGTGGTACGGCCGTTCGAGTGTGGAAAGGTTCCTGAGCAGTCCCCGCGACATCAGCGCATCCACATAGTGGTAGGAGATGTCGTCGTTCGGGAGGTAAGGTGTCGCCTGCGCTCCGGCGCTCGCGGCAGCAGCGAAAAGGCCCCCTGCGAGTATCCAGGGTCTCACTTGTACCATGGGATGAACTCGAAATCAGGCGAGATCTGGATCGCGGGCGAGGGCAGGTGGATGAAGCTCAGGTTCCGCTTGAACGTCTTCCAGAGCCGGTTCTCGCCCGGCAACTTCTCCGCGTCGAAATCGATGGTCAGCAGGATCTTCCTCTTCGCCCTGATGTTGGCCCCTGTCTCGGGGTCGATCCAGTCGGTGATGGAGTGGCCCGCCGAAACCCGCAGGAACGACGGCCAGTAAGGCTTCGCCGCCGCCGGAAGCATCGCATTGACGTCGGCAGAGAGCCAGTAGGTCTGACCCGAGTAGTCGAGCGACGGCCGCATCTCGCCGGGGAAATTGTCCCGGTTGCGAAGGGCGGCGGAGGGCGCATACGAGATGGTTGGCTTTATCGCTTTCGTTCCGGGACGCACCTCGTGGAGAACCGCGAGCGCGGTCCCCGCGGTATTCGCGAGGAGGTCAGGGTATGAGAACCCGTATTTGTCGAACATCCCGTCCCAGATCTCTATCTGAAGCTGGAAAGCGGCGGCATATGCCGCGCTGAGCGCCGTTGCCTTCGGCTTGGACATGCACGCGCTTCGGAGAAGGGCGGCCCCAATTCGCGCGAGATGGTAGCCGCCGACCGCGTGCCCGAACTTGTCCTGGTCGCGGAAATTCTCGTCCCAGTCAGCCCTGAAGAAAAACTTGTCGGCCCGCTCGCCGGACCACCACGCATTCTTCATGTAAGCCAGAAGAAGCGCATTGCCACCGACGAAAACGCCGGCGACACCCGCTCTCCTCAACGCAAGGTCGGACGCGCTGCGCCCGCACCCTGAGGCCTGCACCGCCGCCGGCTGAAACAAGATGGAGTCGGCCGGGGCCGAAATGCCGAGGGGTGGGCCGGCGAGCACGGAAGTCGTATCCGCTACCTGTCCCGACGCCGCTCGAGGCGTCACGGACACCAGGAGCAGGGCACCGGAAAGCGCAGCCCATGCCGCGCGGTTCAAGCGATGCCCGATGCGGCGAAGTCGTCGTAGGCTTCGAGCACCTCCCCGGGAGTGACCGTAGCCGCCCCCAATTTGCCCACCTCGACCCCGGCGGCGAAGTTCGCGATGAGCGCCGCCTCGGCTGGAGTTCCGCCTGCCGCCATCATCGTTGCGAGGTACGCGGTAACGGTGTCGCCCGCGCCGACAACGTCGTAGACCTCACGCGCCGTCGTCGGAATCCGGCCAACCTCGCCGTCTGCTGAAATCAATGCCATGCCCATCTCGCCAAGCGTAAGCAGGAGGTGTTCCACTCCGAGACGCTCGAACGTTGAAGGGAGGGCCTGCGGATGGTCGAAGTCCATCTCCGCCCCGAGAGCCGACTCAAGCTCGCGCCTGTTGGGCTTGAAGATCGTGGCCCCGCGGTAGGCGAAGAAATTCCTGTATTTCGGGTCGACGACAGTGGGGATTCCGCGCGAACGGGCCCAGTCGATCCCCGCCATTATTACCGGCGCCACGATGACGCCCTTGTTGTAGTCCTCGAAAACGAGTGCATCGGCCGAAGCCACCGCGACTTCGAGTGCCGCCAGCAACCGTTCAGTCTCCTCCCCGGCAAGGTCGACGTCTTCTTCCTCGTCGTACCGCACTAACTGTTGAGACCTTGCCACAACGCGGGTCTTTGTAGTTGTCGGGCGCTTGACTGAAACCAGCGAGCGCGTATCGGCTCCGACCTGGTTCAACATGTCGCGAAGGGTGGCGCCGGCCGCGTCCTCTCCCACTGCCGACACCAGCTCGCAGCGGGCACCGATCGTGACGATGTTGTTCGCGACGTTTGCGGCCCCGCCGAGTCCGAGCTTGCGCTCGCGGATCCTGACGACAGGCACGGGCGCTTCCGGCGAGATGCGGTCGACGTCCCCCCGGAGGTAGACGTCGAGCATCGCGTCGCCGACGACGGCGACACGTCTGCCATCGGCCGCGGCGAGGAGTTCCTCGACCCGTTTGCGCGTTATCCGCTCGATCATCGGAGAGCAAGGTAAGAGGGCGCCAGCAGTTGCGACAGTCGAACGAGCGTGGCACCATGGCTGGCGGGAAGTGCATTACATTTGTTGCTCAGTCTTCAGACCAGGACGCCGATTGCTCGAGCGGTTCAACCAGTCCGCAAAGCGAAAAATCCACTCGTTCCAGGAATTCCTGGTATTGGGCACAAAGGCGATACGGTTCGCCTTCTCGCGCCCGTTCTACCGGGGCGACCTGATACAGCAGATGGAATCGATCGGCGTGCAGTCGCTGGCGATCGTGCTCCTGACCGGCTTTTTCACCGGAATGGTGCTGGCGCTTCAGTCATCAGTGCAGCTGAAGACGTTCGGCGCGACGATGTACATTGGCCGTCTTGTCGCCGCGTCGATGATCCGGGAGCTCGGCCCGGTGCTGGCGGGCCTCATGGTGGCGGGACGCGTCGGCTCCGGAATCGCGGCGCAGCTCGGCTCCATGCGCGTTACCGAGCAGATCGACGCTCTCAACACTCTCGGAACTGATCCGATTCGCAAGCTCGTGACGCCGCGGGTGCTTGCCGCACTCTTCATGCTTCCGGTCCTCACCGTAATCAATGATTTTGCCGGAATACTGGGCGGCAACGTCATCGCCACAGCGTATGTGGGAATTCCGACATCGCTCTACTGGAGCACCGTCTGGGAGCAGATCGCCAGCGGTGGGTTCGTCTTCAAGTACATCCCGAACGACTTCGTGCACGGGCTCGTCAAGCCATTTGTGTTCGGCGGGATAATCTCCCTTGTCGCATGTCATTTCGGTCTGAAGACGACCGGCGGCACGGAGGGAGTGGGAATCGCGACGACCCGCACCGTCGTCACGGCGAGCATCAGCATACTTGTCGTCGACTACTTCATAACGCAGCTTCTTCTGGCTTTCCTGCCACATGGCTGACAAACCCGACGAGCCCGTGGAGCCGGTCGAGCCGGTTGAGCCGGTTGAGCCGGTCGAGCCGGTTGGTGGCGTGCGCAATGGCGGCGAGGACAGACGGGGCGAACGCCCCGAGGCCGAGTGGGGCGGGCGCGGCGATCCGCTTCGCCGGACCGATGACCACCGCCGCGTGCGGGAACAGATCCGGAAGGAGATTGACGAGTCGCGCTCCACGACCGAGCATCGCGCTTCGGAGTCGCGTGAGAAGGCGGCTGAGACAATCGTCGCCCTTGAGGATGTGTACCTCTCGTTCGAGCAGCCGATTCTCGAGGACATCTCGCTTGCCGCGCTGGAAGGCGAGACGATAGTCGTGGCAGGCGAATCGGGAACGGGGAAGTCAACGATCCTCAAGCTCCTCCTGAGGTTGCTGACTCCCGACCGGGGCCAGGTGTACATAGATGGCGAGGAGATCACCGGTCTCAGCTTCCCCGACGCCCTCAAGGTGCGCCAGAAAATGGGAATGGTGTTTCAGGGCGCCGCGCTCTTCGATTCGATGACTGTTTACGAGAACATCGCGTATCCGCTCAGGGAGCATACCGAGCTCACGGAAGACGAGATCGAGCACCGGGTGCGCGAAAAGCTTTCGTTCGTGGATCTCGATCCCGATCGGGTCATGGAGATGATGCCTTCGGAGCTCAGCGGCGGCATGCGCAAGCGCGTTGGCATAGCACGGGGAATGGCGAATAACGCCAAGATCATGCTCTACGACGAGCCGACGTCGGGACTCGATCCGTTGACGACCGCCACCATCACGCACCTCATCATCAAGCTTCAGCGCGAGCTGGGAGTGACGAGCGTCGTGGTGACGCACGATATCAGGTCTGCGTTCAGAATGGCCAGCAGGATCGCCGTCCTGGCCGACCGCAGGATAGCTTTCGTCGGCACCCCGGAAGAGATGTCCGGCAGTGACGACAAATACATACGTGACTTCCTTGGCGGATACTGAAATGACCGGCACTCACTGCACCGATCTATGAAACGTTCAACCGGCGTCACCTGGGACCAGCTGAAAGTCGGAGCTGTTGTGATTGTGGCTATCGTCATCATCGGCGTGGCGATCCTCAGGCTCGGGGAGGCGGCGAATCTCTTCGCCAAGCGATACGAGCTCGTCAGCTTTGTCCCGCACACCGCGGGGCTTCGCGTCGGGGGCCAGGTCACCGTCGCGGGCCAGCTCGCCGGCAGCGTCAAGGCAATCGAATTCCTCCCGGTCGATACCGATACGATGCGCAACCTGAAGATCACGGTCGAAGTCGACCGCAAGGTGCAGGCGCAGATCCGGCGGGATTCCGAGGCCAAGCTGAAGACGCTCGGCCTCCTCGGCGACAAGGTGCTCGACATCTCGCCGGGCACCCCGCAGTTCCCGATGCTCGCGCCGGGCGACACGATACGCCTTGGGGTCGCCGCCGACTACGAAGCCGTGCTGGCCCAGGCGGCTGGCGCGCTCGACCAGGTCACCGTGCTGACATCGAGCCTCCAGGAGGTTGCCGACGGAGTGACGAGCGGCCGCGGAACTCTCGGCCAGCTCATCACGAACCGGCAGATGTACGACAACCTGAATTCGACTCTCGCGAACTCGAACGCGGTGATGGTGAAACTCCAGAATCCGCGTGGCACCGTCGGGCGACTGCTCAACGATCCTTCGATCTACAACAGCCTCGACCGCATGCTCATGTCCGCGGATACCCTCGTCGCCCATCTCGGCGCTGGCGTGTCGTCGCCGGACGGCACGGTCGGCAAGCTTCTGAGGGACGACGAGCTTTACAACCGGCTGGTATCGGCCGTTGCGGGCGTCGACAGCCTGGTCGGAACGATGCAGCGCGGCGAAGGCACGATGGCGAAGCTGTTCACCGAGGACGAGATGTACACGCAACTTCTGCAGGCAGTCACCTCGCTGAATACGGTTCTGGCAGACGTGAGAAGAGATCCAAGACGGTACACAAAAGGGCTCATCTCGATATTTTAGGGGGGTAATGGAATCACACGAGCTTGATGTCATCGTCACCCGCGGGAATGCGGTAGAATCGCTTCATCGGGTGCACGCAGCGGTTGTCGACGCGTGTGACCGCTTGTCGGGCTCGGCCGGTAATCCCGACCTCAATACGTGGTGGCGCTCCTGCGCCAAGCCATTCCAGATCATCCCGTTGATAGAGACGGGAGGCTTCGACGCCCTGGGATGGGGCGATGAGGAACTGGCCCTCGCATGTGCGTCGCACGGTGGCGAACCGGAGCACGTCGCGATCGTCGACCGCATGCTCGCCGCGCTTGAACTCGAGGAAGGGGATCTTGCCTGCGGACCGCTCGAGCCCCTCTCCCCCCGCGCAGCAAAGGTCGCGCGCGACTCGGGAAGTCGCATAAAGCGCACTCATAACAACTGCTCGGGAAAGCACGTTGCGATGCTGGCACTCGCCCGGCACATGGGCTGGCCGATCAACGGCTACGAGCGCCCCGATCACCCTGTTCAGCAGGCAATGCTGAATCAGGTCGCTCTCTGGAGCGATTCGCGGCCTTCGCAGATTGGCGTGGCGATCGACGGCTGCGGAGTTGTCGTCTTCGGACTCTCTCTCGAGCGAATGGCGCGTGCATACGCCAGGCTGGGGGCGGCGGCGGCACGGGGAGAGGAGATTCCGTCGCGGATCACAAGGGCGATGAGCGGGAACGCGTTTCTAATCGGCGGCACTGAGCGCTTCGACTCGACGATGGTCGAGGAAACGAGCGGCGGCGTGATCGCCAAGGTAGGCGCGGAGGGTGTGCATTGCGCAGTGGTGCTCGACGGGGGCACCGGCATCGCCCTCAAGGTCGAGGACGGTAACCCGCGCGCCCAGCACCCCGCCCTTGTCAGGCTCCTGGCCGACCTCGGTGCATTGCCAGACCCGGTTCCGGCGCGACTTGCCGACTACCTTTCGAAGCCTGTCAGAAACTCCCGGGGCGAGATCGTCGGCGAGACGAGAATCCGGGAAGTGGCTCGCAGGAATTCGCACGGACGCCGCCAGGTAGCGGCGATCTGATTATCCGGGTGTGCAATCGGTGCCGCCTGCATTTCAAATGAAAGAGACATTGTCCGGCATAGATAAAGAGACACGGCATCTCGTGAGAGTCGCCGCAGCGATCGCTGGCGCCGGTGAGCAGAAGATGCGGGCGGTGATCGATGCTGCCGCGGGAAACGTGAATCCCGTCGCGATGGATGAGGTGATTCTGCAGTCGTACCTGTTTGCCGGCTTTCCGCGCGCGCTGAATGCCGCACGCATCTGGCGCTCGGCCTCTGGTGAAATGGCGCCGGAAGACGATGCCGCGGCTGAGCTGAAGAACGATTCCGACTGGGTCAAGCGCGGGGCCGAAACCTGCAGGACTGTTTACGGGGGTTCGTATGAGCTGCTGCGGGAGAACATCCGGGAACTGCACCCTGCGCTCGACAGCTGGATGATCGCCGACGGGTACGGAAAGGTTCTATCAAGGCCGGAGCTTGACCTGAAAACACGCGAGCTCTGCATCGTCGCGGCTTGCGCAGCCGCTGGCCAGCAGAGACAGCTTCACTCACATCTGCACGGTGCGCTGAACAGCGGCGCCAGCACGGATGAAATTCATGGAGCGCTCGATTCGCTTGCCGATCTCGTCGCTCCCGGGGATCTCGCGCGATATCGAGCCATTCTCTCACGCGTTCTGACGCGGCGACATCCGCCCGGTATCATGGAGACAGGCGATGTTCATTGATCGCGTAAAGGTCAAAGTCGAGGCAGGGACCGGCGGGTCGGGGTGCACCTCGTTCCGCCGAGAGTTCCGGGTTGCCATGGGAGGACCCGATGGAGGGGACGGCGGCCGCGGCGGAGACATAATAATCCGCGGGGACAGCAATCTCGCGACTCTCCTCGACTACACATATCGCGACCGTTGGGCCGCCGAGCGCGGCGATCACGGAATGGGATCGAACAAAACGGGCCACTCGGGCGCGGACATCGTGATGCCGGTACCGCCGGGCACGATCGTTCGCGATTCGGCGACCGGCGAGATTCTTGTCGAGATCCTCGAGAGCGGCCAGGATGCGATAGTCGCGAAGGGAGGGCGGGGAGGAAAAGGCAACAGCTTCTTCGCCACTGCCACCCATCAGTCGCCGCGCGAGTGGCAGCCTGGCGAGGAGGGCGAGTCGAGGATTCTCGAGCTCGAGCTGAAGCTGATAGCCGATGTGGGCCTGGTCGGACAGCCCAACGCCGGCAAGTCTACTCTCCTTTCAGTCATTTCCGCCGCGCGTCCAAAAATCGCCGATTACCCCTTTACCACCCTCGCCCCGAACCTTGGCGTCGTTCAGCTCAGTGACCACCGGACCTTCGTCGTTGCGGATATTCCAGGGATCATCGAGGGCGCACATGAGGGGAAGGGGCTTGGCCTCCAGTTCCTGAGGCACATCGAGCGCACCCGCATCCTTGCGTTTCTGATCCCTATCGACGCCATGGACTGGCAGGCCGAATATGACCAGCTGAGGCATGAGATCGCCGAGTATTCAGACGAGCTCGCGCGACGGCCGCACTGCGTCGTCTTCACGAAGATGGACCTGTTCGGCGAAGACTACCTGCCGCCAATCGAGACCCAGGACGCTTTTGCAATGTACGCGGTCAGCGGGGCAGGGCGCACGGGAATCGACGAGCTTCTGGCCGGTTGGTGGAAGGAGCTGCAGCGCCTGCGCAAGAGTGTCGTAGCAGAAGCTGCAAGTGACACAGCCACACTGCCTTAGTATCCGGCACCTCATGTGATGTCTCCGGCATGAACGTGGACGTGCTGGCCTTCAACTCCCCGGATTATCCCTCATCCCTCACCCGGCTCGGCCGGACGGCTCCAGCGCGGCTTTTCGTCATTGGAGACAGGTCGCATCTCGCCGGACCCACGGTGGCAATCGTCGGAACCCGCGATGCCACAAGTTATGGCATCAGGGCGACAAGGACGCTTGCCGCCGCATTCGCCCGGGCCGGTATTTCGGTCATCAGCGGAATGGCCCGAGGCATCGACGCCGCCGCTCACCGTGCCGCTCTCGACGCCGGCGGGAGAACTGTCGCCGTGCTCGGCACCGGGATCGATGTGCCTTACCCACGCGGTCACAGGGAGCTTCACCGGCTAATCGGCGAGCGGGCCTGCGTCATCTCCGAGTATGGTCCGGGAGTCGGCGCGTTCCCAGGCACATTCCCGAAGCGGAACAGGATAATTGCCGCGCTGGCTCCCCTCACGATAATCGTCGAGGCGGGCCACCGGAGCGGGGCGCTCATAACGGCCCGGCATGCCAAGGCGATCGGGAACGAAGTCGCGTGTGTCCCTGGACCGTTCGACTCGCCCCAGAGCGCGGGGTCGAACCACCTTCTCCGCGATGGGGCACCGTTTATCGCCTCGGTGGCGGATGCGCTTTCAATGGTGGGCATCGCCTCCCCCGAGGAGGTCGAGCCGCTGCACCTGACGGGCGTGGATGGCAGGGTGTGGAAGGCTCTTTCCGCGGGACCACTGCAGCCGGATGCCCTCTCGGTAAAATGTCATCTCACGGTCCGGGAGTGCCTCGCCGCGGTGACATCGCTCGAGCTTCAGGGCCTGGCGGAATGTCTCGTTTCCGGAGAGGTAAGGAGACGCTAGCCCAGGTACTACATTGAACCTGTGACAGCCCGGCACCTCTACGTCCACGTCCCCTTCTGCACGCGCAGATGCTCTTACTGCGACTTCTCGATCGCCGTGCGGAAGACAGTTCCCGTGGAAGAGTTTCTCAGGGCTCTTGCACGCGAATTCGCTTTGATCGGCCCGAATTCGGGTTCGCTCGACACGGTATATCTGGGTGGCGGCACCCCGTCGCGGCTCGGCCCGGATGGGATTGCCCGTTTGCTCGATCTTCTCCGCACCCGCTTCGACGTGCAGGCCGATGCCGAGGTGACGCTCGAGGCAAATCCGGAGGATGTTTCGGCAGAGTCACTCGCGGGGTGGCGCGCGGCAGGTGTAAACCGGCTCTCGATCGGCATTCAAAGCTTCGACCATGCGGTTCTCGCATGGATGCATCGCGTTCATTCGGGCGCCGACGCACGCCGGGCGATTGAGCTTGCGCGCGAAGGCGGGATTACCAACTTCTCGATCGATCTGATTTTCGCGCTGCCTCGGGATATCGAGAGGGAATGGAGGAGGGATCTCGAGCTCGCGCTCGAGCTCGAGCCGCCCCACATCTCGCTCTATGGGCTCACGATCGAACAGGGGACACCTCTGGCCAGGTGGCAGACGCGCGGTTTGCTCACCGCCCCGGAAGATGAGCAGTACGCCAGCGAGTTTCTGCTCGCCGACGAGATGGCCGTGGCACGCGGCTACTCGCATTACGAGGTATCCAACTTCGCGCTCCCGGGAATGGAGTCGAGACACAACTCGGCCTATTGGACGGGGGCGAGCTATATCGGGGTCGGTCCCTCCGCGCACTCATTCGACGGCGAAACCCGCCGCTGGAACGTCAGCGCGTACGCGGACTGGGTTCGCCGGTTGAACACGGGAGAATCCGTGCGACAGGGCGAGGAGCATCTCAGCGAGGGCAACCGCGCGTCGGAGCGGGTCTATCTCGGGCTCAGAACGATCTCGGGGCTTCGCGCGTCAGAGCGCGACCTGGAGGCGGCGACAAGTTGGCTTTCACCCGGCTGGGCTCGTATCGATGACGGCGTCGTCAGGCTGACGCCGGAGGGGTGGCTGCGACTCGATTCGCTTGCGGCCGGGTTGACAGGTTTTTGAAATCATTGCTACGTTCGAACTTATGCCGTTTCCCGAGCTGACTGAGCGCGAGCGCCGGGTCCTCGAGGCGGTCATCCAATCGTATGTAGAAACCGCGCAGCCCGCAGGCTCCAATGCGATAGCGCGCAGGTTTGGGCTCGGCATCTCGCCGGCCACCATCCGGAACACGATGAGCGACCTCGAAGACAAGGGCCTGCTCTACCATCCACACACTTCCGCCGGGCGCGTTCCCACGGACGTCGCGTATCGGGTCTACGTCGATTCGCTGATGCCGTTGCCCGCGCTCGCGCTGAAAGAGCACGACCAGCTGAGCGCGCGCATTACCAGTGGCGGCTCGGCCGTCGAGTCGATCCTGCGCCGCGCGGCCCAGAGCCTCGGGGTAATCACGCAGGAACTGGGTGTCGCGCTCGGTCCGCAGCTCGACAACAGCATCGTCGAGCGGCTCGACCTCGTGAAGCTCTCGTCGGAGCAGCTTCTTGTCGCGCTCACTCTCACTGGTGGCGCCGTCCGGACAATCTTCGTCGAGTCACGCGCTGAAATCGCAGACGTTGCGGTGGCCGAGGTGGCGAATGTTCTCAACGAGCGTATGTCGGGACTCACCCTCCGCGAGATACGAAGCTCGCTCGCGGAGCGGCTGAGGGATACCGGGCCGACGCGTGATGCGGCCGAGCTGCTCAACGTATTCATAGAGGAGGGCGAGCAGCTTTTCGAGAGCGCGACGGAGCGCGACGACGACGTCCTTCTCGGCCAGGCTTCACTCCTGGCGGAGCAACCCGAGTTCGCGAACGTCGACAACATGCGCAAGCTCGTCGCGCTCACCGAAACCCGCGAGCATCTCTCCGACCTGCTTCGCAACCGGAGCTCAAAGCCGGGGATCACGATAAGCATCGGCAATGAGCATCGCGATCCGAACCTCGAGAACTTCACGATAGTGACCGCGCAGTATCGTTCGGGTTCGGTCACCGGCGTCATAGGCGTTATCGGGCCGACACGCATGCCATACGACAAGGTCATCTCGCTGGTGACTCACACGTCGCGACTTCTTACCGACTTACTGGACTGACATCGCCGAAGATGGCCGATTTCTACGACACACTCGGAGTTCCGAGAACCGCATCGCCCGACGACATCAAGAAGGCTTACAGGAAGCTTGCGATGACGTACCACCCGGACCGCAACAACGGTTCGAGCGAGGCGGAGGAGAAGTTCAAGCAGATAACCGAGGCGTACGACATTCTCCGCGATCCGGAAAAGCGAGGGATGTACGATCGCTACGGCGAGGCGGGTCTTCGCGGCGGCGCCGGTGGATTCCACCATGTCGATCTGGCCGAGGCGCTGAGCATCTTCATGCGCGACCTCGGCGGCATGGGCGGGTTCGGCGATCTGTTCGGCGGCGGGGGCCGCGGTGGGCAGCCGGGACCGCGCACGGGCTCGGACATACGGATCACGATGCCTCTCAAGCTCGCGGAAGTGGAAACCGGCGTCGACAAATCGGTCACCGTGAAGCTGCTCGCCAACTGCGACAAGTGCCAAGGAACCGGCGCCGAGCCGGGCACCAGCGCGAACCGCTGTACGACGTGCGCCGGCGCCGGTGAAGTCAGGCGCGCGCAGAAGTCGTTCTTCGGCCAGGTGATAAGCGTCACGCCATGCCCGACGTGCGCCGGTGAAGGAACGATAATCACGTCCCCATGCAGGAAGTGCCGCGGCGAGGGCCGCGTCAGGCAGGAGGAGAACATCGCGGTGAAGGTTCCGCCCGGAGTCGCAACAGGTCAGTACATGACGATGCGCGGGATCGGCAACGTCGGACCGCGCGGAGGAGGGAAGGGTGACATTCTCGTCGTGTTTGAGGTCGAGGACGATCCGCGGTTCGAGCGCGACGGCGAAGATCTCTACGCCGAAGTTCTCATCACCTATTCGCAGCTGGTTTTCGGCGCCGATGTGCAGGTGCCGACGGTCACGGCGAGCGTGACACTCCACGTGCCACCGCGAACCGAGAGCGGCCAGGTCTTCCATCTAAAGGGCCGCGGGCTCCCCCGCGTGAACGCAACGGGCACCGGCGACCTGCATGTGCGCCTTCAGCTTTTCACCCCCGAGGAGCTGGCCCCCGAGGAAGAGACCCTGATAAAGCGACTCGGCGAACTGCAGAGCGCGCCGATGCAGAGGCGACAGAAAGGTTTCTGGTCGAAGGTGAAGGAATCGCTCGGGGCGTGACGGGTCAGGATCCGATGCCCGGGTCTCGACTCCGGCCGTGGATCGCGTTGCGCATAGAAAAGTTCGCGGACGGCGAAGTGATTTCGAGCGCGCTGTTCGAAGCGGGATCGCAGGGTGTCCATGAGGACGGCGGCGCACTTGTCACGCATTTTCCGCCGGGTCATGACATAGATGCTGTGGCTGCAAGCGTCCGGAAGATAGATCCCTCGGCGACTCTCACCGTAGGCGAGGCACCGATCCTCGACTGGCGCGAGTGGCGCGCTTCGGTTCGCTCTCGCCGCCTCGGTCGATTGACGCTCACTCCGCCGTGGCTGGCGGATGACACGGATCAGATGCAGGTGGTGATAGATCCGGCGATGGCGTTCGGGACAGGCGAGCATGCGACGACGCGGGGCGTGGTGCGCCTGATGCAGCAGCTTCCGGCAATGCCGACGACTGTCGCAGATGCAGGGGCCGGAAGTGCGGTGCTCGCGATCTGCGCGTCCCGTCTCGGAGCATCGACCGTCTTCGCGATCGAGCTCGATTACGACGCGATCAGCAACGCCGAAGCGAACGTGGAACAGAACGGGGTCGCCGGAACGGTTCACGTGCTCGAGGGAGATGCTACGGTCCTGCTTCCGCTCGTCGGCCCGGTCGGCCTCGTCCTGGCTAACATCATCTCGTCGGTTCTTGTCTCCCTCCTCCCGGTCATTCACGATTCGCTCGAGCCGGGCGGACATGCCATACTTTCAGGCATCCTCGCCGAGGAGAAGGCGGCAATGCTTGCAGAAATCGGGGATGGCGGGTGGAGGATCATATCGGACGACGAAGAGGAGAGCTGGTGGAGCGTTCTGATCGAGCGCCGGCCGTAGTCTTTTTTGCGCCGGAGGAATTCGCTCCCGGGGTTTCGGTCACGCTGGGCGACGATGCCGCGCAGCATGCGCGCGTGCTGCGACTCGGCGCTGGTGAGCCGGCGGCCCTGCGCGACGGTCGCGGGGCGGCCGCCGCGGGCACGATCTCGAGGATCACCAAGCGGTCGCTGACCATCGATGTCACCGAGGCGTGGACGGTGCCTGACCTCCCGCCGGTACACCTGCTCGTACCGGTTGCCGACCGCGACCGAATGCTCCTTCTGGCCGAGAAATGCACTGAGCTGGCGGCGACTAGCTGGCGCCCGGTGATCTGGCGGCGGTCGAGGAGCGTCGGTCCCGCTGGGGATGGCCCCGCGTTCCAGTCGCGGCTCAAGGCCAGGATGGTGTCGGCGCTGACGCAGTCGGGTGGAGCATGGATGCCCGAGATTCATCCATCCGCGCCCGTGTCCCGGGCGATAGCGGCCGCACCGGAAGGTGAGCGGCTGCTGCTCGACGCCTCGTCGGATCTCCCGCTCATCGGCATGAAGCTGGAAGCGCCTGTGTCAATTGCCATCGGGCCGGAAGGCGGTTTCGATGCGAAGGAGAGGGAAGAGATGATCGCTGGAGGCTTCAAGCCGGTATCGCTGGCTGGAGGAACATTGAGGTTCGAGACGGCGGCGGTTGCAGGCCTTGCGATCGTGCGGGCGCTTCTCGGGATTGGAACAAGTGGAGAGAATCGATGAGCGACGACTGCATATTCTGCCGAATCGGACGGGGAGACATCAGCACGGCGTTCGTGGCGGAGTCAGAGCGACTGGTAGCGTTCCGCGACATAGATCCGAAGGCTCCGCTGCACGTCCTCGTTATTCCGCGGGACCACATCGACTCTCTCGCGAGCGCGGAAGACGAATCGCTCCTCGGCGAGTTGCTCGCGATGGCCGCCCGGATTGCCCGCGACGAAGGGTACGCCGACGGCGGTTACCGGGTTGTCGTGAACACCGGTTCGGATGGAGGACAATCGGTGCCGCATCTGCACCTTCATTTGCTTGCCGGAAGACACCTCAGCTGGCCGCCTGGCTAAGGCGATTGCGGATTGAGGACCCGTAGTGGCTCCTTCGGCTGTCGCCTGCCGGTGCTTCCGGCTTCGTGCTTTCTGCAAGACAGTTTGCACGCTTTGCAGGTAGCAAGTTGCAGTCAGCATGGGCAGGCCGCAGATAGCAGGCGGCCATCGCCTGCGCGGACAAGCGTCAGCACCTGTCAGGAGTGGTTCGTCTCGAACCCTTCCCGATTGCGCTCCGGGATCTGGCTGCCTGCTGCCTGTCGCCCGCCGGTGCTTCCGGCTTCGTGCTTCCCGCAAGCCAGTTCGCTTGCCTGCCTACTGGCGTCCAGCTAACTTCAAGATCTATCCATGCCGGCGTCAAAAACGCCACGAAGGGGGGAAGCAGATTTTGTCGGAAGTCATTATCCATGACGACGAGAACTTTGAACGCGCGCTGAAGCGCTTCAAGAAGAAGTGCGAGAAAGCGGGCATCCTCTCCGATCTTCGCAAGCACCGTCATTACGAAAAGCCGAGTGAGCGCCGCAAGCGCAAGCTGAACACGGCGATGCGCAAGAACCGCCGTACCAGGCGGGTCTAGATGTCCGAGCTTCTCGCGCGGTTGCAGGGAGACCTGAACGCCTCGCGAAAAGCGCAGGACAAGCAGGGCACGCTTCTCCTCGGGACGGTACTTTCGGAAATCAAGAACCGCCGCATCGAGCTGAGACACGATCCGGAAGACACGGATGTCGTGGACGTGCTTAGAAAGGCAATAAAAAAACGCCGTGAGTCGGTCGAGATGTATGACAAGGCCGGCCGCGGCGATCTTGCAGACAGGGAGCGCGCGGAAGCAGTAGCGCTCGAGAAATATCTTCCCCCGGCAGTCGATGACGCCGAGATACGGGCGGCCGTGCGCGCCGCGATCGATGCCGGCGCCGTCACGATCGGACCCCTGATGGGCAAGGTCCTTCCACAGTTCAGGGGCCGCGCAGAAGGGGGCACCATCAACGCGATCGCTCGCGAGGAGCTCGGCAAGCAGGGGTGATCAGTCGGCCTCCGCAGTACCGAACCCGAACCGGCGACGACATTCGCGGGTTCGGGTTTTTTCATTCATGAATCAGCACGCCCTCGGAGTTCTCGAATTCGATTCGGCCCTCGCTCTCGCGGCAGGATACTCGAGCTCGGCGCCGGGAGCAGAGCGCGTTCGCGAGCTGAAGCCATGCTCCGACCGGGACTGGATCGAGCGCGAGCACGCGCGCGTCGCAGTGATGCGAACCCTGGCCGAGGGAGATGCCGCGTGGCATCCGCAACAGCTCTTCGACATCCGGCCTGCGCTTTCGCGCCTTCGCGTCGAAGGAGCCGCGCTGTCACTTCAGGAGCTCCTCGGGATCCGCAATCTCCTTGGATCATCGCGCCGTTCACGCGAGAGCTTCGAGCATGATGCGATCCCGCCGATCGCGGTTGCGATGCTGCGCAGCGAGATAGACGCGCTTGTCACCGCGCGCGCGGAGGAGAAAGCACTCGAAGCAGCGATAGATGACGACGGCGCCATGCGCGACGATGCCTCGCCACAGCTGCGGCGCATAAGGCGTGAGCTGCGCGGCGCTCAAGGCGAGATCGTGAAGATGCTCGAGCGCGCCGTTGCGAAGCTCGACCCGAGATTCCAGGTTCCCGACATGTCAGTGAGCGTCCGCAACGGGCGCTTCGTTATCCCGATCAGGCGGGAGGGTCGCACCTCCGTCGGTGGAATTGTCCATGACACTTCCAGCACCGGAGGCACGCTCTTCGTCGAGCCCCCGGCCGCCATCGAAGCCGGGAACCGTCTGAGGGAGCTCGAGGCGGAGGAGCTGCGCGAAATTGACCGAATCCTTGCCGAGCTCACCGCGCTAATAAGGCCAATCCGTCTGGAGATTGGCGCTGCGCTCGAAGCGTTGATCGTCCTCGACTCACTCTACGCCCGCGCCCGCTTCGCCCGGGCACTCGGCTGCGGCACGATCGAGTTCTGCTCTGCCCGGGATGGCTTCTCCGTATTCGGGGGGCGCCATCCGCTCCTGATAGCGCAGGGAATCGCGGTCGTGCCGTTCGATCTGGCGCTCGAGCCAGCCGAGCGCACCCTCCTCATCTCGGGGCCGAACACGGGCGGAAAAACAGTCCTCCTCAAGTCGCTCGGACTTTTCGCGGCGATGGCGCAGGCGGGCGTGCCGGTGCCGGTTCGCGATGAATCGCGGCTCGCGATATTCGACGATGTGTTTGCGGACGTCGGAGATGAGCAGTCGATCAGCTCGAGTCTCTCAACCTTCAGCGCCCATCTGAAGAATCTTGCGGAAGTCCTCAGGCAGGCGACGCCGGATTCGCTCGTGCTCATCGACGAGCTCGGCTCAGGCACCGATCCGGTCGAGGGCGCGGCACTCGGCGGGGCAATTCTCGAGGCCCTCACGAGCCGGGGGAGTCTCTCGGTTGCGACAACTCACCTCGGTGCGCTGAAGGAGCTGGCGAGCGAAGTCGAGGGTGTAGTAAACGCGTCACTGCAATTCGATTCAGTCGCGCTCGCCCCGACATACCGTCTCATCAAGGGAATCCCGGGAAGATCCTACGGGATAAGCATCGCGAGGCGTCTCGCGCTGCCGGACTCGGTACTCGAGCGTGCGGAGGCCCGACTTCCAACGGGCGAGCGGGACATCAACGCACTTCTCGCCGAGCTTGAGCTGCGTCAGACCAGACTCGCCGAGCGCGAAAAGGAAGCCGAAGAGATGGCCGAGGATGCGGCGTCGCGCGCACGCCGTGTCGCCGAGCGCGAGGTGGCTGTGCGGGAGAAGGAGCGCACTGCCGAGCGGGACGCGCGGCGGGAAGCGAGACGGCTGCTTCTCGATGCACGGTCGGAGGTGGACCGGACCATTCGCGAGCTCCGTGAGTCTGCGTCGACGGCGGCGGATGAGTCGGCGAGGGACGCGCGTCGCAGGATGGAGCAGCTTGCGGCAACGGAGAGCGAGGCCCTCGCGGCGCTCGAGGCCGAGCCGGTCCTGGAACCCGGCAGCAAAGGCCATTCGCGTTCAGCGTCGGGCCCGGTTGGCGAAGGCGATTACGTCGTCGTCAGCACGCTCGGGGGGCGCAAGGCACGCGTAGTCGAGTTTCGGGACGGGTCGGCGGTCGTCGCGTTTGGCTCGGTGAAGATGACTGTTCCGCGCACAGCGCTCGAGAAAGCTTTGCCGCCTGGGGGCAGCGAACGAATCGGCGTTACTATACGCGGTGACATCCCGGAGATCGAAGCGAAAAGCGAAATCGACCTGAGGGGGCTTCGCGCGGGCGAGATAGAAGACCTCCTGATGCAGGCGGTCGATTCAGCGGTTCGCGCGGACCTCAAGCTGCTTCGCATAATTCATGGCAAGGGAACCGGGGCTCTCCGGGAAAGAGTGTCGGAGATGCTGCGAAAGGAGTCGAGAGTCGCCAGCTTTCGACTCGGTGCGTGGAACGAAGGTGGTGCCGGGGTTACTGTCGTGGAGCTCGCATGATCCCTGACGAAGTGATCGAGCACGTTCGCGAGGCGGCGGACATAGTCGCGATAGTCGGCGAATATGTTTCGCTGAAGAAGACCGGCTCGGATTTTCGCGGACCGTGTCCGTTCCACCAGGGTACGCGGCGGAACTTCTCGGTGGTGCCGAACAAGCGGCTCTACCATTGCTTCGTGTGCGGAGAGAGTGGCGACGTCTTCAAGTTTCTCCAGAAGCGGCTCGGGATGGAGTGGCCCGAGGCGGTCAGGTTCGTGGGCGAGAAGACAGGCATCGATGTTCCCGATACGAAGGTCAAGCGTGAGGGTCCTGATCCGCGCGAGCCCTTCTGGGAGATTCAGGCAACCGCCGCAGCGTACTTCCAGAAGGTTCTCTGGGATGAGCCGATCGGGGCCCAGGCCCGTGACTATCTGACGGAGCGCGACGTCGCGCGAGCGGTGGCTGACGAATTCGGGATTGGCTTCGCGCCGCGCGAGATTGGTCTCATGCGTGTCTACATGAACGCCCTCGGCTTCGACGACGCCCGGCTCATCGAGAGCGGACTGCTTGTCGCTAACGACCAGGAAACCGAGCCGCGACCCCGTTTTCGCAACCGTCTCATGTTCCCCATTCACGACGTGCAGGGGCGCAACATCGGATTCGGCGGGCGGCTTCTCGGGCCGGGCGAGCCGAAGTATCTCAACTCACCCGAGTCTCCCGTGTTCTCGAAAGGGAAGATGCTCTACGGCCTGAACCGCTCGCGCAATGCGATCCGCCGCGCCGACAGGGTGCTTGTGGTCGAGGGGTACTTCGACGCGCTCCGCCTCATGTCGTCGGGAATCGAAGAAGTTGTCGCTCCGATGGGGACGGCCCTGACCGAGGCGCAGGCGGGCCTGGTGAAGAAGTACTCACGCAACGTGTTTCTGCTCTACGACAGTGACGCCGCCGGGCTCAAGGCGACTTTCCGCGCCGGCGACGAGCTCCTCAGCCAGGGATTTTCCGTGAGGGTCGTCACGCTCCCATCTGGCCAGGATCCTGACTCCTACACCCGCGAGCACGGCGCCGAGGGGATGGAAGCGCAGCTGTCAGCGGCGATCGACGTATTCGAGCGGAAGGTTCAGATCCTCGACCGCGCGGGATGGTTTGCCGAGCTGCAGAAGAAACGCCGGGCGCTGGACCGGCTGCTGCCGACAATTCGCGCGACATCTGACGAGATAATGCGCGACCTTTACGTAGGCCGCGCGAGCGAGATAACCGGAGTTGACAGGGCAATTCTTCTCCGCGAGCTCGGGGCGGTGCGTCAGATCACTGTATCGCCTGAGCCGGTCGTCAGCCTGCCCGACGCAGTCCCGGCCAGGCAGGCTTCAGGCGATCGTCGCAGGCCGAGGCGTGGTGGAGGAAATGCCGCAGAGCGTGAACTCGTGCGCGCGATGCTCCAGCAGCGGACACGGGTGGAGAGCATCGCCGAAAGAATCGGACCCGACTCGTTCAGGGATTCTGCATTCAAGTCGATCTTCTCGGCGCTTCTCGCGGCAGGTCCCGATGTTTCGTTCGAGAGCCTGGCCGAAAGCCTCGACGCTGAGGCGCTCGAGACCGCGCAGGAGCTCATGGACGGAAATGAAGACCTGATGGATGTGCAGCGGACGATCGACGACTCAATTGCGCGGCTGAACGTTCGCGAGATGGAGGATAGAGTGAACGAGATAGACAGGTTGCTCCCCCTGGCGGATGAGCGGGAGAGGGACGGCTTGAATGAGGAGAGGCACAAGCTCGTGCTCAGCATGCGAGCGTCGGGCAAGATGAGATGGAAGGCACTCGGCCGGGGAAGATCACGCTGAATGGAGACAGGCAAAATGCAAAGTGAAGTTGAAGCGCTGCTCGCGTTACAGGAAGACGACACTCGCATCAAGGAGCTGGAGGGGCGGCTGCACGCGCTCGACCCGCGAATGGCCGCGCTCGACAGGAAGAAGGAGAACGCGCAGGCCGCGGTGTCCCGGTCGCTCGCAGCTGTCGAGGCGGAAGAGCGAAGGCAGCGGGAGCTCCAGGGAAAGATCGCGCAGCACAAGCAGATGCAGGAAAAAAATCTCGCGCAGCTCGATGCCGTCAAACGGCTGAAGGAGGCGACAGCCGCGATGGCGCAGGTCGAATCCGCGCGGAGGATAATTGCCGAAGATGAAAGCGAGCTGCAGGCGCTCAACCGGCGGATAGGCGAGATGAGAACCGCGGTAGTCTCGAGCGAGGCGACTCTTGCGGCCGTTGAGGAAGAACAGGCCGCGGCGCGCGAGGAGATTGCGAAGGAGCGGTCGGAGATCGAGGAGTCGCTTACCGGCGCGCGTGCCGAGCGAAACACAAAGACGGGCACTGTTTCCCGGCCGCTGCTCGGCAAGTACGACCGGATCCGGACGCGGCGCACGCAGGCCCTGTATCCCCTGCGCGGGGAGTCGTGCGGTAACTGTGACACGGCTATCCCGATGCAGCGGCGTAACCACATGGCTGTCGACGGTCCGATAGATGTGTGCGAAGCTTGCGGGGTATTGCTGTATCGCGCGGCCGGGGCATAGGGATCTGACAGCGCGAAGTGTTATCGTTTGCCGTGCCTTTCTTTCGCTTCGAAATCGTGACCTGTAGGTCCTGTTGAGACGCACGAGGCTCAGATCCCGCTGGGTAGTTCCGGAGCCTCCGGATGCGGATGCTGTTGCAGCTCTTTGCGGCAGCCTCAAAGTCTCCGAGCAGGTCGCGCGCCTTCTACTCATCCGGCGTCATGCCGACGATGAAGCGGCGAGGCGCTTCCTCAGACCGCGACTCGAGCAGCTTCGCGATGCCGGCCTCATGAAAGGGGCTGAAATCGCCGTCGAGCGGCTGGCCCGCGCCGCACTCGCGGGAGAGACGGTTCTCGTCCACGGCGACTACGACGTGGATGGGATCTGTTCGACCACAATACTCACGCGAACACTCCGGCAGTTCGGTGCGACAGTCGTCCCGTTCATTCCCGATCGGATGAAAGACGGTTACGACCTCGGGGCGGCGGGCGTGCAGGCGGCGATTGCCGCGAACGCAAACGTTGTAGTCACGTGTGACTGCGGCACGACAGCGCTCGCGCCGGTCGCCGAGCTTTGCGCGGCGGGAATGGACGTGATAATCACCGACCATCACCTGCCGGGAAGCGAGCTGCCGGCGTGTCTGGCGGTGATCAACCCGAATCAGGATCCCGGAGTTGATCCCGACAAGGATCTCGCAGCTGTCGGCGTTGTGTTCAAGCTCGCCCTCGCCCTCGCGAAGCGGCTTGGCCACAATGACGCTTTCATCTGGCGAATGCTTGACCTGGTCGCGCTTGCCACGATTGCGGATGTTGCGCCCCTGACCGGCGAGAACCGCATTCTCGTCCGCTACGGGCTCCGCATGCTCAGCAGCACAGAGAACGTCGGGCTGCGGGCGATGATAAGGGCGGCGGGGCTCGACACGAAGCAGATAACCGCCGGTCGCGTGGGATTTATTCTCGCTCCGCGACTAAATGCCGCAGGACGCATCGGGAACGCACTGATGGGAGTCGAGCTTCTGCTTACCGACGACCAGCATCGGGCAAACGCGATTGCCCGCCAGCTCGAGGAGCTCAACGAGAAGCGCCAGGAGCTCGACCGCGCTGCGCTCGATGATGCCCGCGAGATGGTGGCGGAGCTCGATCTCGACAGAACATTCGGAATTGTGCTGGCGAAGGAAGGATGGCATCCAGGCGTGATCGGGATCGTGGCGTCGCGGATCGTCGAGGAATTCGGCCGCCCGACGATCCTCATCGCGCTCGAGGGGGAGCACGGCAAGGGCTCCGGCCGCAGCATCTCGAAGCTCCACCTCCGTGAGGCGCTCGAGAAATGCGAGGACCTTCTCGTCCGCTACGGAGGCCACCGGATGGCCGCCGGCGTGACGATAGACCGCGACCGCGTAGCGGACTTCGCCCGCCGATTCAACGATGTTGCCGCATCACAGCTGACACCCGACGACCTCGTGCCTGACGTCCACATAGATCTGGAGGTCGCGATTGAATGCGCCAACGACGACCTCGAGCGAATGCTTCGCCACTTCGAGCCTTTCGGCGTCGGCAATCCCACACCGGTGCTGGTCGCCCGCTCAGTGAGGCTCGCTGCGCCGCCGAAAGTGGTGGGCAAGGACGGGTTGAAGCTCAGGCTGGACACGGGCTCGGGCGTTCTGGAGGCAATCGGATGGGGAATGGCGGACCGCTCTGCCGAGTTCGACACGGCAGTGCCTGTGGATATCGCATTCCGGCTCGAGCGCGACGAGTACCGGGGCGAAAGCCGGCTTCAGGCAAGGATCGCCGACATTACCTCTCGCGTCGTCGAAAACTAGATGCGCATCGTTGCCGGGCAGTGGCGCGGCAGGAGAATCGCGGCGCCACCCGGATCGGCAGTGAGGCCGACGCTCGACCGGGTTCGCGAAGCGTGGATGAGCATTCTTCAGCGGGAGATCCCCAACGCGCGTGTTCTCGACCTCTTCGCCGGCTCCGGTGCGCTAGGCCTCGAGTGCCTGTCGAGAGGCGCAAAGTCAGCCGACTTTGTGGAGAATGACCCGCGAGTGCTGAAAACCCTCTCCGCCAACATCGAAACCCTTGGCGCAGCGGACATGGCGGCGCTTCACCGGATGGATGCCGTTAAATTCGCGCAGAAGCTGGATGCGGGCGCTTTCGACGTTGCCTTCGCCGACCCACCCTACGCCGGAGAAGCGGCTCAAAGACTTGCCGAGGTCTGGCTGGCGAAGCCTTTCTCGTCGATACTCAGTGTTGAGCACGACTCGCGAATCCGCCTGGCGGGCGCGCACGAAACGCGCCGATACGGCACGAGCGCGATCACTTTCTTTCGCAGCGGGGAATAGCGTGGACACAGTCGCCATCTACGCAGGCAGCTTCGATCCGATCACGCGGGGCCATGAGGACCTGATCCACCGGAGCTGCGCGTTCGTCGACAAGCTCGTCGTCGCAGTTGCGAACAACAGCTCGAAGAAGCCGCTCTTCACCCCCGACGAGCGCGTGGCGATGATTCGCAACGCCACGACCGACAACCGGTGCGTCGAGGTGAGGCAGTTCCAGGGACTGCTCGTAGATTTTGCCCGGGAAGTCGGGGCCTCGCTGATCATCCGCGGGCTGAGGGCAGTGGCTGATTTTGAATACGAGTTCCAGATGGCCCTGATGAACCGCAATCTTTCCCCCGGCCTCGAGACAGTCTTCATGGTTCCATCCGTGGAGACCACCTACATCAGCTCGAGCATCATTCGCGAGGTGGCGCAGTTCGAGGGCAATCTCGACGGACTTGTGCACCCCGCCGTGGCCGCCGCGCTCAGGTCGAAGTTCGAGGGCGGGCAAAGAAAGGAATGACCGGCTTCATCGACAGCCTTCGCGCTCGCGCTTCGGCGACCGGCTGCTCGATACTGTTCCCGGAGTCGCACGACGAAAGAATTCTCGAGGCCGCGCGACAGCTTGCCGGCAGCGGCGTTGTAAGGCCTGTCCTGGTTCTCGACCCGGCCCACCCGGAGACACACGAGGCAGCGCGCGGGACGGGCGCGGCGACCGTGGAAGCCGACGCCACCGGGCCGCTAGACTTCGCCAACACGCTCGTTGCATCGGGTGATTTCGATGGATGCGTGGCTGGCGCGTCTTACACAACGGCCGAAGTGCTGCGCTCAGCTCTGAGGATCATCGGCGTGAAGCCCGGCCTGCGGACCGTGTCGAGCGCGTTCTATATGGTGGCAGCCGGCAGCTGGGAGGCGGCATCGCCGGTTCTCACATTCACTGACTGCGCGGTGGTGCCGTACCCGTCGGCTGACCAGCTTGCCGACATCGCTCTTTCCGCGGCCGCGGACCGAAAGGTCGTTGTCGGTGACGTCCCGCGGGTCGCGCTCCTTTCCTTCAGCACTGCCGGCAGTGCCTCGGGACCGAGCGTAGAGCTCGTGAGGGAAGCCCTGTCGTTGATCCGGGCCCGCCAGCCATCGCTTGCTGTGGACGGAGAATTGCAAGGTGACGCCGCGCTGGTACCATCGGTCGCAGCCCGGAAATCCCCGGGCTCAGTCATTGCCGGAGACGCGAACGTGCTTGTGTTTCCAACGCTCGACGCGGGAAACATCGCCTACAAGCTGGTGCAGCGCCTGGCGGGGGCAAGCGCGGTCGGGCCGGTGATGCAGGGACTGGCAAGGCCGGCTGCCGATCTCTCGCGCGGTGCGCAGCCGGAGGACATTATTAACGTCGCCGCGATCACGGCGCTTCAATCGCTCGCCGGGCCGGTTCAGAACTAATCGGAGACAAGAATGAGTTTCGCAATCAGCAAGCAGGGTGAGGTCGCAGTAGTCGATGTCGAGGGCCAGTTGATAGTCGGCAATCGCCAGGAACTCAAGCAGAAGGTTCTTGACGAGCTCGAGAAGGGAGAGAAGAAGTTCCTCATAGACTTCAGCCAGACGGGCTACATCGACAGCTCGGGACTCGGTGTCCTCGTTTCACTTTCCAAGAAGATCCGTGAACAGGGTGGGGAGCTCCGCCTAGCCAACCTGAATGACGACCTGCAGACGCTGTTCGAGTTGACGAAGCTCGATACGCTTTTCCAGATCTCGGACACGCGGGAGCGCGCGCTCGAGAGCTTCTGATGGGACGGTCCCGCGTCGCGATGGACGTAGAGATCCCGAGCGACGTCAAATACATAGAAGGAGTTGTCGAGCTCGCGACGCACAAGTGTCGCGAGCTCAGCGTTCCCGCCGCAAAATGCTCGCTGAACGTGCGGGTTGCCCTCGCCGAAGCGATCTCCAACGCGATACTGCGCGGGAACGCGCAGGCCGACGGAGCCCACGTTCGCGTAAAAGCGACAGTCACGGACGACCGCATAGTGTTCGACATCGTCGACGACGGACCGGGCTTCGACCTCGATGCCGAGCGCCCTGACCCGACCAGGCCCGAGAATCTGCTGATGGAGGACGGCCGGGGTCTCTTTCTCATGCAGCGGCTGATGGATGACGTCGAACAGTTCAGGAAGGATGGCAATGTCGTCCGCCTGACTCTCCGGCTCGAATGAAGGAGCTCGACGCGGTACTCGCTGCATTCCGGGAATCGACCCGCTGCGATGCCGCGGTGTGGACTGCGCGGGATGAGACCGGAGGCCTTTCTCCGGTCGCCCGCTCGAGCCCGCGAGTCCAGCCTCCCGATACAGTGCCTGCGGCAAACGCGACGACTCCCGTACGCTCGAATGGCGGAGCGATGCTTGTATCTGCGGTACCCGGTGTCCGCCGGACCTGGCTGTCGGTTTCCCCGGGTGACGAGGACCCGGCGCGCGGAGAGAGCCACCTCCGGATGCTCCTTCCGTTCATTTCCCACGTTCTGCGCGGCGCACAGGAAGTCGAGCACGCCGCGATCGAGCTCGCGGAGCGCTACGAGGAGATAAACCTCCTCTACACGATCGGGGAGATACTTGGTCGAACCGTGACCCTCGAGGAGGCAGCCGCGACGATCCTCACCGAGATCTCGGAGACCGTGGGCGCCCGGCACGCTTCGATCCTCGTCCACGAGCCGTCGACGAACTTCCTGCACGTCGTTGCGGCGATCGGGACCGATGCCGCGAACGCCCCGCCAATCGATGTTGACGATCCCGACTGCGTGTCATCCCGGGTCTTCCGAACGCAGCATCCGGTCATTGTCGAGGAGGGCGTCATGGAGTGCGAGCTCGAGAAACCGTACCGGCAGGGCGAGATGCTCTCCGTCCCGATCATGTGGACGACACCGTCGGGAGGCGAGCCCCTCGGCGTCGTAAATCTTTCCGATCGGCGGTCGCGACAGCCATACAGCGCGGGCGACCAGAAGCTCGTCGCGGCGATCGCGACTCAGATCGGCACGGCGATCCAGAACGCACGGATGGTCCGCGCATCGCTCGACCAGCAGCGTCTTCTCCAGGAGATGTACCTCGCGCACGACCTCCAGATGAAGCTGCTTCCGAAGACCTCCATCGTCGCTCCCGAGGCGGAGGTCGCGGCGCGCGTGATTCCGGCGGAGAGCGTCGGTGGCGACTTCTATCATTTGTTCAGGATGCCAAGGAATCGAACTGGCGTGATGATCGGCGACGTGTCAGGTCATGGATACCGGGCCGCCCTGATCATGGCGCTGGCGATGAGCGCGTCGGCGATTCATGCCCAGAGTGCCCGCGACCCCGGGGACATGCTCTCGATGCTGATCGGCTCGCTCCAGGAGGAGCTTGCCACGACAGAGATGTACATCTCCGTTTTCTTCGGAGTGATCGACCATGGGGCGGGCAAGCTTCGATTCGCGAACATGGGTCATCCGCATGCTTTCGTGATCGGTGAGAGCGGAAAACCCGAACGGCTCCATGCGAACTCACCTCCGCTCGGGCTGTCCGATACCCTCCCGGTCGCAGGCTCGATGGCCTGGCAGAAGGGTACGAACCTGCTCGTCCTTTTTACCGACGGCATCGTCGACGCGCGGAATGCGGAAGGCGCGCGGATTGGTGAGAACGTGGTGCTTCAGCACATTGCGAAAAACCGGGCGAAGGCACCCGCAAAGATCGTCGAATCGGTCTTCAACCTTCTTCGCGCGCACAGTGGTGAAACACCGAGCCCGGACGATCTCACGCTGGTCATCCTCAGAACCTGAGATGCGCGGCTCGCGCGGAAGGCCGCCCGTCCTCAAGCGCTTCGGGCAGCACTTCCTCCACGACCAGACAGTTCTTGCCGCGATCGCCGAAGCAGCATCGCCGGCCGACGACGACGTGATCGTCGAGATCGGGCCGGGAAGGGGAGCACTCACCGACCTGCTCGCACAACGCCCAAATCGCCTGATCGCGGTCGAGATAGACCGCGCGTTGTCCGAATCGCTCCGCGGGCGGTACGCAGGAAACCCGAACGTGTCGATAGTCGAGCAGGATGTGCTTCAGGTAGATATCGCCGCCCTCGCAGGGGGGCCGTTCGTCGTCGTCGGCAACGTCCCTTACTACATCACGACGCCGATTCTCTTCCATGTCCTGCGACCGCCGTATCCGCAGCACGCTGTGTTTCTCGTGCAGCGCGAAGTAGCGGAGCGAATCGTCGCAGGACCGGGCTCGAAGACCTACGGGGCACTGAGCGCAAACGTGCAGGCTGTCGCGTCGGCCGAGATCATCAGGCTCGTGCCGCCCGGAGCCTTCCGTCCTCCACCAAAGGTCGATTCGGCGGTAGTGAGGGTAGTGCCACGCGCGGACCCCATTATCTCGACCGAGGAAGTAGCCCCATACAGAGGATTCGTGCAGGCACTCTTCGGCATGCGGCGGAAGCAGATCGGGAATTCGCTCCGATCTGCATCGCAACTCACGGCCGGGGCCACGGCAGCCGTTTTATCGGGACTCGGAATGGATCCTACCGCGAGAGCGGAATCGCTCTCCCCCGGCGAACTCGCGACGCTGATGCGCGCAAGCCGCCGCTCCGGTTAGCGGTCGCGATTCGTGAGGGCGAAGGTCAATGCCTCGAGCTCCATCGCCATGTTGACAGTGCGAAGCTCGACGTCGGCCGGCACCGTGAGCTGAGTCGGCGCAAAGCTGAGTATCGCCTTCGCGCCGGCACCCACCACAAGGTCGACGACATCCTGGGCATTCTCCGGCGGAACCGTGAGGACGACTATCTCGTATTCCCCGGCCGCGACATCGCCCCCGAGGGTCGTGGCATCCCTGACGGTGAGGCCGGCGAGGCGCGAGCCGACCTTGGCCCGATCGCTGTCATAGACGCCGGCAACGATGAAGCCGCGGTCAGCAAAGCCCGCATATTGGGCCAGCGCCGAGCCGATCTTCCCGGCGCCGACGATGCAGACGTTCCAGCCTCGGCCAAGACCGAGGATCTCGCGAATATGGGAGGAGAGCTCCGGCACCGAATATCCCAGGCCCCGCTTGCCGAAGGACCCGAAGAACGAAAGGTCCTTGCGCACCTGCGCCGAGGTGGTGCCGCCGAGTTTTGCGAGGTCGTCACTTGAGGTCGTGAGTACACCGCGCTGCTCTGCCTTCTCGAGAAATCCGAGGTATATGGAAAGTCGCCTGACCGTTGATTCAGCTATCCTTTTCACGTCTGTTCGGGAGCTTGTGAATTTCTTCACAAGGTAGTCGGGCAGGCGTTGACGGGCAACAAATATTCGCTGTTCGGTTTCTGTTCTACCGCTTAGGTTGGGTACAATGGCAGTCCAGGTCACATCTGAGATCGGCAGGCTTCACGAAGTCCTGATTCATCCCCCTGGGGCTGAGCTCCTGGCCGTAACTCCTTCCACTCGAGCCGACTACCTCTACGACGACATAATGGAGGTCACCCGCGCCCAGCGGGAACACCGGCGCTTCGTGGCGGTCCTCGAGCGGTTCGCTCGCGTGCATCACGTGCGCGACCTTCTGGCCGAGGTGCTCGCCGACGACGAAACGAGAAAGAGCTTCATCAAGGAGACGCTTGATATCATCCCGTCAGAGCCCCTCTCGCGGGAGCTAAACGAGATGAACCCGTTCGATCTCGTCCGCACGCTCATCGAGGGAAAGGAGGAAACCCCGGGCCAGCTCACGAGAACGCTCAATGAATGCGGCTACACGCTGCCCCCGCTTCCCAACCTGTTCTTCACCCGCGACGTCGCGATGGCGATAAACGACCACGTGATGATCGGCGCGATGCGCTATGGCGTGCGGTGGACCGAAGAGCTGATAATGAAGGCGATCTTCAGGTACAGTCCACGGGTCGCCAACAAGGGAATTCTCTACGACGGGTCCCGCGAGCACCGGATGAATTACACGCTCGAGGGCGGCGACGTGCATCCGATCAGGAATGACGTCCTGATGATCGGCTTCAGCGAGCGCTCGAGTCCTGCCGCGATCGACAACCTCGCGAGTGTGCTGTTCGACAAGACTCCCGTCACCGACCTGATCATCGTGATAATGCCCGGTGAGGAAAGCGCGATCCACCTCGACATGATCTTCACCCAGGTCGACCGCGAGCTTTGCGTGGTGCATCCGCCGCATTTCATGGGGCCCGAGCGTCTGCCGATCCTTCACTGGAAGAAGAGCACGAGTTCGATGAAGGAGATGCCGGGAATCTTTCATGCGCTCGAGGCGTGCGGGACGCCGATGGAGCCCGTTCTCTGCGGCGGTGAGCGCCGGATCGTTCAGGAAAGGGAACAGTGGTCGTCGGGCTGCAATTTCGTCGCGATGCGGCCCGGGCTTGTCCTCTCCTACGCGCGCAACGAGGCGACACTTGCCGAGATGGAGAAAACCGGCTTCAAGGTCGTGACGGCTTCTGATTTCCTCGAGGACGAATCACTTATCGGCGAGAGCGATCGGGGGGTAATCACTTTTGAAGGGGCAGAGCTGGTTCGCGGCGGTGGTGGTCCGCGCTGCATGACCTGCCCGATTTCGAGGGACGACCCCTGGACGTGACGTACGGCGGGATCAGCCGGAGGGAGCAGGCCACCCTGCTGAGCGAGAAGGCGGCGAAGTATCTCGCTACCGGCCCGGCCGATGTAGTCGACCTGATCGGCCACGTCTGCAATCTTCCAGGCGCGCCAAGGATAGTCGCCGAGCACATGGCGCAGGTGATCTTTTCGGGCCGGCCGGAATTCGAGATCGACGGAGGCGGAAGAGGGTCGCTTGCTCCCCGGGCGCCGATGCCTGTCGTGGCTGCGATTCCCGGGCATTCTCACATCGGAGCGCTCTCCTACGTTGTCGTCGATGTCGAGACAACCGGAGGCAGGTTTCCTCTGCACCGGGTCACCGAGTTCGCAGCGGTAATCGTAAAAAACGGCAAGATAGCAGAGGTGTTCGAGACGCTCGTGAATCCTGAGCGGCCGATTCCTCCGTTCGTTTCGCGGCTGACGCGAATTACCTGGGACATGGTGAAGCACAAGCCGAACTTCAGGGGAATCGCTCCCCGTGTTCTCGACCTTCTCGAGGGAAATGTGTTCGCGGCGCATAATGCGGCGTTCGACTGGAGCTTCGTCGCGGACGAAGTGCGGCGCGCGACTGGAGCTGAACTCGTTGGGCGGCAGGTGTGCACGGTGCGGCTCGCGCGGCAGCTCCTTCCTCACCTTCCGCGAAGGTCGCTCGACTGTGTGGCGAGCCATTACGGAGTGGAGATCACGCAGCGGCATCGCGCTGGAGGAGATGCGCTCGCAACGGCGCACTGTCTCATCAGGCTTCTCGACGATGCGGCTCAGCGCGGCTGCAGCACGTGGGAGGATCTCGACAACCTCATGCGCAAGCGGAAGCCGAAGAAGCGAAACAAGCGCCGGAGCGCGCTCCCATCTCCCGTCACGAAGGACACGACCGCGTGAATCCAACTCCGCTGGTTCAGACCCGTCGCCTGGGCAACCTTACCATCCATGCGCTCCAGGCCGGCGGGCAGAAGCTCGATGGAGGCGCGATGTTCGGTGTCGTCCCGAAGCCGCTGTGGGAAAAGCGGATTCCCGCTGACGAGCGCAACCGCATCCAGCTCGGCATGCGCTGCCTCCTTGTCGAGCATCCGTCGGGCCTCGTTCTCATCGACACCGGCGCGGGCAACAAGGAAGAGCAGAAGTTCAAGGACATCTACGGCATCGAGAATGAAGGCGCCGAGGGTCGTACATCGCTCGAGGATGCGCTGCGCCAGGTCGGGGCGACACCGGACGACGTCTCGATAGTCATCAACACGCACCTTCACTTCGATCACGCCGGCGGCAACACTTATCACGACGAACGCGGCGAGGTTCAGATCTCCTTTCCAAAGGCGCGTTACATCGTCAAGCGGGGCGAGTACGATTACGCGGCGCATCCCAACGAGCGAACCGCGGCGAGCTACTTCGAGCGGAACTACGCGCCAATCGTGAGGGCCCGCAAGTTCGAGTTCGTGGTGCGGGAGAAGGAGATAGTGAAGGGGATCCGCGTCGTACCGACCCCCGGCCACACGCCGTTTCACCAGAGCGTGATGATCGATTCAGGCGGCGAGCGCGCGTTTTTCCTGGCCGACATGTGCCCGACGAGCGCACACGTGCCGCTGCCGTGGATAATGGGCTACGACGTCGAGCCGCTGGTAACGCTCGAGACGAAGCGCCGCATCTTCCATCAGGCAGAAGCCGAGGGCTGGCTGCTCGTCTTCGAGCACGACGCGACGGTCCCGTGGGGCAACGTCGAGCATGACGGAAAGGGATACAGGTTCAAACCGGTCACAGCTTGAGTTGTATTGTCGCAGTCGCTGCCGGCCAAAGACGTTGCGTCTGGGCTTCAAGTCGTTTACAATTCGAGAGTTACAAGACGACAAGCAGCCGTCCCGGGCGGGACGGCTCACCCTCTGGCCCTCGTCACGATGACGGGGAGTGCTGCAGGAGTTCATGCCACCCGGTGCCGAAGGTGTCTCTCGGCCACGGATGAGCGCGGACTCCTTCGAGGGTCCGCTTTTTGTTTTACGGGCTTCTTTCCTACGAGGTAGACGAGTATTCAGGACACCACAAAACGCGTGCGCGTGAACCGGCAGATTCGTATCA
>JBPCJP010000208.1:0-4352 GCA_051005175.1 Gemmatimonadaceae bacterium | reverse complement strand
TCGCTGACGAGATGATGATATCGGCGGCGCCGGCGATTCCAAGCCATCCGGTGTTCACGGCGAGGTGATAGTTGGCGTGCTCTCGCCATGACCTGTTGAAGTGTTTCCGCACCCATTGTTCGCGGTGCGCGTTCGTCTCCTCGACCTTCTTAGTCGCTTCTTCCTCGTCGAGTGCGTCGCGTGCCATCGAACGGGCAATGAGCGCACCCTTGGGTGCGTAGCAGAACACGTGAAGGGCGTCAGTTCGGGCGGCGAGCATTGACTGGGCCCCGCGGCCGACTACTACAGCCGGCCCGCGCGCCAGAGCTTCCTCGACGATATGGCGCGTGACGTCGACGAGCTCCTCTTCCGTTGGCGGCCGCTTCGATGCTGAGAGAGGCGAAAGCCAGTCCTGCGATCCAAGTGCCATCGTATCTACAATTCGCTCGACGAGTGACGGGGATCGCTCTTCACGCGAAGCGACTTCCGAGGGCGCAACGCCAAGCCGCGCGGCGACGGCGTCGACCACGGCGTTGTCGAGCAATGACCAGCCGAGTGCCTCGGCGACTCTCGCGGCGACTTCGGATCCGCCGGATCCGTAGAGCCGGGACACCGTTATGACCGACATCTATTCCTGGTAGGGGCGCCTGCGCTTCTCGTCATGGGATCGGGCATACGTTCCTGCGTCGCTGCGCGAGATTTTCCTTCTTGCGACAAGTGACTCGAGGATGAGCTCGCAGGCCCCGGCCGATACCTGATTGTCGCCTGTTTCCGCCAGGCCAGTGAGCTCGACGAGATCGAGAAGGCCGGGCACTGAGCGGAACCCTTCAACGACCGAGTCTGCGGCAACATCGTCGTTGACCTGCAGTGCTCCGCCGCCGTCGAACCAGATAATTATCGCGTCAGTGCTGACGCCGCCGCTGCGATTCTGGAAAGTGGCGTCGGCCGCGCGCCGGATGAGCTCCCGCGCGATGTTGTGCCCGCCGGCGAGCTCGCCTTCGTATTCGAGCTCGATCTTTCCGGTGATCGCGGGAAGTGCAGCGTATATGTCGCCGATTCGGGGGACGATCTCCCGCTCTCCGGTGATCAGAGACCGCCGCTCCGCATTCGATACGATGTTCTCGAGGATGGTTATCGGCATGCGCTGCGACACTCCCGACCGCTTGTCGATTCGCTTGTCTTCGCGTGCCTCGAATGCAATCCGCTCGACCACCTCGGCGACAAAGTCGGGTATGCGGACGGGGAGGCCGCCGCGTTGTGTCCACGCTTCCTGCGCCGTGATCTCCATGCCGGTTTCGACGGATTCCGGATAATGGGTCTGAATCTCGCTCCCGATTCTGTCCTTCAGCGGCGTGATGATCTTGCCGCGCGCGGTGTAGTCCTCCGGATTTGCCGTAAAGCAGAGGAGCACGTCGAGCGCGAGGCGCACCGGATATCCCTTTATCTGGACATCCCCTTCCTGCATGATGTTAAAGAGGCTCACCTGCACCTTGCCGGCCAGGTCCGGCAGCTCGTTGAGCGCGAAGATTCCCCTGTTCGCGCGCGGCAGCATCCCGTAATGAATTGTCAGCTCATCGGAGAGTATGTGTCCACCGCGCGCAGCCTTTATCGGGTCGACATCGCCGATGATGTCGGCAACCGTGACATCGGGCGTCGCCAGCTTTTCCACGAAGCGGCTGTCGCGCTCGAGCCAGGCGATCGGCGTGGCGTCTCCGCATTCATCGAGCATGTTGCGTGCAAACTTCGACACCGGCGCGAAGGGGTTGTCGTTTACCTCGCTCCCCCTGACAATCGGGATCACATCGTCGAGAAGCGTGGTGAGTGCCCTGAGGATTCGGGACTTCGCCTGACCGCGCAGCCCCAGGAGAATGAGGTTGTGCCGGGAGAGGAGGGCATTGACGATCTGGGGCATCACCGTGTCTTCGTATCCGACGACCCCTCGGAAGAGTGGTCCGCCGGCCTGAAGACGGCTGATGAGGTTTGCCCGGAGCTCATCCTTGACTGACCTGTTGACCCTCTCAGGGGTGCCCCAGGGTGAGCGCTTCAGCGCGCCAAATGTTTCGGGGTAGTTTGACGCCAAGAATTCTCCATGCTGCCAGGACGGGAACGACTGCTTAATCTACCGATGGTACGGTGGCGCAACTACTGCGACGGGTTCCTGGCTCACCCGAGGGAGACGCCGACTGTTACAGGACTGAAACACGGGGCCGGTCCACTTGACACGATATCAGTGTACGGTAACTTTTGGGCCGCGCCACAGACGAGCATTGCGACAGCATGCACGGACCGGCGTTTAACCACGTTGGCCCCCTCTCTACTGGAGATTTTGAAAAATGAAGCGCATCGCTCTCGTCGCCGCTGTAATCGCCCTTGCCGCCTGTTCGAAAGCGGATGAAGCACCGGCGATCGACACCGCCGCAATGGCGCCGGCCCCAATGGACACCGGCATGATGATGATGGACACTGCTGCAATGATGATGGACACCACCATGATGATGGACACGACCAGGAGGTAGTTTTCCTGATCGTGAACGTGTGAAGGCGCGGCTAACCAGCCGCGCCTTTTTCATGCGCGGCAATCTGCACGGTACATTCGCCGCCTTCCCACCTCGCGTTGAGAGTGGTACCTGGAGCAACATCCCGGCGCACCATCGCGATTGCCACCCCGCCTGTGCGCGGCGACAGCGCAACGCTTCTCACGTCGCCGACGACATTGCCGGAATCATCTATAAGCTCGGCATTCATCGGCGGCACCGAAGCGCTGACGAAGTGAAGCCGGCGCAGGAACTTGTTTACGTGCCCTCGAAAGTGAACCCGGGCAACTGTTTCCTGGCCTGTATAACACCCCTTCGTGTAGGAGATTGCGCCGAGTGCGTCGAGGTTCGCTTCCTGGGCAAGGGTTGTGTCGTTCATGTCGATGCCCCACTCCGGCCAGCCCGCTTCGATTCTGGCGATGTTATAGGCATTCGGTCCACCGGGTAGCGCTCCACCTGAGAGAAGCCGGGAACGGAGCTGTGACTCAATAGCTGCAGGCGCAATTATCTCGTAGCCCTCGACTTCGATCTCCGCCACCCGGACGATCATCGCGCTACCGCCATCGACCCCGGCTGTGACATGTGAATAAGGCTGGAGCGCGGTAAGATACTCCCCGCCCAATCCTGTCACCGTCGCGACAAGCTCTCCCGACTTCGCACCGTACACCCCGAGCTGGCGTGTCTCGGCGGTTATGTCTCGATACGGCGCAACGCGCGGGTTCACGTACTTCTTCACGATATCCCGCCAGCCCTGCCCGGCGCGGACCGACGTGTCCGTGAGAAGCCCGTCGTCATCGGCAAAGATGCGGAGATCCGCGGCAATCTTCCCCTTAGGGGTCAGCGCCGCCGCATACTGGCCGTGGCCCGGGGAAAGACCGAGAACGTCGTTGGTGACGAGTCCCGTCAGAAGCTCGGAGGCGCGGGGACCACCGAACCTGAATCGTACGCGATCGCTGCGATCAATCAGGAGGGCGCCTGACCGCAGAGCCGCGTATTCGCTCGCATCAGACATACCCGCAATTAATGGCGAAGCGCGGGGAGATTGCAGCCCTACCGCAAAACTGAGGACTGCTTCTTTACTGATTGCGGACTGCGGACGTACTTCGGACCCAGACTAACTGACTACTGCGGAGTGGGACTTCGACCGCGTCCGCAGTAGTCCCAGTCCGGGTCCGCAGTACGTCCGCAGTCCGCAATCAGTTCTGTGTAGCGTAAGAGGCATCGAGCAGATCCACAGGATGGATCGCCCGCGCCTTCGACCCGCTGCGGATGAGTCCCGCGCCGATCTGCATCAGGCACCCGGGATTCCCGGTGGCGACATACGCCGCGCCGGTATCCGCGATGTTTTCGAGCTTTGGCGTGAGGACCGCATCGGATGTCTCGGGCTCGATCAGGTTGTAGATGCCGGCACTCCCGCAGCAGTTCTCCGAGTCGTGGAGCGGAATCAGCTCGAGCGACGGAATAGCCGCGAGCATCGACAGCGGCTGCGTTACCACACGCTGCGCGTGCACCAGGTGACAGGGCGCGTCATACGTGACACGGAGCGGCAAGGCGTGCCCGGGAAGCGGGCCCGCGCTCGCCAGCAGCTCGCTCACATCCCGGACCTTCGAGCTCATCGACGCAGCGCGTTCTCGCCAGTCGGCATCGCCGGCAAGGAGGTGGGAGTACTCCTTCATCGTCGCGCCACACCCCGCGGCGTTGACGGCTATGAACTGAGAGCCTGACTTCTCGAACGCAGCGATGTTCCTCCGGGCTAGCTTCCTCGCCGCGTCGAGATCGCCCGCATGCGCGTGGAGCGCTCCGCAGCATCCCTGCCCCTCGGCGTCGACAGTTCTGAAT
>JBPCJP010000207.1:0-29407 GCA_051005175.1 Gemmatimonadaceae bacterium | reverse complement strand
AGCACCGGGCACACGGATGAGGCCGTCGCCGAGCTGCGGCAGGCAACGCAGCTCGATCCGCTCGCCAAGTCAGCCGGGGCGGCCCACGCCACCGCGCTCACCTTCGCGCGGCGCTTCGCTGAGGCTGAGGCGGAATCGCGCCGCGTGCTGGCGATCGACTCCACCTTTCCGCTCGCCTCCCTGAGCCTCGGCTCCGCCCAAGCCTTCGGCGGCCGGCCCGATAGCGCGGTGCTCACCTTGGAGCGCGGTCTGCGGCTGCATCCCGATGCCCCGGGGCAGCACTCCGCCCTGATCTTCGCCTATGCCGCCGCCGGCCGGTGGACAGATGGGGAGAGCCTGCGCGCACAGCTTCGCCGGCCAGGCGGGGACCGGTCCGACGGTGTGGACGCGGCGGTCGCGGAGCTGGTCTTCGGCGAGCGTGAGCCGCTGGTGCGGCTGCTCACGACGGCGGCGGGGCAGCGACGCTGGATCAACGCCAACGCGGGGTTGTTCGGTTGCAATCCGCTCCTCGATCCCCTCTGGAGAGATCCACGCTTCCGGACCGCGATGCGGCGCCTGGAGGTGAAGCCGTGCCCGCTCGCGCGGCCGTGGCCCGTTCCCCGGCGCCCCGGCAGTGAGGCTACGTATGCGCCATCCGTCCAGCGGCGCGCCCGGGCCCCGCTCAATCCGCGGACTGCGGGACGCTCGTGATACAGAGGGCGCGCCCGTGTACCTGCAATAGGCCGCGCGTTTACGCACCTGCGGTCGCAACCAGGAAGGGGGTCAGGCTCGTCGGATTTCTATGGGCAGGAACGGAAAGCGATGGACGAGTGCCCCCCCGAATAGTGTCCATCCAGCTACGGCCACCGCTTCCGCAGATACTGCTCATCGGCTGGCGTAAGGGGGAAGAATCGAGGCGTCCGCGAGACAAAGGCAGCCGGCCGGCAGGACGCCGGCCGCCCACACATGAGCGTCGTACTATCCCCATTGTCCTGCCCGAGCACATGGCCGAACTCGTGCGCCATCACGTTGCGGAGTGCATTCAGCCAGATCAACGGTGGAATGTCCCGTCGCCGGAGAACCACGATCCCAGGTGCCTGAGACCTCCACGGCACCCCATAGGAGATGAGATCGGTTCCCGACAAGATCACGACCACATCGCCTGACGTACTTCCCAGCTGGTTGGTATGAAGCGGTCAGGCGCTCGAGGTCAAGACATCGATATACCATGATGGGAACCTGGAAAGCTACCGTCCGGAAACAACTGCAGGTTTCGGCGATGCCCGGGTGACGTTCAACGAGCCTCTGAAAGTCAAGAGATGATGAGCACAGCATGATTGCGATGCTCCCCTTCGCGAAGCATCCAATATCGCAGTCTCCACCCTCTGAAGTGCAAATGGGCATGGCTGTTGCCCTACTCATGTGTATCCAATCAAAGCGAGAAATCGATGGCCGATCAGGGCAGCGGGTACAAGCACGACTCGAGCGACAGGAAGCTGGACCAGTCTGCGGAAGCAGCGAACGAATCAGGTCAGACAAGCGACACGCAGCACTCCTCGGGAGCGGGCCACAAGCCCGAAGAGATTTCAAAGCATGACGACGCCGGCAAGGATCGTCTGTTCGAAGGACGCCAGCAGCACGATGAGGCAGAGAAGAACAGCGAAAAGGCGCGACTGGCAAAGGACGTCGCCGAGCACCATCACTCGGTGGATGAAGACATTGCGGACTCGGGTACTGGCGCGAGCGCCAAGCGCAAGAGCTAGAGCTAGAGCTAGAGCTCGCCGGAAGGTATCTAGGAGCTGTACAACGATTCGAGATGCTGCAGCGATGTCCTCATCCTACGTACTCCTACCGCAGCGATTCGAACGTCTCTGGGACAAGCCGTCTGTCAACCGGAATCGAGATACGCTTGCTTGTGGTGTTCGACACCTCCAGATCTGCCAGGGTCGGCGGGCAGATGTAGGCGCAGCGCCTTAGCGTCAGCTCCGACTCGGCTATGCCGAGCCACGTTTGCTGTTCATCGGGAAGAACGAAGTGAACGAGCACATCCACGGGCCATGGCAGCATACTCAACTGCAACGGCAATAGCAGAAGCGGCAGCCCTTTGCGTACTGAGACCTGCGAACTCGCACCCACCGGTCCTTGGCCATCGACTCTGGCACGGCGCTCGGGACGACACGGGCTTCGCTCAGGATGACCGCAATTTTGCTCAATCCCACGCAGGCCGATCAGCGCGGGCCCTGCTCCGCAGCTACCGCCTCCATCTGCGCGAGGAGCTCCGCCTCCTCACCGAAATCTCTGAACCTGATCCTCCCGCCGGCGTCGAGAACGTAGTACGTCGGAGTGCCGAACGTTTCGACGATCTGGCCCGGCTTCGCTGTTCCAAGGACTTCAAGCAGGCGAGGCACGAGGGGCACCAGGTCTTCGATGCGATTGCTGCGTGCGCGGACGACCACCACGGCGAAGCCCACGCGCGACAGATTCTGTCGGTACTCGAGATTCTGGTCCGGAGTCACGAACGCCTCAAACCCCGCTGCCGCGGCTCGTCGCAGCAGGTCGCCGTTCTTCACGGATGACCAGCCCATTGCCTGAACCATCTTTGCCTCGTGGTCGCGCAAGAGAGGCGCGAGTTGGCGAGGCAGCGATTCATCAATGAGAACGCGCAAGCTCGGCCAACGCGTCGCCCGCAAGCTCTAGCGCTGCGGTTGCCTGCTCCCGACTCACCGACGGAAACGAATCAAGGAAGGTCTCGAGGCTGTCGCCTGCGGCCAAATAGTCGATCAGGTTCTGCAGCGGTACTCGGGTGCCGACGAACACAGCGACGCCGCTCATGATCTCTGGATCGCGATGGACGACACTCTCGACGCGGGCCATGGTTCCTCCTTGTCTGCCTCTCCGAATCTACCGCGATACTTGATCGTGTGTCTAACGCCGCGTTCTGCTGCGAACGCTCCAATGAATTGGCCGTGAACGGAGCAGCCGTAGCGGCGGAGTTACACAGCGTACTGCCTTGGGTGGCCGTATAACGCCGGCTTCTGCTGCAGCCGACCCGAACAAAGGCGCGCGCAGCGCGCCGACCATACCTCGGCTGGCAGCAGCAAGCAATGTTATGCGCCGGGATGACGTCGCCGATCCAGTGCTGCGCGCGACTCGCCTTGCCATCGTTCGCCCGATCCACGCGACAACCATGAGTGGCACAGTTGCAATCGCGATCATGATGAGTTCGAATGGGATGAGGTTGTGGCTGCCGCGATATCGCGCACTTTCGTACACCGCGATAGCGGGAAACACGGCTGCAATTGCTAATCCAGTGAGCACCACCGACGTGCGGGTGTAGAACCCCAATGCGAATGCGGCGACTAGCATAAAGGAGATACTCACAATTCCGACTTGGGCGCGCGCCAGCTCCGTAAGAAAGTATTCGCCGCGGGCAGGGAGCGCCGGAGACAGCACGACGAACTGCAGAGCCAGCGCTAACGCTCCTGACGCTGAGGCGACGGGAAGGGCGATTCGAGTTCTCATGCGATGGGCAGGCCTTGTTGACGTGACAATGTCGGCGCGGCATAACTACATGGTAGACAGCGAGAATATACTGCGGAGAGAGGACACGTCGACCTTGAACCGCTGAGATTCTTGCTTCTCCAGTTCGCTCAGCTCAGAACTCGTTCTGCCCCAGACACTTACGGTAAGGCAGGTCCGGCCGCATGCACAGGATGCTGCGAGAGGTTTGCAGCATAATGTTCGCGGTTCTTCAGGATGACTGTAGCGAGTCCGTACAGCCACACACCCCCGCTTCAGAGCCGATCCGCCGGACTTGTTACACCCGGTCCGCCCTTATTCAGAACGTGGGTATAGATCGTCGCAAATGATGCCTTCGTCTCGCCCCGTTTCTCACTCGACATAGGTGCGGGATGCCACGGAATCTTTCTGGCAAGGCGTACGGGGTACCTGCGAGAGGGGCCCGCCAGACGTGCTGGCGGGCCCCTCGTTCACATCGCACCGCGATGAATGCTACTCGTCGATGACGTCTATCGAATCGAACGACGCCGGAACCGGCACCGCGATCGGGTCCGACATGTTGTAATCATCGGACTCCATCGGGATCACCTTGCTCGGCTCAGCCGGACGCTCCTGGCCTTCAGGGATGTTCGTTATCGCCAGCACGATGCGGCGCTGGATCGGATCCA
This sequence comes from Gemmatimonadaceae bacterium, assembly GCA_051005175.1. Classification (GTDB taxonomy): domain Bacteria; phylum Gemmatimonadota; class Gemmatimonadetes; order Gemmatimonadales; family Gemmatimonadaceae; genus UBA4720. Next base: position 25,241 of record JBPCJP010000207.1, on the reverse strand, counting down.
CCTCGAGCACGCGAACTCCAACCTTCTGGCCTTCCCACGAGATGTCAGCGGGACTGTCCACCGGGTTGCCGAAGTTCAGCTGGCTGACCGGAACGAAGCCCTCGATATCGTTGCCGATGTCGACGACCACGCCCTTGTCCATCGGACGAACCACTGAGCCCTCGAGCTCGGTTCCGACCGGGTAGGTCTCGCCGATCTTGAGCCATGGATCATCCTGCGCCTGCTTCAGTCCGAGCGAGATGCGCTTGTTGTCGGCGTCGATGTTGAGGATCACGACGTCAACCGCATCACCCTTCTTCACGACTTCCGAAGGATGCTGCACGCGCTTTGTCCACGACATGTCGGAGATGTGAATCAGTCCGTCGATGCCGGGCTCGATCTCCACGAACGCGCCGAAGCTGGTAAGGTTGCGGACTTTTCCGTTGAGACGCGTGGCGACCGGATACTTCTGCGGCAGCATCATCCACGGATCCTGCTCCGTCTGCTTCATGCCGAGCGAGATCTTCTCTTCGTTCGGATCGACCTTGAGCACCACTGCCTCGATCGCCTCTCCAATCGAAACGAGCTTCGACGGATGCCGAACGTTGCGGGTCCAGCTCATCTCGCTGATGTGAACCAGGCCTTCGATGCCTGGCTCCAGCTCGATGAACGCGCCGTAGTTCGTGATCGAGACAACCTTGCCCGACACCCGCGTGCCGACAGGATACTTCTCGGCGACATCCTTCCACGGATAGCTCTGGAGCTGCTTGAGCCCGAGCGAGATGCGCTCTCTCTCCCAGTCGATATCGAGAACCTTGACCTCGAGCTCCGACCCGATCTGCACCATCTCCGACGGATGCTGGATGCGTCCGTACGACATGTCGGTGATGTGGAGCAGTCCGTCCACGCCGCCAAGGTCGATGAATGCGCCGAAGTCGGTGATGTTCTTCACGATACCCTTGCGAACCTGATCCTTCTGCAGGTCCTTCATCAGCTTGTCGCGCTTGCCCGCTCTCTCCTGCTCGAGGATGACGCGGCGCGATACGACGATGTTCCGCCGGCGCTTGTTGAGCTTGATAATCTTGAACTCGAAGGACTGGCCAAGGAGCTCGTCGACGTTCGGAACGCGGCGGAGAGCGATCTGCGAGCCGGGGAGGAATGCATCGACGCCCATGAGGTCGACGACGACACCACCCTTGATCTTCTTGACGAGTGTTCCGTTGACCGGCTGGTCGCTCTCGTAGGCGACGCGGATGCGCTCCCACACGCGCATGAAGTCGGCTTTCTTCTTGGAAAGAACGACTGAGCCTTCCATGTCCTCGAGATGCTCGAGGAGCACTTCGACTTCATCGCCGGCCTTGAGGTCGGGCATGTCCTTGAATTCTTCGAGCGGGATCGTTCCTTCGGATTTGAATCCGATGTCGAGAACGACCATGTTGTCGCGAATGTCGAGGACGACTGACTTGACGATCTCACCTTCTTCGATCGAAGCCATGGTGCCATTGTACATGGCCATCATTGCTTCGAGCTCGTCGGGGGAGTAATCGTCCTCGTCGTAGAGTTCGGGGCGGAGGTTGGCAAGCGGGCGCAGCTGCGCCTTCTGAAGGTCGCGCTTCTCGCGCGGCGTCAGTCCCGTGCCGGTTTGGGTTTCTTCGATGTCGAGATCGGGCATTCTACTGGGTGAAAGGGTGGATTTCAGGCATTCTGGGGTAGCCTGTAATCATACATGATTTCAGGGGCAAACTCAACTTCTCGGTGGAGGAGACCTGTGAGTAGAACCCCGAGACCGGTGGGGAAACGCTAGGCCATCCAGGCCATCCGGGAACCACGTTGTAAATCGCGCCGCGGATCATCTAAACGAAGAATCACTGCGGCGCATGCAGAAGTAGATCGATTCGCCGCTCTCTCGGGCGACGTGATGTGCTTCCCCCTAACGGTTCCGCGGGTCGTCAGCGGGGTTGACGTACGTGATGCGCCATGGCCCCATCCCATGGAGCTGCACGACAGTCTCTCCAGCGGCATGCGCGAAATGAGCCATGCCCGGAGCGATCGCCTTGAAGGCGCCCTGCCGCAGCTCGTCAACATTCGCCATGGTGAAAGTGTTTCCCATCCCCACGTGAAAAACGCCGCTGATCACGGTTATGTGCTCGTACGCCGGATGCGTGTGGGGCGGAATGCGATAGTCGTTCGGCATCCACAGCCGCAGCGTAAAAAGTCCCTCCTTCGTCGGGTCCCCGTCTATCACGGCGGCCCTGGCGCCCGGCGGCAGGGTAGCCGGAGCGGCGGCCCATGCCACCCCCGGCGGAAGCATGACCGGTGTCACCGAGGGGCCGGGGACGGCGGCGGGCGCAGGCGCGCTCGTCGTGGCCGGTGCCGGGGCGCAGGCGACGCCAGCAACCGCCAGCACGGCAACTGTGAATCTCCTCATACAACCTCCATTGCGAATTGACTCCACCAACCTGACGCATAATGGGCGCCAGAACCTTCGGGGACCCATACGCCACGGCTCTTCCCTCTCCTGCTTCGGGGAGTTATTTCCTGAAGAAGCGAATAATAATCCCGCTAACTCTACATCCGCACGCAGGTGCGAAGGAGCAGTCATGGGAACAGCCGTCGCAGAATCGGGCACGCGTACCACGTTCAAGGTGAAGGCGATGAGCCTCGAGGCGTGCAGCTGCGCACATGGCTGCAACTGCCAGTTCGGCGGATCCCCCAATGAGGGCATCTGCGAGTTCCTGATTGGCTACGACGTCCGGGACGGAAAGTTCGGTGACGTCGACCTCAACGGGGTGAAATTCGTCATCGCCGCGAAATACCCGAACGCGATACACGAGGGGAACGGTCACGTCGCGCTGTTCATCGACGATAACGCCACGGCCGAGCAGGTGAACGCGATTGCGACGATCTGCACGGGTGCACAGGGCGGCATGCCATGGGAGGCAATCGCGGCAACGGTCTCGAGGCTCGAAGGGCCGATTCAGAAGCCGATCGAGATGCGCCTCGATGGATCGCGCTCTTCATTCAGCATAGCTGACGTTCTGGAGTGTCGCGCGACGCCGCTCATCAATCCCGTCACCGGCGAGGAGAACGAGGTTCACATCACCTACCCGAAGGGCGGCTTCTTCTGGAACGATGGTCTCGCGGTCACCACCGATACGACGAGAATCTCGTGGGGCGACCTGAGCTTCGATTACCAGCAGAAGTTTGCCGCGGTAGCAGAGGTGAACTGGACGAACCAGGCCTGACGCCGCGTCGGGAATGGTGGGTCTCGCTGGCTAAGCCTCGGAAGGGAACGCTCCCTTCTGGCGTCATCGAGTCCGCGGCGCGCAGACCCGAAGCAGTCGCGCTCGCCGCAATAGTCCTCACGGTTATCGCGGCGTGGGTCTACCTCATCGAAGGCCCGATGCCGGGTTCGATGAGCGGCGAGGGAATGGCCGGCATGGCCATGGCAGCTACTACTGTCACCTCCTGGGGCTGGAAGGAGGGCCTGCTCCTCTTCCTGATGTGGGCGGTGATGATGGTGGCGATGATGCTTCCCTCCGCCGCCCCGATGATCCTCCTCTTCTCTCGCATCAGCGCTGCCCGATCGGCTCGCGGTGACCGCGCGACTCCGGTGACCTTTTTTGCTGCCGGCTACCTTTCTGCGTGGGGGGCGTTCAGCGCGATCGCCGCGTTCATTCAGTGGACTCTCCACTCTTTCGCCGTGCTCTCGCCCGCCATGCGCACTTCGAGCCACATCGCCGGAGCGGCGATACTGATCGGCGCCGGGATCTATCAATGGCTTCCGGTGAAGCAGGCATGTCTCAGCCATTGCCGGAGCCCCCTGGGATTCCTCAGCACGTCGTGGAGGGAAGGCCGCGCCGGCGCGGTCCGGATGGGCCTCGAGCATGGCGCCTTCTGTGTCGGTTGCTGCTGGATGTTGATGGCACTTCTGTTTGTCGCCGGCGTGATGAATCTCGCCTGGGTGGCAGTACTTTCAGCAATCGTGCTGGTAGAGAAAGCCCTTCCCGGCGGACCTGTCATTGCCCGGGTTGCGGGCGCGCTCCTGATCGTTGCCGGAGTATTACTCGTGAGCTGATTCGTCGCGCAGACCCCATCCGCCAGCATCCTGAGTTCCGACGGATCTGTCGCCGTACATCCAGTACAATGCGGGGAGAACTATCATGTTCAACGCGGTGGCCGAGAGAAGTCCGCCGAGTATCACGATTGCCATGGGAGTCTGAAGCTCGTTCCCCGGCTCACCGCCGCCGAGGGCAAGTGGAACCAGCGCGAGGCCGGCGGTCAGGGCTGTCATGAGGATCGGCGATATCCTCTCGAGCGAGCCGCGCGTCACCGCCTCGCGGAACGGCACTCCCTCGCCGAGAAGCTGCCTGTAATGAGAGACGAGCAGAATACCGTTCCTCGTGGCGATTCCGAACAGCGTTACGAAGCCGACCAGCGAGGCGATGCTGACGATCCGGCCCGTGAGAAGCACGGCTATGACGCCGCCAACGAGTGCGAGGGGGAGATTGGCCATGACGAGCATTGCCGTGCGCCCCGACTTGAACTCGACGAAGAGAATCAGGAAGATCGCAGCGATCGAAACCAGCGAGAGCGCCGCGAGCGTCCGCCTCGATTCCTCCTGCGCTTCGAACTGTCCGCCATACTCGACGTGGTATCCGGCCGGGAGTGACACTCGCTCCTCGATCGCGTCCCTGATGTCCGCAACCGTGCTGCCGAGATCGCGGCCCGCGACGTTCGCCTGCACGACGATCTTCCGCTGCACGTTCTCGCGCGAGACGGTGTTCGGTCCCATCTCTGTCACAATGCGCGCGATTTGCGACAGCGGGACGCGCTGGCCGGTCGGCGTATCGAAAATGACGGTTCCTATCGCTTCGGCGCTGGAGCGCAGCGATTCGGGGAAGCGCACGACGAGATCGACGCTGCGTCCCTGCTCGAGCACCTGCGATACGACTTCGCCGTTGAACGCGACATCGATGGCCTGAGCGAGATCGCCAACGGTCATTCCGTAACGCCCTAATGCGGCGCGATCGGCCTCGATCCTGAGCTGAGGAACGTCCATCTGTTGCTCGAGCTGAAGATCCGCAACACCATTCACCGACTGCATCGCATCGCGCGCCTGCGCTCCCACCTGCCGCAGCTCGTACAGGTCGGGTCCGAAGATCTTCACTGCGATGTTCGCGCGGGTCCCCGACAGCATGTGATCGATGCGGTGCCCGATGGGCTGTCCGATCGTGATGCTCGTGCCGGGGATCGACGAGAACTCCCGCCGCAGCTCCTCGAACAGCTCCTCCTTGTCGAAGCCGCCCCTCAGCGTTACGTCGATCTCGCCGGCATTCACGCCCTGGGCGTGCTCGTCGAGCTCAGCCCTTCCCTGTCTTCTATCGGTGTTGCGCACCGCTCCGTTCGCGAGAAGTATCTCCTCGGCCCGCTTGCCCAGCGCATTCGATTCTTCGAGCGACGTGCCTGGCACGGTGACCACGCTGACAGTGAGCGCTCCTTCGTTGAACTCGGGGAGGAATGCGGAGCCGAGCAGTGGCAGGGCGGCGAGCGCGAGGACGAGCGCAGCGCCTGCACCCGCAAGCACCCGCCGGGGATGCGCGAGAACGATATCGAGGATTCGCGCATACCTGAGCTTTAGCCAGCCTACGAGGCGGCTCTCCGATTCGGTCTGAACGGCCCTGGACTGAGGCAGGAGGTAGCTGCACAGCACGGGCGTGACGGTCACCGCAACGATGAGCGAAGCGAGGATCGACACGACGTAAGCGAAGCCGAGGGGGCGGAGGAGCCGCCCTTCGACGCCACCGAGGAAGAAGAGCGGAAGAAAGACGACGATGATGATAAGCGTCGCGTTGACGATCGACGCTCGAATCTCGCGCGACGCTTCGTAAACGACAGCGAGCGAACCTCTCTGCTCAGCCGCCGGCAGATGGTGATTCTCCTTGAGCCGGCGGAAGACGTTCTCCACGTCGATTATCGCATCATCCACCAGGGCTCCGATGGCGATCGCCATGCCGCCCAGCGTCATTGTGTTGATCGTGATGTCGAGCAGCTTCATCGCGAAGATCGCGACCACGAGCGAGAGCGGAATCGCGACGATCGAGATTGCCGTCGCCCTCAGATTCCACAGGAAGAGGAAGATGATTATCACCACGAAGATCGCGCCGTCGCGGAGCGCCTCGATCACGTTGTCAACCGCCATCTCGATGAAGTCCGCCTGCTTGAACAGCTCGGCTTCGATCTTCATTCCGGGTGGAAGCGTGCGCTGCATCGCGGCAAGCTCGCGCTCGATCCGCGCTGTGAGCTCGAGCGTGTTTGCGCCCGGCTGCTTCTGAACGGCCAGAACGACCGCTGGCTTCGCGTTGACCGAGCCGTCGCCGTATCTGGGGGCGGCTCCGATCCTGACGTCGGCAACCTGCCCGAGCGTCACAGGCACGCCGCCGCGCACGGCGACTACCGTACCCGATATGTCCCCGACGCTCTGCACGCGTCCGATTCCCCGGATCACGTACTCCTGTCCCCGGTCCATGTACACGCCGCCCGACGCATTCTGATTCGAGCCTTCCGCGGCGCGGAGTACTTCAGCGAGGCTCACGCCCGTCGCCGACATGCGCAGAGGATCGGCGATCACCTGGTACTGCTTCACGTCGCCGCCAATCGGTACGACCTGGGCGACACCGGGAAGCGCGAGAAGCCGCCGGCGGATGGTCCAGTCGGCAACCGTGCGAAGAGCTTCCGCCGACTGGCTGCCTGTGACTCCGATCATCATGATCTCGCCCATGACGGACGACACGGGAGCGAGAACGGGCGCCGAGACACCGGCCGGCAGGGCCGCCGCGACTGTCTGGAGCTTCTCGGCCACGATCTGCCGCGCCCTGAAGATCTCCATGCCCCAGTCGAACTCCACCCACACCACCGAAATGCCCTGCGCGGTCGACGATCGCACGCGGCGCACGCCCGTCGATCCGTTGACCGCGGTCTCGATGGGAAACGAGACAAGTGCCTCGACTTCCTCGGGCGCCATGCCATGCGCCTCGGTAACTATCGTAACCGTTGGCGCGGTGAGATCCGGGAACACGTCCACTGGCATCCGGTAGGCGACCCACGCTCCTGCCACGAGCATCATCGACGCGGTGGCGATCACGAGCACGCGGTTCCGGAGCGAGAGAGCGATCAGCTTGTTGAGCATCGCGCCGCCCTAGTGCTCGTGACCGTGCGCCGGCACGGACGTGGAGAGTGATGCGAGCTTCACCTGATAGGGCGCACCGGTGACGACCCGCTCGCCTTCGGTTATGCCGGACAGCACGATGACGTTGTCGCCTTCAGTGCCGCCAAGAGTCAGGTCGCGCTTCTCGAAAAGCTCGCCCCCGGGCTGCACGTACGCGATGGGACGACCGTTCTCGTCGAGTATGGCGCTCCTCGGAATGATCACGCCGACCACCTGCCTTCCAGTTCCGACGCGCACGCGCGCGTTCGATCCGACTCTTATCGAGCCGTCACGATTCGCAACCTCGTAGATGACAGGAACCGTTCGCGACAGAGAATCGATGACGCTTCCGGCGGAAACCATCCTCTGCGCCCGGTATGTGCGCGCCGATCCCTCGAGCTCGAAAGCGCCGGTCGAGAACTGGCCGATGGACGATGCCTGCGATGCGGGTACGTTCGCCCTGAGCCAGACGACCGACGGATCCACAATGGTAAAAAGGAGAGCGCCGGCATCGACGCGACTTCCCGGCGTGATGGAACGGGCAGTCACCACGCCGCTGATCGGCGCGCGCACCGCGACTCTGCTGCTCCCGCCTCCGAGACCCGCGAGCGATTCACGCGCCGACTGCAATCGTATCTCGGCCTCGTGCACCCTTCGCTGCGGCACGGCCTCGGCGGCCAGCAGCCGTTTCGCCCGATCGTATTCGTCCTGCGCCTCGCGCAGGCGCGCCCGCGCCTCTGCGTATGCCGAGCCACTCTCGCCGAGCGACGGGGTGACGAGCGCGATGACTTGCCCGCGACGCACCTGCTGGCCCGGCGACGGCGAGCCAGCGACGCTTCCCGCATCGATGAGGCCCGCGATCGGCGCGGAAACCTGGGCGATGCGGCCCGCCGCCGGAATAATCTGGCCCGATGCCTCGAACGACTCGAGCACCGTGCCGCGCCTCGCGAACTCCGTTCGGAAGCCCGCTGTTTTCCACTGCTGCTCCTTGAGAAACGAGATGCCGCTCTCGCTCCCCTCCTCTTCCTTCGGCGCCTGATCCGCCCTGGCGTATACCTGAAGTCCGGGGACCGTGATGCTGTCCCGCGCCTGCGGACTTTCGACGAGCAGCGTGAGGTCGTAGATGCCCGGCATCGTGAACTCCGGCGACGGTCCGTAGATGCCCGGAGACCGCGGCGTCTCCTGCACCACGACGACCGGCGCACCGCCGTTCCGCGGCTGGAACCGGAGCGTAATTCGCCCCGACCGGAGAGGCGCGAAATCGGTGATGTCAGTCAGGTGCACGGCGAACTTGTCGGGCGCGCCGACGATGAGGGCGGGGTGCTCCATGAACAGCTCGGTCGAGTCCGTCCAGAGAGTGATCGCCCCGCCCGCAGGCTCGCCACCTTCAGAGGGTTCGTCGCTCGACGTGCACGCGCTCGCCGCAATGAAGGCGATGAACATGATTGGCGCCAGCCGCGAGGCAGCCTTGTCGCCTGTGAGAATCTTCATTTGTCCGAAAGGTTCAGGTTCATTCCCGCCGCCTTCGCCAGTTCGGCTGCGCGGATGAGGAATTCAGATCGAAGGTTGGCGAAGCCGGATTCGACTTCATGATACGCGCGCGCCGCATCGAGCCACTCGAGCAGCGAAATCTCGCCTTCGGCGTACGCCGTCTGCGCCGAGCGAAGTGAGGCAGCCGCGTCGGCGCTGAGGGCCGGGGTCATCAGGTCGAGCTGCTGCCCGGCAGTCCGCAGTGCATCGCTCGCCGCGGCAAGCTCACGCCGAGCGACTCGCTCGGCCGACGCGAGCTCGGCAGAGCGCCGGCGGGATTCGGCGGTGGCTGCTTCGATGGCGCCGTCTCGGCGATCCCAGAGCGGCAGGGGAAGCCGTACGCCCGCAACGAAGCCGCCTCGGCTCGGTTCCGCTCCCGTGGACTCGCGTTTGGTACCTGCCGTGAGAACCGGAACCGGAGTTCGCTCGCGGCGAGCGACCGCTGCGTCTGCGATTGCGGCACGCTCATCGAGAGCGAGAGCTACAAGGTCGGCACGCCGCCTCAGGACGATCGCTGAATCAGCCACGAGCGAAGCGACGGACTCGCGAATCGCCGGAAGATTCAGGTCGAGGTCGCGTTCCCGATCGGTATCCGGCGGCATGAGCGACCACAGTTCGAGTCGCGCGGTTCTGCTCTCCAGCAGAGCTTCTGCGCTCAGGACCGAGTAGCGATTCGCCTCCAGGCGAATCCTGCGGGCGGTGAAGCCGGACACATCCCCCGCTGCGAGCCTGGCGTCGGCGACGCGCTCGGCTTCTCTGAAAGCGTCGGCTATCCGCGACGCCAGAGCGGCGCGCCGGTCAGCAGATGCGGCTCTTGCGAACGCGACAGTGACGTCGTACGCGACCTGCGTCTCGACCAGTCGCACACGCGCCTCGGCTGCCTCGCGCCGGAATCGCGCTGCCTCTCTTCTCGCGCCGATGGTTCCGCCGATCTCCAGCGCCTGATCGACCTCGACGATGTGCTGCGAGTTTGCGCTCGCGCCGGTTCCCGTCCGCTCACGTCCGTAACCCAAGATCGGGTTCGCCTGCGCCCCCGCCTGCCTCTCGCGGCCGAGCGCGGCTGCGGCGGCATGACGTGCAGCGATGATGTCGGGGCTCGTCGCCAGCGACGACCGGATTGCCTCGTTGACGGTCAGCGATGGTCCGCCCGCAGGACGAGCCGCGACCTGACCGATTGCTGCCCGGCTGTGGAGTGCCAGCAGCGCGGCGGCCACGACAAAGGACGAACGAATGATGCGCGTTGTGTTCGAATGCAGTTGCATGATCGAGTGGTGGTGCGGGCACGCGCGAGTCGCTCGTTCGAGCGATGTCGAGGTGTCCGGCAGGCGAATTGTTGAGGAGCGGCGTCGCGCTCGAACGTGTCGGGGCGGGATGCCGGAGGCGGCTCGCGAACGGTTATAGTCCCCGCAAGGAGGATGTGCGTTCGGTGAGCGGCTTCAGCTAAGAGGTGGGGAGCGCGGTCGGGAGTCTGCTGGTGCTGCGTGTGCGGGCGGAGCGCGCGCATCGCCACCCGCCGACATTACGTCTCGAGATCCGCGCGAAGCTGCACATGCGATCGCTTCGGGAGTCGCGAGCGGCACCATGTCAGTGACGTGTGCCCGCGGCCGCACGACAGGTTTCCCATCGAAATGAGGATGATCTGCCGGTTCAGGCGCATGCACTTCGTCGAAGCCGGCACCCGTATCCGCGTGGCCCGCGTGATGCGCGTGGGCCATCTCATGATGGACGTGCCCGTGCGCCACTGCGCTCGCCGGCAGGACGAAAGCAGCCGAAAGAGCGAGGACCGATGAGAGATGCGCCAGGTGCCTCAGCATTCCCTTGAAGTTACGTTGCAGGAGGTGCAAGCGGAATCGTCCCGGAGATTTTTCCTTTTCAAGCACCGCTTTCGCCGAATCGACAAATTAATGCAGTCACGGTAGCAAGATGTCCTTCAGGGAAAAGATGGGAATACCCGGCACCCGTTATCACAGCCTTTTCAATACAACGCCCGATCTCGTCGTCATCATGGACGAGAACGGCCTGGTTGTCGATGCTAACCCGTCGGTTCACCGGATTCTCGGCTACCATCCAGCCGAGCTGATCGGCAAGCCGCTCAGCCGAATAATGCCCGAGCGCTTCCGGGCGGCGCATCACGAGGGTTTCCGGCGGTATCTCGCTACAGGACAGCAAAAGCTCGACTGGCGCTCAATCCACCTCCCGGGCCTCTCCGCGGACGGCCGCGAAGTCCCGCTCGACATTTCGTTCGGCGAGTTCGAGGAGGGCGGCAGGCGATTCTTTACGGGCATTCTTCGCGATGTGACCGCCGAGAAGAAGACTGCCGACACAGTCGAGTTTCTTTCCCGCGTCGGGCCTCAGCTCGCATCGTCTGCGCTCGATTTCCAGGCCACGCTGAAGGCGCTCGCGGACCTCGCCGTTCCCTTCCTCGCCGACTGGAGCGCCGTGGATATAGTCGGCGACGGCGGGACGCTCGAGAGACTGGCTGTCGCTCACGCCGATCAGGAGAAACGTGCGATGGCGCAGGAGCTTGGCGCGCGCTATCCGGCTGACCCGAACGCCACCTACGGCGTGCCGCAGGTGATACGGAGCGGTCGCCCGGAGGTGGGGGATGACATTCCCGAGGAATTCCTCAGGAAAGCTGCGAGGGACGAGCGCCACCTCGAGCTGATTCGATCACTTGGCCTGCGGTCGTATCTGATCGTGCCGATCCACGCGGACGGTCAGGTGTACGGCGCACTGTCCCTCGTGCAGGCGGAGTCGGGGCGTCGCTTCTCCGAGTCTGACCTGCCGTTGATGGAGGAGGTCGGACGCAGGGCGGGCCTCGCCGTGCGCGACGCCGGATTGTACCGCGATACGCTCGAGGCAAACCGGCTTCTCGAGAAACAGGCCACCGAGCTCGAGCAGCAGACCGAGGAAGCGCAATCTCTCGCCGAGGAGATGGAGGCGCAGACGGAGGAATTGCTGAGCACGGCGGACGAGCTGCGTCGCAGGACCGATGAAGCCGACGCAGCGAACGAGGCGAAGTCAGCGTTTCTCGCGAGCATGAGCCACGAGCTGAGAACTCCGCTCAATGCGATCGCCGGATACGTCGAGCTGATCGCGATGGAACTCCGAGGTCCCATCACCGCCGAGCAGCGGGCTGACCTCGAGCGAATCCGCGTGAGCCAGCATCACCTGCTGGCGCTCATCAACGATGTCCTGAATTTCGCAAAGGTGGAAGCGGGCCGGCTCGACTACAAAGTCGAGCGGATAGCGCTCGACGCCGTGCTCAAGGATTGCGAGGCGATGGTACTTCCGCAGATCCACGGGCGGCGCATCAGCTATACCTATGAGGAGTGCGGGGAGCCCATTCTGGTGGACGCCGATCGCGACAAGGTGCAGCAGATCGTGCTCAACCTCCTTAGCAACGCGATAAAGTTTACGAATGAAGGTGGCGGCCTGAGCGCTTTTTGCGACCAGACTGAAACGGCGGGACGCGTTCACGTGCGTGACACTGGGATCGGCATCGAGGCGGACAAGCTGGAGGAGATATTCGAGCCGTTCGTCCAGGTAAACCGGACCCTGAGTCAGCCCGGTCATGGCGCCGGGCTCGGCCTCGCGATCTCGCGGAGTCTGGCGCGGGCAATGGGTGGAGATATCGTTGTGAAAAGTCAGCCGGGCGCCGGGTCCACTTTCACTCTGTCTCTCCCGCGGAGTGACGCCGCAGCCGGCTGAATCGCGTCCTGATTCCCGGCCGCCTGCCTCGCCAGCTCGACGATCTGGGCGATCTGCTCACCCTGATCGAGATGCGTAGTATCGATCACGACTGCCTGCGGGGACCTCACGCTCTGAGCCGCATCCATCTCGTCCCGCAGCACGATCTTCCCCGTCTCCTCGGCGACTTCGTATTCCGTAGGATCGCGGCCGAGTTTCTCGAGGAGCCGGCGGCGCGCCCGCTCACCCGGGGCCGCATCGAGAAACACCTTCAATGACGCATCGGGAAAAACCACGGTCCCGATGTCCCGGCCATCTACCACGACATCGAAGTCCTCTCCCGCCTTCCGCACGAGGGAGTTGACCCAGTCGCGCACACCCGGCATCTGCGCGACCACCGAAACCCGGCCCGTTACCTCTTCCCCCCTCATCTCGGCCTCAGCCGGTTCCCCGTCAATCAGCGGGGTGAAACCCGTGTCAGTGGGGGCGAGCGACACGATCCTCGCCGCCTCGATCACCGACTCCTCCGTCCAACCTCCCACGTCGGCGCCCTGCCGTACGCGCGCAGCGGTTGCCGCCCTGTACAACGCCCCCGAATCCACGTGACGAAATCCGAGTGTCCGGGCGAGTGCCTTTGCGGTGGACGACTTTCCCGATGCCGCGGGACCGTCTATCGCGATGGCCATTCTTTCTCTTGTCATCAGCCGAATATAGCCAAGCCCGGCTACGAGGTGTGCCGCTTCTCGTCCTGCCGCAGCTGGTCGACGTCGTTCCGCAGAATCGCGATCATCTCAGCGGTAAATCCGAACCCGAAAAGCGTTATGCCGACGACGAGAAGCAGCACGACAAGACCAAGCAGCGGCCGGTAACCAATCGCCGGCGGGCCATATCCCATCACGCGGAAGGCAGTCGTCACTATGCCGATGATGAAACCGAGCAATGTGAGAAGAAGTCCCGCACCACCGAAAAGCTGCATGGGCTTTCGACTGAACCGCAGGTAGAACCACACTACGAGCAGGTCGCCGACACTCGACAGCACCCGCCTTGAGCCTGTGTACTTGGAGACACCGGCGCGACGCGGAAACAGCTCGATGTCTATCTCGCTCACCGAAAAACCGCGGGCGTATGCGATGACTACGAAGAACCTGTGCCAGTCGTGCCGGAGCGGAACCTCGTCGAGTACCTCGCGCCGAAACGCTTTCATCGAGTTGAGGTCGCGAACGGGCACGTCGAACAGGAAGCGCGAAACACGATTGTATACGGAGCTCACCGCGCGCTTCTCGTACGCGCCGATCTTCCGGCCCGTCACGATGTCCCACCCCTTCTCCATATGCTCGATGAATCGGGGAATCTCTTCGGTCGAATGCTGGAGGTCCGCGTCGAACACTATGAAGACCTCAGCTTCGGACGCGCGCGCGCCGGTGACCATCGCCTCGGTCTTCCCCAGGTTCCGCCTGTGGCGCGCCACCTTGAAGCGCGGTCCGTGCCGCTCGGCGGCCGCAACAGCGAGCGGCCAGGTATCGTCGGTCGAGCCGTCATCGACGAGAATGACCTCCCCATCGAGAGAATGCCCCGCGAGAGTCGCTTCGAGCGCGTCGAACAGCGGCTCTATGTTCTCCGCCTCGTTGTAGGCCGGAACGATGACGGCGAACTTCGGCCGGCCCCTCACGCCGCTTCCTCCCCCTCACGCGGCTTGCGCCGGGCCGAGACCACATACCAGATGCCATACCCGATAAGGAGCAGCGCAAGGACCGCGGTGATCATCCTGCCTGTCCTGAGTTCGTCAGGGTCGAACTCGAAGCGCACGGTGTGCTCACCCGCATCTACGGGAACGCCCCTGAATGCGACGTTGGTGATCACGATTGGCGTGGCGTTGTCATCGAGGTACGCTTTCCATCCATGGGCGTAGACGTCCGAAAGCACAAGCAGCGCGGGCCGGTTCGTGTTTGTGCGGACGACAACCCGATTCGGCTTGCGCTCGGTTATCACCGCAGCCTGCTCTAGAGGGGCATCGGGCAGTGTAACACGGAGCGGCCGGTCGATCACGGCAACCTCGCGCGGATTCCACGCCGGCGAATTCATGAAGGCGAGCGCGCTGTCAGTATCGGCGATCACCTCCACGCGGGGAACGAGATACGCCCGTGGCAGCACGAGATTGTTCCGGTAAATAATTGCGCTCGGGCCCCGGTACACCTCCTCCATGTGGATCGCGGCCGAATCACCTGCCGGTATTCCAAGGTCGACTCCGCTGATTATGTAGCGGACGTTTGCAGCGCTCCTGAAATGCGCGCTGTTCAGGAAATTGTGCCAGTCGACGTAGACCTTCTCTCCGGCGCCAGCGTACTTGTTCCACCGGTCAAGCTGGTTGCCGTGCTCGCCGCCCGCCTGCTCGATGCCGAAGTGCATCAGGTAGTTGCGCAGCGGGATCCTGTTGTCGCCAACCTGCTCGACGCCGCGATAAACGGCCGGTCCGCCAAACGGGAAAACCCAGATCCTGCTCGAATCGCGCTCCGCGCGCAGGTACTGCACTACGTCGTCCGGCGCGTAAACCTCCTCCGGGGGAGGTACTATCTGGAAAAACTGGCGCGTCACGACCCACATGTCGATCAGCGTCACGACGCAAAGAGCCATGGCCAGAACGCGCGACGGCAGTTTCCCGGTGACCCAGGCCCAGATGAGAATCGACGTGATTCCAAGGAACAGGCCGAACCTGAGCCACCCCGTGGACTCGTTGACCTCGGAGGAAATCACCTGCGAAACGAAAAGCAGGAGGATTCCCAGTCCCGCCAGAACGAGCGCCGACAGTCCGGCAAGCTCGAGATCCGACCTCTCCTTGCCCGCCGTCTTGCCCGTCCTGCGAACAGCGCGAGACGCTTCGGAAGCCTGCTCCCTGATCCTGGCGAGCGCCTCGAGAGTCAGCGCAGCCATGACCACGAGAGACATCGACACCATGAACAGGGAAATCGACGGAGCACGGAACTTGTCGACGCCGGGCAGGAGGGCGTAATAGATCCTGTAGATTGGCGTATACCCGCCGTACGACATGCTCAATGCAACCAACGCCGTCACTGCAAAGAATATCCAGTAGCGACTGCGTCTCGTGAATACGAACCCGAGCAGGAGCATTGCGATGACAACGGCGCCGACGTATTCGGTGTGCTGCTTGAATAAGCTCTTGCCGTGATATGTGCCAAGTACTCCCTGCTGCTCCGGTATTGCGAACCCGATCGTTTCCGCCGGAGGCATCGAGAATGAGGTCGAATATTCGTATCCCCTTCCCCCTTCGGCACCGCGCGGTGATTCCGCGACATAGTCGAGGAACGGCAGGAAGTTCACTGCCGAAAGCGCGAACGCGAACGCCACCGCGAGCAGCGCGCGCATCATGCGCCTCGCTACCTGAAGCCCACCGGCTTCCCTGAACTGCCAGGCACAGAACAGGGTCCAGAATGCACCGCCGAGAAGCAGGTAGTAGTTGCTCTGTATCTGGAACGAGAGGAGCGTGAAGCCGAGTGTCGCAGCCAGACCCGCGAACGACGAAAAAGACCCGGTCCTCATTCCGCGATGAATGAAGAAGAAAGCGAGCGGCGCGAACGTGGCAACGATGATCCTTCCATCGTGACCGCTGTAAAGCCCCGACATCGTTATGCCCGTGAACATGAAAGCGAGGCCCGCCAGAAACGATATCCAGGTGCGCGCGCCGAGCTCCCGCGCGAGCAGATACATTCCGCTCCCGCCGATGATCAGCTGCGACATCAGAAGCGCCGGGAACACGCGGGAGTCGGGCAGGAGCCACATCAGCGCCAGGCGGGTCGGGTAGTACGTGCTCCCCGGGTTCGCATGCAGCGGAACGCCGCCGTACACATACGGGACCCACTTCGGCATCTCTCCCGAGCGCAGCTGGTTCGAGAGGAACTCCATGAACTGGTAGCTGCCGGCGAGATAATCGGTGCCAAAAATTCCCTGTCCGGGCAGGAAGGCAGGAAAGAAAAACACGACGCCGAGCGCGACAAAGATCCCGAGTGCCGTGCGGAACGAAACGTCGAGCTCGGTTTCAGGCGCCCTCGCGGTCATCGCAGGGCGCGGTGATGGAGTGGATTTCTGCTTTCGCGGAGTCTGTTTCGGTGGGCTCACGTGGCGTGCAAAGGGGTGAGGTCTCGCGGGACCATAGTTTTGCTTTTCGACGATTTACAGCGTCTGCCGGCGCAGGGTAGTCCCGCCCGGTGCAGGAAAGGTCTTAGCTCCCACTCCGGGCCGCAACAGCGGATTCGTACACGGCCGACAGCGCCGTCACGATAGTATTCCAGCCGAACGCCCGGGCGGCGAAAGTCGTCCCGCGCCCGGCCAGACGGCGCATCTCGTCGGGATCGTCCATCGCGCGCCTTATTGCGCCGGCAAGCGCGTCCGCATCACCGGGCGCGACAAGAAGTCCGGTTTCGCCGTCGCTGACGATATCGACAATCCCGCCAGCTGCGCTGGCGATTACCGGTTTTCCGTAACCCATCGCCTCGATCAGCACGACTCCCAGTCCTTCGGTATCACCGCTGGCCGTGATTACAGCTGGAAGCACCAGCGCATCGCATCTCGCGAAATGCCCGACGATCGCCTCGGCGCTGACCATGCCTTCGAATACGACACGACCGTCAAGTCCCATCGATAAGGCTTGTTTCTCGAGCGAGGCCATCTCCGGACCTGCACCGACGATCCGGATAGTCAACCGTGGATCGTCACGTAGGATGGCCGCGGCTCGAATGAGGACGTCGACGCCCTTCCTTTCGACGAGCCGGCCGACGAACAGAAGCTCGAACGGATCGCTCGCAGACCGGGGCCGTCTCGTGTCGCCGAGGGCGACTTGCCTGTCGTCGGCGGCGGCCGCGCCGAAAGGTATCGTCACCGTCGCGGCGTCAGGCGCGTATTCGCGAAGACGTTGGCCGGTGTAACCCGATATCACGGTCACCGCGTCCGACGCTTCAACGACCTTCCTCACCACAGGAGCCATCGCCCGGCGCGTCGTCCCCTTCCACATCAGCTCGGCGGAGAAGAAAGTCGACACGAGTGCGGCACGCGACGCCTGCTTCGCGGCGATTCCGAACAATCCGTGAGGTATCGGCCAGAAGGCATGGACGACGTCGAATTTCCCATGAGCCGCAACTCTGCCCGCCGCCTTGATGCCGGCCGCGATGTAAGCCGGCAGCAGTGCGGCGAACGCCGGATTCCGCCTGATCCGCTCCATCGCCGGCATGTCGTGAGTCAGCGTCTCGAGACGTGAAGGTGCATACCTGAAACGATGGACCTTTACACCTCCGGTCATCGCTGTGCGGGACCCCCTGTACGACGGCGCGAGGACTTCCACAGAAGTCCCCGACGCGATGAGACGCTGGATCGTCTCTCCCATCCATGGAGTTATGACGTCGGCATCGTGCCGCGGGTACGCCGTGACGATGAACAGAACCTTCATGCGTACCTGGTTGAGGTCGTCAGCTTGTCAGGGCAGCGAGATCGGCCCAAAATCGGGGATACGAGACATCGACGCAATCAGGATCGTCGATCTCGATCTCATTTCCGCGAAGGGCTCCGAGAATGCCGAACGACATTGCGATTCGGTGATCGCCCCGCGTCGACACGCGTCCGGACAGCGGACCGCGCCTCGAGCGGATTCTGAAGCCGTCAGGCAACTCTTCAGCATCTGCCCCAATCGCGCGGAGATTCGTCACTACCGATGCGATTCGATCACTCTCCTTGACTCTCAACTCACCGGCTCCGGTAACCTCGAGGTCGATTCCCGCCGCCGCGGCCACACACGCAAGCAGGGGAAGCTCGTCGATCATGCGGGGGATGAGGTCCGGATCGAGGCCTGTTGGGGAAAGCCTGGACGGACGCGCAACAACAGTGGCCGCTGAATCACCAGCGATCGCAACCTTGTCCGTGCATTCGATTTCCGCGCCCATCGCCTTCAACACGTCGAGGAACCCGATTCTGCTGTGATTGACGCACATCCCCGGTATCTCGATCTCGCCAGCACCAAGAACGGCCAGCGCGATGAAATAGGCGGCCGAGGACGGATCGCCGGGAACTTCAATGTCGAGGGGACCGATCGAGTCGACGGGTGAGATCGAGACGGTCAGATCATCAGTCGATACTGGAACTCCCATTGATGCAAGCATTCTCTCGGTGTGGTCGCGCGACTTGCGCGATTCCCTGACTGTGACGGGAACACCGCCTGCGAGGCCCGCGAGCAGGATTGCACTCTTGGTCTGTGCGCTTGCCGCGCGCGTATTCCACGACATTCCGGTGAGCGCCCACCCGTGGACCGTCATCGGCAGGCCGTCATCGCGCTCGAACTCGATCCGGGCTCCCATCTCCGAAAGCGGATCAGAGATCCGTTTCATGGGCCGGGCGCTCAGGCTCGAATCGCCCTCGAAGCGTGAGCTGAACTCATGTGCCGCGACGACACCCGCCATGAGTCGCACGGTCGTGCCGCTGTTTCCCGCCTGAAGAGCTGATGCCGGTTCCTTGAGGCCTCGCAGTCCGACGCCTTGAACCCGGAAATCGTCGGTGAGGGCCGGCAGTTTCACGCCGAGTGCGCGAAGCACCGAGGCGGTCGATTCAATATCAGCTGACCGCAGGATCCCCCTTATGCGAGATGTACCGCTGGACAACGCGCCGAGGATGAGCGCCCGATGGGATATCGATTTGTCGCCTGGGACACGGATGACGCTGCGCCCGCTCACCTGAGCCAGCTTTCGAGGGCGGTCGCGCTGTCAGTCTTGTCGTCGCGGTACTTCACGATGACGGGTGTCTGAAGCGACAGGCCTTCGCTCTCGCCCCATTTCGAAGTAACGCGCCGCGCGCCGGGAACAACCACCGCATCTTCCGGGATCTCCAGCGGAGAATCCGCCGTTCCCCGATAAACTCGCTCCTTCACCAGGTCGAACACCGGCGTTCCCCTCGTGAGAATGACGCCGGCTCCGATAACCGCGCGGGCGCGCACGACAGTTCCTTCGTAAACTCCGCAGTTCCCACCGACTATCACGTCGTCCTCTATCACGACGGGAGAAGCGTTTATCGGCTCGAGCACGCCACCGATCTGGGCCGCGGCGCTCAGGTGAACGCGCTCGCCGACCTGCGCACACGATCCGACAAGTGCGTGCGAATCGATCATTGTCGCCGAGCCCACCCAGGCGCCGACGTTCACGTACATCGGCGGCATGCAGACCACGCCGGGAGCTACATACGCCCCGCGCCGGATCGAGGATCCGCCGGGCACCACGCGGACTGCATCGGCCAGCGTGAGCGCCCTCAACGGGTAAGTGTCCTTGTCGAAGAAGGTGAAGCCCGGAGCGCCTCCTTCAGGCGAGAGGTCTGCCAGCTTTCCGGTCTGGAATCCGAGAAGAATTCCCCGCTTCACCCACGGGACTGCCTGCCACTCTCCTGATTCGCCGCGCTCCGCCGACCTTACTTCTCCCGCTTCGAGGGCGGTGAGCAGGTCATCTATCGTCTCGCGCGCTTCATTCCCATCCGCCCCGCTTGCGGCGTCAGAGAGTGCCCGCTCGATTCGCTCACGGAGTGATGCGACGTCAGTCACTCGAGCGCTCCAGTGATGCGGATCGCGCTGCGTACCGTCTCGGTATGTCGCTCGTCGAGGGGAACAAGCGGAAGCCTGAGCACATTTCTCATCCGGCCCATCATCGCAAGGGCGGCCTTCGCCGGGATCGGATTCGACTCGATGAAAGCAGCCGACGTCCAGGCCGCCAGCCGGTTCGCTGTCTCACGTGCGCCGGCGAGATCCCCAGCATCGAACTGCTCGATCATCTGCGACGCAAGCCGCGGCACAACGTTCGACGTTACCGAGATGACTCCGTCTCCGCCCTCCGCCATGATGGCGAGCGTGAACCCGTCATCTCCCGACAGCACGCTGAATCCGTCCGGTCGGCTTCGGATTATCTCCGCTATCTGCCCGAGGTTCCCCGACGCTTCCTTTACCGCCGTGATGTTCTCGTGCTCGGCGAGCTCGAGTGTGGTCGCTGCCTCAATGTTGCTGCCCGTCCGTCCGGGTACGTTGTAGACGATCAGGGGCAGGTCGACCGCATCGGCGATCGCCCGGAAGTGGGCGACTATCCCGCGCTGAGGCGGCTTGTTGTACATCGGCGACGTGTGGAGAAGATGCGTCGCTCCAACAGTCTTCATCTGCTTCGACAGGGAGACGGCCTTCCTTGTGTCGTTGGATCCTGCACCTGCAGCGACAGGCACGCGCCCATCTACCTGCTCAACGGTTATCTCGACGACACGCCGGTGTTCCTCCGGGGTCATCGTCGCGGCCTCGCCGGTTGAGCCGCAAGGCACGAGAAAATGAATTCCTTCGCCGATCTGCCAGTCGATCAGCGATCGCAACGCAGGCTCGTCGAGCTCACCTGATTCAGTGAATGGCGTGACGAGCGCAGTCCCACAGCCGCGCAGCAGGTGACGGCCCCCTGAATCCAGCGGCATCCTCATTTTCTAGCCTCCTCCTGCACGCTGCCCTGGAAGCCCAGGACATCGCGCATGGTAAAGATTCCCTTCTTCCCGCGCAGCCAAAGCGCTGCCTTGAGTGCGCCATCCGCAAAGACACGGCGATCACGCGCCTCGTGCCGCATGCTTATCTGCTCGAACGGCGCATCGAAGATTATGTCATGCGTGCCCGGCACGGAGCCGGTGCGCACGCTCGTAACAGGAAGTTGCTTGCCGAGGGGGCCTTCCATCGCCTTCGCAATAGCGATCGCCGTTCCGGATGGCGCGTCCTTCTTTGCGGAGTGATGCGTCTCGACCATGGCGGCGGCGAACTCGGACTTCGACATTATCTGCGCCGCCTCCCGCGCAATCTCGACAAAAAGCGTTACACCTACCGAGAAGTTCGGCGCCCACAGCAGTGCCGCATCCTCCGCCTTGACGGCTTCCGCAATTGACGGAAGCGCATCGTACCAGCCGGTAGTCCCGACAACGACGGGCACTCCCTCATGGATACAGGCCATGATGTTGGAAACAGCGGAGCTGGGCTCGGTGAATTCGATCGCAACATCGGGATCACCCAGTGCGCGGCGCGTGATTCCCTCCCCGCCCCTGTTGTGCTCCTCACCGAGCATCGCCGTAAGATGCCAGCCGCGCTCCTGCACCATCTGCCCGATCGTGCGCCCCATCTTTCCGTCACCGATCATCGCGATCGCCGGCTCGTTCATTTCGCTCCGTCCTCGAAGAATTCCCGGTGCAGGCGCTGCATCGCCGGCTTCACGGTCTCGGCGTCGACTATCACTGTGAGGTTTATTCCGGTCGCGCTCAGCGACATCATCTGGATCTTCACGTCTCCCAGAGCCATCAGTGCCCGTCCCATCGCGCCGCCCGCATCGCTGATCCCCGCGCCGACTATCGCGATTATTCCACGATTCCGCTCGATCGAAACGTCGCCGAGATGTCGGAGATCCACCAGCAGCGCGTCGAGGTGGGCGGGATCGTCGATAGTGACCGACACCGACACCTCGGACGTCGCGACAACATCGACGGACGTCTGATGCCTCTCGAAGATCTCGAACACGCGGCGAAGAAATCCGTGAGCGAGCAGCATCCTCGGGGCGGTAACTCTTATCACGGTCACGTCAGACTTTCCCGCGATGGCACTTACTGCGCGATGAGGCGCGTCGAACGTGATCCGGGTTCCCGCACCGTCCGGACGGCGCGAGTTGAAGACAAATACGGGAATCCCGAGACGTACGGCCGGAGCAATCGTGTTCGGGTGAAGAACCTTTGCCCCGAACGATGCGAGCTCGGATGCTTCATCGAACCTTATCTTCTCGATTAGCTGCGAGCCCTCCACAACCCGCGGATCGGCCGTGAGCATTCCGTCGACGTCAGTCCAGATCTCTATCGCTTCTGCCTGAAGCGCGGCCCCGAGCAGAGAAGCGCTGTAGTCAGAGCCGCCGCGACCCAGGGTCGTCGTGACGCCGCTCGTGCTTGATCCGATGAACCCGCCCATAACAGGCACTTTGCTGGACTGCAGAATCGGGAGCACGATCTCGCGGGCCCGCTCGGCGATCAGGTCAGTCTGGGGCTCGGCAGCCATGAAACAATCGTCAGTCACCATCACGGTGCGTGCGTCGACATGCTCGGCATCGATGCCCGACTGCCTGAAAACCGCAGACACGAGTGTTGAAGAAAGCTGCTCGCCATACGCGGCCACCGCATCCATGGACCTTGGCGTAGCGTGGCCCAGCGTCGAAAGTGCCTCGGCGAGGTGCGCAAGCTCGTCGAACATCGCGCTCAGCTCGGCAGCCGTCTCATCCAGTTCGCCTGTGCCGCTGAGAAGCGCGTGGCATTCGCGGAGATGTCGCTCTCTCAATGTCTCGACACCGCGCATCGCGCCGATGAGATGTCCCTTCGCCGCCTGCTCGGCAATTGCTATCAGTGAGTTCGTAGCACCGCCGAGGGCCGACACGACGACGATCGGCTGGCGCGCCAGCCGTCCCTTGACGATCGCGGCGGTACGGCGAATCGCCTCGGCGTCACCGACCGACGTCCCGCCGAACTTTACGACTATCACTCGACGACGAGCCGGCCGGTTCTTGCGAGGAGCTCGGCGTTGAGAATGGAGCCGCCAGCAGCTCCACGAATCGTATTGTGTCCGAGCGCAACCATCCTGATGTCGAGGATCGTGTCATCGCGGACCCGCCCAACAATCACGCTCATGCCTGCGCCGGCGTCGACGTCGCGGCGGGGCTGCGGCCGGTTCACCTCGTCGGTTACGATCAGCGGCCGCTCCGGTCTGCTCGGCAGGTCGAGCGTGACCTTGTCACCCTGCCAGGCTTTCAGTGTCTCGTTCGCGTCGCGCGCCGATACGCGCTCGCGGAAAGACGCAGTGATGCACACGGTGTGACCGTGCTCCACCGGAACGCGGTTTGTGTGAGAGCTCACCGCCATCCCGGCGAGTGTCAATGACCCGTTCTCGAATGATCCGAGCAGTTTCTGCAGCTCGCGCTCGAGCTTCGGCTCCTCGTCGGCGATGTACGGAATGACGTTGCCGATGATGTCGAGAGACGCAACCCCGGGATAACCCGCCCCCGACACCGCCTGCATTGTGGTGAGGAACAGCTTCTCGATTCCGTATCGCTCCTGCAGAGGGGCGAGCGCGACAGCGGCGACGGTTGCCGCGCAGTTCGCATTCGTGACTATCGCGCCGGTCCACCCTCGCTCGCTTCGCTGCCGGTCGAGAAGACCGAGGTGGCTCGCGTTAACCTCCGGTATGACCAGAGGTACATCCGCCTCCATGCGGAAGTTTTTCGCATTGCTGAGCACGAACTTTCCTGCTTCGGCAAACGCGCGCTCGACATCGCCCGCGACTGACGAATCGAGCGCCGAAAAGGCGATCGGTGACGTGATCCCCGCTGGATCCGTGCTCTTTACGATCATCCCGGCGACGCTCTCGGGCATTACGCCCTCAATCCATCGCGCCGCCTCGGCGTACGTCTTCCCTTCGCTCCTTTCGGACGCGGCAAGTTCGGCAATCTCGAACCATGGGTGATTCGCGAGAAGGCGGGCGAAGGTCTGCCCCACTGCGCCAGTCGCGCCGAGGATCGCGACCGGGTATCTGAGTCCGTTCGGCGGAGTCCAGGTCATCAGGCCAGCAGCTGCCGCGCGATGCGCTCGTAAGCGTCGACGCTTGCCCGCAGCTCCTCGATGTCGATGTGCTCGTCGGGAGTGTGCGCCACGTGGATCGACCCCGGACCGAAGAGAAGCGGGGTTCCCCACCGCGACAGCAAAGGAATGTCTGACGTATACGCCATCGGGGCTGTCTCGAATCCTTCCACGACGTGAAATCGCTGGGCGGGAATTTGGGAGCCGAACTCAATGTCGGCGCGGCCCTTTGCCCACCCGGTGATGATCTCCTTGACCGGCTCCACGTCGCCCACGAGCCGTATCATCATCTCCGCCTCTGCATTGGCGGGGATTATGTTGGCCGCGGTCCCGCCGCGGATGAGGCCGACGTTGATTGTCGTCTCACCGAGCACCGGGTCTGACGGGAGAGGAAGTTCCCGCAGGGAAGGCAGCAGGTCGAGCAGAGGCTCGATGGCCGACTCACCGAGGTGCGGGTACGCGGAATGTGCTTCGCGCCCCTTCGTGCGGACTGTCACACGGAGGGATCCCTTGGCTCCGCTTGCAAGCTTGCTCTCTGTCGGCTCGCCATTCACGAGGAAGCGACTCGTGGCGGCGAGGTTGTTCGCGGCGCGAGCTCCGTCGGACCCCTGCTCTTCTCCTACCACGAGAAGCAGGTCTATGCGATTCTCTCCCCCCCGCACGAGACGCTCGGCGGCTACCATCATGGCGGCCGCGATGCCTTTTGCGTCGCAGGCGCCTCTTCCATAGAGCTTGTCGGAGTCCGCTTTCGGCGGGATGTGGGGAGGGACGGTGTCGAGGTGAGTCGAGAACGTCACGCCTCCACCAGCCCTCGATGCCCAGACGTTCCCCCGTCCCGGCGACACCGATTGAACGGTGACGTTCCAGCCGCGGCCCACCAGCCAGCGCGACACGAAATCGACGACCGCCTTTTCGTTTCCTGAAAGGGACGGGATGGCGAGCAGCTCCGCCGCCAGCGCAACGACGTCTGTCATGCGGTAGAAACTAGCGGAGTCGGGGGAGGAGTGTCACGCGGGCCACGTTCTCCCCCTTCTCCGTGTAAAACAAACGCCGTTACGTGAGATCTGACCGCAGGCTGTCTTCGACCACCCCCGGCTCCACGCCCCGGACATGCTCCACGAACATCTGCTGTACGAGACGGTTAGCCTCGCGGTTGTACTCGTCATGGTGGGCCTCGCCG
>JBPCJP010000206.1:0-7015 GCA_051005175.1 Gemmatimonadaceae bacterium | reverse complement strand
TTCGACCGGCGTAGTCTTCGCACAACCGGCGACCAGTCCAATGGCGCCAGCCCCAAAAGCAGCGATGAATAATTTCTGTCTCATTTTGCTGTGAATCCTCCTGATGGTGGCGGCATTCGACGCCGGTTTCCTTCATTATCTGATACCCCGTGAGCGGAAATCTGTCAATCGCGAGAGCGACTACTTCGCCTCCTTCGGAAAGAGCGGTGCACCTTTCGTGACACTCCAGCCGGCAGGGTTGATTGACCCCAGCTTGTCGAAGCGCTGATCATGCACGCTGCCCGGCGCGCCAAGGCGGTGCCACAGCTCTTCGGCACGCTCGGGCATGAATGGCGCGATGCAGACGCATTGGCGCACAAGCTGGTGCGCGAGCGACCCGAGCGTGCGATCGAGCTCGGCGGCCTGGGATTCATCAGCTGCAAGCTTCCACGGAGCCTGCTTGTCGACAAACTCGTTCGCCCGGGAAACCGTTCGCCACACCGCCTTGAGCGCTTCATGCAGCAGATATCCATTCGAGCCGTCCAAAGCGGCGTGATACGCCGCGATATCGCCGGCGTCCGCATCGTCCGTGTCGAGGTCCGACCCAGCCGGGATCATGCCCGCGCGATACCTCTCTATCATCGAGATGGTGCGACTTGCGAGATTTCCCCACGCGTTCGCAAGCTCGGAGTTGTAGCGCTCCTCGAATCGCTCCCATGCGAAATTCCCGTCAGCGTCGAATGGGACCTCACGCAGCAGGAAGTAGCGGAACGCGTCTGCGCCGAATCTGTCTATCGCCTCCGCCATGTCGAGGCGGACACCGGACGACTTGCTGAAGCGATCGCCGGCCAGCAGCACGAATCCGTGCGCCCAGACATGGCGGGGAAGCTCCACTCCCGCCGACATCAGCATGGCGGGCCAGATTATCGAGTGAAAGCGGGTGATGTCCTTTCCAACAACATGAAGATCGGCTGGCCAGACGTCGGTATATCGTGAATCCGGATAACCGGTGGCAGTGAGGTAGTTGGGAAGTGCGTCGAACCATACGTATGTTGTCTGGGTCTCCCCGTCGCTTGACTGCCTGGGGAAGGGAACACCCCATGAGAAACGCGAGCGGCTGGCCGAGATGTCGTCCAGACCCTGGTCTATGAGGGCGAGCATCTCGTTGCGCCGGCTCCGTGGGCCGAGAAAGTCGCCGTCGGCGATCAGTGAGCGAAGCCTGTCGCCGTACGCGGACAGCCTGAAAAACCAGTTCTTCTCGGCGACCCATTCCAGCGTGCGAGTGGGATGCAGAACACACTTGCCCTGGAGGATCTCGTTGTCCTGCTTGAACGACTCGCACCCGACACAGTACCAGCCCTCGTACGCTTTCTCATAGAAGTCATCGGGTGAGTGCTCGAAGATCCGCTCGATCAGCGCGCGAACCCCGTTGCCGTGGCTCCCACTTGTCGTCCGCATGAACTGGTCGTGCGAGATGGCGAGCTTCTTCCACATCGACTGAAAGCGCCCCGCAACTTCGTCCACCAGCTCCTGCGGCGAGACACCCCTGTCGGCTGCCTCCAACGCGACTTTCTGCCCGTGCTCATCCATCCCGATGAGGAAATGGACATCGTCGCCGAGCAGGCGGCGGTATCGCGCGATTGCATCTGCCCCGATCTTCTCGAATGCGTGGCCCAGGTGCGGGTCACCGTTCGCGTAATCGATTGCAGTTGTCAGGTAGAAACGGGCCAAGCTAGCGGTCTCCCTGCTCGCCGCCGCGCCCGCGCCGGCCTCCGCGACGCCCCCGCCGTCTCTTTGCGCCCGTGCCGTCGCGGTCGCCAGCACGACTTCCTTCCTCCCCATCTACCACCGCGGATTCGGCCGGCGCAGCCTCCAGGACCATGTGCTCGCGCGCCGCGGGAATCTCATGCTCCCTCGTGTACATCAGCTCGGGAGAGATTTCGAAAAGCGCATCGCCGGGCTCCTCATCAGGCTCGAGCACCTCGCGCGATGACACACCGTTAGCGCAGTCCGCGACCTCACGATCGAAATCAATGAGCGCGACTACCCGCGTTTCGCCCTCGACGTTTCGGAGCGTCAGCTGCTCCCGGAATATGTCGATTGCAAGAACCTTCTCTTCGCCCCGCGACGTGACGACGATCTTTCCTTCCTTTGGAAAACGCTTCCTGCTCTGAACGTAGAACTCGTGCTCGTACCGCAGGCAGCACATGAGGCGACCGCAGGCACCCGAGATCTGCGCGGGATTGAGCGACAGCCGCTGATCTTTCGCTACGCCGAGATTCACCGGGCGAAGCTCCGGCAGCCACGATGCCGAACAATACTGCCTGCCGCACCGCCCGATTCCATCGAGCCGTCTGGCCTCGTCACGAACGCCGATCTGCTTCAGCTCGATCCTGGTGTGGAACAGCGAAGCAAGGTCGCGGACCAGGTTCCGGAAGTCGACGCGCTTTTCCGCGGTAAAGTAGAACGTGAGCTTCTTGCGGTCCCATTGCCACTCGGCGTCGGTGAGCTTCATCGCAAGCCCGTTCGCGCGCACGCGATCCATCGCCTTCCTGCGAACTTCGTCGTTCTGGTGCCCAAGCTCCTCTGCCGTGGCCTTGTCGCGCGTGTTGGCCAGGCGCAACGCCTTGCGCGTCGGCGCGGATGTCCCACAGCCATGGGCACAGCCGCCATTCCGCTTCTCGGCCAGGTCTCCCAGGGCGTGGACATGACCAAGATCCTCGCCGCGATCCGCGTCGACGATTATCGCCGCTTTCAGCGCGGGTGGCTCGGGATAATCCCAGAGAAAGAACTCCTTCCGGTTTCCCTTGAACGCGACTTCGACGAGGTGGGCCACTCTATTCAGTCCATTGCCCGAGTCTGAGGAATCTCTGGCGGCGCAGGCGGACAAGCTTTTCCGGCCGAAGCTTCCGCAGCGCCTCCACGTGACGGTTGAGCGTCTCCTGAAGTACCCGCGCCGTCGCAGCGTGGTCCGTGTGGGCACCGCCCGGTGGCTCGGGGATGATCTCGTCTATGACGCGGAGCTCGAACAGGTCGGGGGCCGTGATCCGGAGAGCGGCCGCCGCTTTTTCCCGCATCTCGGGACTCTTCCCGTCCTTCCACAGAATCGTCGCGCAGCCTTCGACTGAAATCACCGAGTACACCGCGTTCTCGAGCATCAGCACACGGTCGGCGACGCCGAGGGCGAGCGCGCCTCCCGAACCGCCTTCGCCTATCACCGTGGCAATTATCGGAACGGTCAGCTGGCTCATCTCCAGAAGATTTCGCGCTATCGCCTCGGACTGGCCACGCTCCTCAGCGCCGATTCCCGCCCATGCCCCCATCGTGTCGATGAACGTGATCACGGGAACGTGAAACTTCTCGGCGAGCTTCATCAGCCTCAGCGCCTTCCTGTAGCCTTCGGGATGCGGCATCCCGAAGTTTCTCTTCAGGAGCTCCTTGGTATCCCGGCCCCGCTGCTGACCCATCACCATTATCGTCTCGCCGTCGAGCCGCGCCCATCCGCCGATGATGGCCGGGTCGTCGCGGAATGCGCGGTCACCGTGAAGCTCGATGAAGTCGGTGAAGACGAGGTCGATCAGCTCTGACGTGAACGGCCGGCGCGGGTTGCGAGCGACCTGCACGCGCTGCCACGGCGTGAGATTCCTGTATATCTCCTCGCGAAGCTCGTTGAGCTTCTGCTCGAGCGGGGCCAGCTCTTCCGTGACATCCATCTGTCTGTCGCCAGCGAGCTTCCTGAGCTCGTCGATCTGTCTTTCGAGCTCGACGAGCGGCTTCTCGAATTCCAGCGCCTGAGTGGAGGTCGCCACCTATTTGCTCCCGCGTTGCAGCCGCACGGAATGTTCGCCGAGCAGCGACCGAAGCTCGCTCAGCACAGTGTTGTTGACGGCAAGCGTCAAACTGCGGGAACGAAGGGTGGCCCGCAACCCGTTGCCGTCTGTGTACTCGACTTCGAGCGGGACCGTGCCGGGGTAGGCCTCGACGATCGACCGGAGCTCCGAGATCACTGCGGGGGTAGGCACGCTGTTCTTCACGAGAGTTATCGCGATCATCACCCGCCCATCAGCCCGCAGCTCGGCGAGCTTCGTCACCGACTCGGCGACGAATGAAGGATTGTCTGCGTCCTGGTCACGTCTCGCGTATCCGCCCTTGAGGAGAATCGGTATATCGGTTTTTACCTGATCAGCGAGAGTTGACCACTTCTCCGGAAATACGAGCACCTCACCCGACCCCGAGAAATCCTCAATCGTCAGGCGGGCAAACTCGGAGCCGCTCCGCTTGCTCACCTGTCGCTTTATCGCGGTCACGACGACGCAGAGTGACATCGCCTCCGCGCTCCACTTGCCGAGGTCGGCGACCTTGTGAGTCGAAAAGAGCTCGCTTTCAGTTGTGAACGGCTCGAGCGGGTGACCCGACGTATAGAAGCCGAGTATCTCCTTTTCCTTCGCGAGTCTCACCGACTCGCTCCATGGAGCCACGTTCGGCAGCACCTGAGGCGTGTGCCTGTCGCCGCTGCCAGTCGCCTGGGGCGACCCGAAAAGAGAGACCTGACCGGAGGCTATCTCTTCCTGCTGGAGCGACGCCTCACGGATCGCCGTATCGAGGGCAGTCATGTATTGCGCGCGGTGTCCACCAAGCGCATCGAGAGCTCCCGCCTGAATCATCGACTCGAATGCCCGCTTGTTGCAGACCCGCAGGTCGACCCGCTCGGCAATATCGAAAATGGAGGAGAATGTCGACTTCGCGCGCGCGGCGAGGATCGACTCTATCGCAGACCTCCCGAGATTCCTGATTCCGCCAAGGCCGAACCTTATCTTGTTGTCGCCGACGACGGTGAACTTGTAGCCCGATTCATTTGCATCGGGTGGAAGAACGTCGATTCCGATTTCCCGCGCCTCGCTGATGTACTTCACGACGCTGTCGGTGTCGCCGATCATTGCGGAGAGAAGCGCAGCCATGAAATCGGAAGGGTAGTGTGCCTTGAGCCATGCCGTGTGGAACGAGATTATCGAGTACGCCACCGAGTGTGACTTGTTGAAGCCGTACCGGCCGAACGTCTCGATCTGCGCCGCGAGCTCCTCGATGATGGCCGGCTTGAACCCTCGCTCGACTGCCTTAGTGCTGAACTTTTCGAGCTCCTCCCTGATCAGCTCCGGGTCCTTTTTTCCTACCGCCTTCCGGAGGACATCAGCTTCGGCGAGCGAAATCCCCGCCAGCTTCTGAGCGATCCGCATCAACTGCTCCTGATACGTGATGACTCCGTAGGTGGGCCTAAGGATCTCCTCGAGCTCGGGCAGCGCGTAGGTGACGGGTTCCTCCCCTCGCTTGCGCCTGATGTAGACCTTGTGCATTCCCGCATCGAGTGGTCCGGGCCGCATGAGCGCGTTGCATGCTACGAGATCGTCAAAGCGATCGGCGCGCATGCTCTTCACCAGGTCCGTCGCCAGCGGCGACTCGAACTGGAACACGCCGGCCGTCTTGCCCGCTCGCAGCATCCTGAACACCGCCTCGTCCTCGAGAGGAAGCGTGTCGAGATCCGGTGCCGTTCCGGTGCGTGCGCGGATCGAGGCCAGCGTGTCCTTGATGATCGTGAGTGTCGTCAGGCCGAGGAAGTCCATCTTCAGCATGCCGACCTTCTCGAGCGCGTTCATGTCGTACTGCGTGACGACGATGTTCTCTTCGCTGCCGGCGCCCGATCCCCTCGAGCCCTGCGTGCAGACGGGGACGTATTCGTCGAGAGGGCCCGGAGCGATGACGACTCCGGCCGCGTGGACGCCGGCGTGGCGGGACAGGCCTTCGAGCTGCATCGCGAAGTCGAGCAGCTCGCGATAGCGCTCCTCTTCATTATAGAGCTTGCCGACCTCCGGAACCTTGTCGATCGCCTCCCGCACCGTGAGCGAGTAGTTCGGCATGTTCGGTATCAGCTTCGCGAGGGCGTCGGTTTCAGATGGGAGGAAGCCGAGGGTCCGGCCGACGTCCTTTACTGCTGCGCGCGACTTGAGCGTTCCGAAGGTGATTATCTGCCCGACGGAATCACGGCCGTATTTCTCGCGTACGTATTCGATTACCTCGCCGCGCCGCTCGTCGTCGAAGTCGACGTCGATGTCCGGCATCGAGATGCGCTCCGGATTGAGGAAGCGCTCGAAGAGGAGATCGAAGCGGAGCGGGCATACGTCGGTTATGCGGAGGGCATAGGCAACCAGCGAACCCGCTGCGGAGCCGCGGCCCGGCCCCACCGGAATCTCGCGCTCGCGCGCGGCGGCGATGAAGTCCGCTACTATAAGGAAGTAGCCGGCGTAGCCGGTCTTGGTGATTACCCCCAACTCGTACGCGAGCCGCTCGCGAACTTCGTCGGACAGTGTCTCACCGTACCTGGCGTGTGCTCCGTCTGTGGCGAGGCGCACGAGCAGCTCGTTCTCTGTCTCAACGCCGGGCGGGAGCGGGAAGGCCGGCACCTGATAGACTTTTGAGAGTGAGATCGAGCTCTGCTCCCCGATGCGGAGCGTGTTCTCTATTACATCCGGCCTGCCGGGAAACGCCGAGCGCATTTCGTCGACGTTCTTGAAGTAAAGCCCCTCGTCGTACCTCATGCGGTCGGGGGACTGGTAGTCCTTTGCCTGGCCGATGCAGAGAAGGATGTCGTGGGCGGCATGATCCTGCGGCCGCAGGAAATGCGCATCATTCGTGGCGACCACCGGCAGTCCCATTTCCTCCGCGAGCTGGAACACTTTCCGGTTGAGGCCGGCCTGGCCTTCCGAGTCGTGCGCCTGGACCTCGAGGTAATAGTCCTTGAAGGAGTTGGCGTACCAGGATGCAGCTTCGCGTGCGCCTTCCCAGTTGTCTGTGCGGAGGTGGAAGGCGACCTCGCCCGCCATGCACGCCGATGAGACAACTATCCCTTCGTTGTAGCGGGCCAGGAGTTCGCGGTCCACCCGGGGCCGCGAGTAGAACCCCTCGGTAAACCCGAGAGAGGAGAGCTTGACGAGGTTCTTGTAGCCCACCTCGTTGATGGCGAGGAGGACGAGATGGTAGTAGG
>JBPCJP010000205.1:0-5740 GCA_051005175.1 Gemmatimonadaceae bacterium | reverse complement strand
GAGGTCTCCCCCCCTCTTTGTGCACATCGGGCAAGGCTCGGGAGGGGCGAGTGGTGCCCGCTCCTTTTCCACACCCCCCGAGCGGTACGCGGGCCGCGCCGTCGCGCTCGAGCCCGGCGATGCCGAGGGCTACTTTTCGCTCTCGAGAGCGTTGGGAAACACCGCTCTGACGCAGAGCGCGCGCGGACGCGTGAGGTTCGCTACCGACATCAGGTCGAGTGCGCTCGAATGTCTGAGAATCGATCCCGACCACGCCGGTTGCCTTCACGTGATGGGGATGTGGAACGCGGAGGTCATGCGGCTCAACAGCATCACCCGGATGATCGCGAAGAACGTCCTCGGCGGAAAGGCATTCGGAACCGCGTCGTGGAAGGAGGCGATCCGCTACATGCGGGCTTCTGTCGCCGCCGAGCCGGCGAGGATCGTGCACCGCGTGGATCTCGGTGAGATTTATTCTGATACCGGAGACAAGGCAGCGGCCCGGGCGGAGTTCGAAACCGCGCTACGGCTGGCTGTGACGGACGTCAACGATCCGGGATACAAGGCGCAGGCGCGTGTTTGGCTTGCCTCCAACCCCACCCGCTGACGTCAACCGTTTCCGACTTTTGCCTTGTGAAGAAGGACTTCTTTGTGGCGGGCCTCGATTTCCAGTGACTTTCGTTTGGCCGCGGCGGCCCGGCGCAGCTCCCGGCCCAGCCGGGCCCAGGCTCCCCGCCCTGCGCGAATCCCACCGACCCGGCGCTTGATCGACCGCCGGGTCTCGTACCCGCTACCCGGGGCGAGGAGCAGCGCTACGCCTGCGCCAATGACGGTACCGACGATCATTCCGACCCCCAGCATGCTCACGGAGCGGATATCCCTTACGGTCCGATAGGGTCTTCCACGGGGGTTTTCGACCGTACTCGCGGTCTCCTGGGCAGTGTCGGGCATGTCGGCGGCAGTCATTTCGAGTGGAGTCGATATGGGGTGGTAAGGTATTTGCTTCCATCCGATTGAGATTGCAATACCCATGCGAGGGAAGATGAGCGAGTCTGGTAAGATGATTCTGCTTGTTGAGGATAATGAAGACAACCGGATCGTTTATTCCACCATTCTCAAGCACTTCGGTTACGAGGTAACCGAAGCCTGGAATGGCGAAGAAGGTATAGCGAAGGCGAGAGCATCCCGGCCGGACCTGATCCTGATGGACATATCGATCCCGATCATCGACGGCTGGGAGGCGACACAGGTCCTGAAACAGGATCCTGAGACCCGCCACATCCCGATAATCGCGCTGACTGCGCATGCCCTGGCTTCAGACCGGGAAAAGGCGTTCGAGGTGGGTTGCGACGGTTACCTCGCCAAGCCATGTGAGCCCAGGGCAGTCGTAGCGGAGGTGCAGCGATTCCTCGGCCGCAACAATGGCAACTGAGGCAGCCGGCGAAACAAGCACGAAGAGGCGGATTCTCGTTGTCGACGACCACGAAGACAACGTAGAAGTTCTGCGCGCGCGTCTCGAGGCGCGCGGGTACGATGTGCGGGGCGCCAACAGCGGTCAGGAAGCACTCGATACGATCAACGAGTGGATCCCGGACCTCGTGCTGCTCGACGTGATGATGCCTGATATGGACGGGCTCGAGGTCGTGAAGCGGCTGAAGGCCGACCGTATGCTGCCGTTCATTCCAGTCATCATGCAGACAGCGCTCGACTCGACCGAGCGCATGGTCGCCGGCCTTGAAGCGGGCGCCGACGACTACGTCACAAAGCCGATCAACTTTGCCGAGCTCGAGGCAAGAGTCCGCTCTCTGCTGAGGATAAAGAAACTTCAGCAGGCGCTCAGTGAGCGGGAAAAAGAGCTCTCGACGATGAATGACCGGCTCCTCGAAATCTCCCTCACCGA
This sequence comes from Gemmatimonadaceae bacterium, assembly GCA_051005175.1. Classification (GTDB taxonomy): domain Bacteria; phylum Gemmatimonadota; class Gemmatimonadetes; order Gemmatimonadales; family Gemmatimonadaceae; genus UBA4720. The sequence goes on along the minus strand of JBPCJP010000205.1, from coordinate 3,861 downwards.
CGGGCTCACGGGGGTCGACAACCGGAGGTCGCTCGAGCAGCGGCTGGAGGAGATGTTCGAGCACTCCCTCCGCCTTCACGAGCCGATAGCGTGCGTGATGTGCGACATCGACCACTTCAAGAAGGTCAATGACACATACGGGCACGCGGCCGGGGACGAGGTTCTGAAGCAGTTCGCCGAGATCCTCAAGAACGAGGCACGCGAGATCGACCGGGTCGGTCGTTACGGGGGAGAGGAATTTCTGCTGCTGCTTCCGGGGACGGTGCTCGATTCTGCTGTCACCTTCGCCGAAAGGCTGCGACAAAGAGTCGACGATCATACATTTTCGTTCGAGGGCGGAACACTCATGCGTACGATGAGCTGCGGTGTTGCCTCGTGGCCGCATCCGAAGATCGCGGGACGCGAGGGGATGCTCAAGGCGGCCGACGACGCCCTCTACGTCGCGAAGGATCTGGGTCGCAATCGCGTCGTGCGCTTCGATTCGGCTGAATTCAACGAACACACGGAAGCGGATGACGACGCGGATGCCGACGCGGCTTGACTGGGTTGCCGTCGACCGGCACCTTCCGAGAAAGTCATCACACTCCATGGTTATAACTTGGCCCTTCCACTTGAACGGTTACGAACGGCGCTCGCAGGTACTTATGACATCGACCGCGAGCTTGGCCGCGGTGGAATGGCGACGGTGTATCTCGCTCAGGACAAGCGGCATGAGCGTGTAGTTGCGCTGAAGGTGCTGCACCCGGACCTTGCCGCAACGCTGGGTCCTGAGCGGTTTCTGCGCGAGATCAAGCTTGCTGCACGCCTGAATCATCCGCACATCCTCCCGCTGTTCGACAGCGGAGACGCAGACTCCTTTCTGTATTACGTGATGCCGTACATCGAAGGCGAATCGTTGAGGGAGCGTCTCGACCGTGACAGTCAGCTCTCCGTCGGCGAGGCGGTCCGTCACGCCAAGTCGATCGCATCGGCGCTTGACTACGCGCACCGGCAGAACATCGTGCATCGCGACATCAAGCCGGAAAACGTCATGCTCTACGAAGGCGAGGCAATGGTGATGGATTTCGGAATCGCCAAAGCCGTCAGCTCAGCCTCCAGCGAAACGTTGACACAGACCGGCATGATGGTTGGCACGCCCGCTTACGTGAGTCCGGAGCAGGCGGCGGGCGAGTTGAACCTCGACGGGCAGAGCGATCAATACAGTCTCGCTTGCGTCCTGTACGAAATGCTTGCTGGGGAGCGCCCGTTCACCGGTGAAAACGCATCGGCTGTGATGGCGAAGCGTTTTACCGAGACAGCGGCACCTCTTCGAACCGTGCGCGGCGGCGTGCCGGAGCACGTGGAGAGAGCGGTTACGAAAGCGATGTCAACTGCCGCATCGGCCCGCTATGCGACGACGGCGATGTTTGCCCAGGCACTCGGCAGCGAAGTCCTCGCGACACCGACTGAAAGCGCGACCGTTCCGCACGCGACAGTCTCCGCTGCAAAGTCCGTCGCCGTGCTCCCGTTCGCCAACATGAGTGCCGATGCGGAGAATGAGTACTTCACTGATGGAATGGCGGAGGAGCTGATCAACGCGCTGTCGAAGATCCAGGCGTTGAGGGTGGCGTCGAGGACATCGTCGTTCGCGTTCAAGGGAAAGAACGAGGACATCAGCGAGATTGGACGGAAGCTGAAGGTGTCAACCGTCCTCGAGGGTAGCGTCCGCAAGATGGGCAACAGGCTGCGCATTGCGGCGCAGTTGCTCAACGTCGCCGATGGTTATCAGCTGTGGTCTGAGCGGTTCGATCGGGACGTCGAAGATGTCTTCGCAATTCAGGACGAGATATCCCAGGCAATCTTCAACGCGCTGCGAGTGATCTTGAGCGAGGGCGAAAAGAAGGCGATCGAACGCGACAGGTCGGTCAACGTGCAGGCGTACGAATACTACCTGCGGGGACGGCAGTTCATCCATCAGTGGAGTCGCACGGGTCTGGAATATGCCCGGCAGATGTTCAGGCGAGCCATCGAGATCGATCCGGACTATGCTCTCGCTTACGCCGGGCTTGCCGACAGCTGCTCGCTGCTTTACATGAACTGTGATGCGCGAGAACAGAATCTCACACAGGGCAATGCAGCCAGTCGCAGGGCGCTCGAGCTGGGACCTGATCTCGCCGAGGCGCATCTCTCATCCGGGTTGGTTCACTCGTTGAGCATGCGTTTCACGGAGGCAGAACGAGAGTTCGAATTTGCGATGAAGCTCGACCCGACTCTTTTCGAGGCGGTGTATCACTATGGTCGGGCTCGGATTGCGCAGGGCGAGTTCGCCGAGGCCGCAAAACTTTTCGAAAGGGCATGCTTGCTGAGACCGGAGGATTTTCAGGCACCGTTTTTTCTCGCACAGTGCTATGTGTCGATGGGAATGGAAGAAGAAAGCCGCACGATGTACCACAAGGCAAAACGGCTCATCGATGAGCGCCTCGAGCTGAACCCTGACGATGCCCGCGCTACCCAGCTAGGCGCGGGTATGTCGGCAAATCTGGGTGACAGCGTCGCGGCGATTGACTACGCTACTCGCGCCCTGAAGATCAACCCTGACGATCCGCTTCTGCTCTACAACATTGCCTGCATGTATTCCTTGCTCGGCAACCCGGACGAGGCCCTCAATTGTCTCGAAAAGGCAGTGGACAAGGGATACGGACAGAAAGACTGGGTCGAGCACGACAAGGATCTCGACTCGTTGCGCGATCTGCATCGCTTTCAGCGCATCGTGGAAGGAATGTAGGCATGAGAGCCCGGCCGGTGTCATGAACACCGACCGGATGGATTGCCTTTCGTTATCTGGCGGCAGCGCTATCTAGCAGCGGGCGACGGCTCAGCTGCGTTCCACATGCCAAGCGTCGAATACCACACGCCGTCGGCGCCGCGCTTCAGCAACTCGATGTAGCGTCCCTTATCCTGGACCGGTTGGCCATTCGGGCCATCGACGGTGAGTGTGAAGGTGCCGATCTCATATCCCCAGTCGCCCGAGCTCGCGGCGTCGATTGTCTCGACGGAGGCATCGCGCACCCCACCCTGCTCGATCGCTGCTTTCCAATACGCCTCGATCGCGGCACGGCCGCGCACAATGGCCTCGCCGGGCGGTATCAGGATCGCGTCTTCGGTATAGTATGAAGCTGCCTTGGCGGCATCCTTCGCGTTGATGGCGGCCGCGAGGTCGCGGTTCATCTGGCCGAGCTCGCTGACGGATGCCGTGGCTGTATTGGCTGGCGGAGAATCCTTGGCGGGGGAGCAGGCAGCAAGGGCCACGATCGCTGCAATGCAGATACCTGATCTCATGTCCTCTCCTTTATTGATTGGGGCGTCGAACGCGAAGTCTGGGTAGTATGCCTCAACGCTATTGTCGTTGTAAGGCTGGATAAATTTCCGTAGTGTACAGAGCTAGTCCCCGACCTCCGGCTCGTATATCGGTTGGGCTTGGTACCTTTAAACGGAAGGCGAAAACCGGCGCCTGGCTTACAGCTTCGAGCGGTCGGAACCTATCAACGAGTTTGAGACACCGGGTAGGCTGAGTTTACTGAGCAACGTCCTCTGAAATGAGGAGCTTGGGTGGATTGATCCACGCCGCAGTTGGCAAGAGTGCGGGAGTGGGTGGGCGGCGGACGAACCGTTCAGGAGTCGCTGCATAGGCGGCAGCGAGGACGGTGGCTCGTTGGGCGCGGCGAGCTTCGGCGAGTCCGAAGTGCACATCGTGCGGCGTGTGCAGTCCGAGGCCCGAATGCCGGTGCTCGGTGTTGTACCAGCGAAAGAAGTCCACGCAATGAGCGCGCGCATCTTCAAGTGATCCGAACCGCTCCGGAAAGTCGGGCCGGTACTTGAGCG
>JBPCJP010000204.1:0-6631 GCA_051005175.1 Gemmatimonadaceae bacterium | reverse complement strand
CCCGCCGGACCCGGGGTACATGCCGATCTTCGGTGTTGTGTGGGACATGATCGGCGACAGCGACCTTCGCCTGAAGAAGGAAGGCTATTCACTTCAGGGTGCGCCTGAGGTAGTCGACAGGGTCTGGCGCATAGCGGCGGAGCTCGGGCATGGCGACGTTTTTGTGAATGAGGAAATGGGAGGGATCACCGATGATCATATCCCGTTGCTGCGGGCAGGCATGCGGGTGATAAACGTGATAGACATCGACTATCCGCATCATCATCGGCGGTCCGATACCATGGACAAGATCTCCGCACGGTCATTGTCGATTGTGGGGGAGGTCGCGGAGGCGTTGCTGCGGTAGGCGTGCATCCGCTCGCTGTCAAGAAACGCAAACGGCAATGAAACGCGAAGAACGCGAAGAAACGCGAAGAAAAATCAAATACGGTTTTGCCGGTTTTCAAAAACACAAACCGCCGTTCTCCGCGCGCTTCGCGTTCTTCGCGTTTCAAAAAACCCGTCCTTGCTTCCTTCCACGTACATGACGAGAAGGAAAGAATAAAAACGATTACGTGCCACAGGATCCCGTGACGCCCCTCTGGGACATGTCCGCTAACCTCCGCTCATGGCCACGCCGGGCGAACGCAAGGCGCTCCTGTTCCTTAGCGGAGTAATGCTTCTTGGAAGCGGGGTGAGGGTCGCCCGGGCTGTTTCCGGACCAGAAGCAGTGGATCCACGGGCAAAGGCCGCGATCGAGCGGCAGATCTCGGCAGTCGATTCGGTGCGCAAGCTTGGAAAGAAGAAGAAGGGTGGCCGGGCGAAGAAGGCAGCCGTCGAAGTCATCCCGGCGATAATCGATCTCGATATTGCCACCGCCGGGGAAATCGAGACCCTGCGCTACATCGGGCCGACCCTCGCGAACCGGATAGTCGCCGATCGGGACAGCCTCGGCCCCTTCGGCAGTCTCGAGGGATTCCAGAGGGTAAAGGGGATCGGCCCGAAGCTCGCCGCCCGCCTCGATTCGACCGTAACCTTTTCCCTCCATCCGCGTCCTTCCTATACAGAAACTGCGGGCTCGTCCGATCCGCCACCGGGCAGGCGGCGATCCCGTCGGGGGGATAGCGCGAAGTGACAGCACCAGCCGTAATCTCCGAGAGAATCGGGGACATGCTCGTACGCGAAGGAATGATAACGCGCGAGCAGTTGAACCATGCCCTTCAGGAACAGTCGGAGAACGGCACGCGCGTAGGCTACAATCTCGTCAAGCTCGGGTATGTGAAGGAAACCGAGATGACGCGGATGCTCGCCCGCCAGTACCGCATGCCGGCCGTCGATCTCGCCAACTTCGAGGTCGACCCGAAGATCGCCCGGCTGATCCCGAACGACATGGCGACGAAGTACCTCGTGCTCCCCCTCAAGCGCGACGGCCGGACCCTCACTGTAGCGATGGTCGATCCCACCGGAACGGCGGTGATAGAGGACCTCAAGTTCATAACTCGCTGCGACATTTTCCCCGTGATAGCGGGCGAGTACACGCTTCGCAACGCGATCGAGCGCTACTACGAGTCGAACGAAGCGCAGATGGAGACCCTGCTCAAGGACATCTCCAGGTTCGGCGACGGCGACGTCGAAGTCGTCGAGCAGATCGAGGAGGAGATGTCGGCCGCGGCCCTGTCGATCGCGGTTCAGGACGCGCCGGTCGTCAAGCTCATCAACGCCATCCTCACCGACGCAGTCGCTCGCGGAGCATCGGACATCCACTTCGAGTGCTTCGAGCACGAGCTTCGGGTTCGCTACAGAATCGACGGTGTGCTTCAGGAGATCATGAAGCCACCGCTGAAGCTCAGGTCGGCCCTGATATCGCGTTTCAAGATCATGGCGAACCTGAACATCTCCGAGCGCCGCATCCCGCAGGACGGCCGCATCAAGCTCAAGATTCTCAGCCGCGTAATCGACTACCGCGTGTCGACACTGCCGACTCTCTTCGGAGAGAAGGTAGTGCTCAGAATTCTCGACAAGGGAAACCTCACCCTCGACCTCGGCACATTCGGCATCGAGCCGCGCGCCGAGCGCGAGATATTCGACGCGATCGCGAATCCGTACGGCATGGTGCTGGTGACAGGACCGACAGGCTCAGGCAAGACGACTACTCTCTATTCGGCCCTCTCGAAGGTGAATCACATCAACGTCAACATCATGACTGCCGAGGATCCGGTCGAGTACAACCTGTTCGGGATAAATCAGGTGCTCGTCAGGTCGGACATCGGCATGACCTTCGCGGCGGCGCTTCGCGCGTTCCTCAGGCAGGATCCGAACATCATCATGGTGGGAGAGATCCGCGATCTCGAGACGGCCAGCATCGCTACAAAGGCAGCACTTACGGGCCACCTCGTTCTCTCGACACTTCACACGAACTCGGCCCCGGAGACAGTCACGCGACTCCTGGACATGGGCATCGAGAGCTTCAACGTCGCGTCTGCAATCAACCTCATTGTCGCGCAGCGGCTCGTCCCAAAGGTCTGCGTGATGTGCGCGACGAAGTACGTTCCCGAGGACGCTGAGCTGGCGGTGGCGAAAGTGAATCCCAGGATGACCCTTCGCGATCTCAAGTTCAGCGATGTAGCGCTCGCCGACGCAAAGCCCCGTGCCACGAAGTTCGCCGCCCCGCACCTCGCAAAGGTCACGCTCGATACCCCCATCGGGGAACTCCCGTTCTTCAAGGGGAAGGGGTGCGAGGCGTGCCAGGGCACCGGGGTAAAGGGTCGTCAGGGCCTCTACGAGACGATGAACATGACCCAGTCGTTGCGGAAGCTGATAATGAAACAGGTAGGCGCGGCAGAGATCGCCACAGCGGCGATAGCCGAGGGGATGCTAACGCTCCGGATGGACGGCTGGCTGAAGGTGATCAAGGGGATCGCCTCGCTCGACAACGTGGTCCGTGAAACGAGTATCTAAAGCAGCCCTTTGCTCGTCTCTAAGCGATGACTCATAAATCAGGCAGGATGGCATGAGCGCTCCAATGGCCGCACCAGCAGCCCCCGAAGCCCCGAAAGCCCCGGCAATTCCCGAGGCCCCGCCGCCGCATCCCATAGTTGGACGGGCGCCGCCGGCAATGGGCGTAAATCTCCGCACTCTGCTCGAGGAGATGGTGACCCTCGGCGCATCCGACCTTCATATAGTAGCAGGCGAGTCCCCGAAACTCAGGATCGACGGCGAGATGACGAGCGCCCGCACGGGCGGCGTGCTCACTCCCAAGGACACGCTGCAACTTGCCTACTCGGTTCTCACTGAAAACCAGAAGAAGCGCTTCGAGACGGAGGACGAGCTCGACTTTTCGTTCGGCATCGCCAGCCTGGCACGGTTCCGTGGCAACTGCTTCAAGCAGCGCGGCTGCGTGTCGATGGTCATCAGGCAGATCCCGTTCTCGATCAAGACGTTTCAGGATCTCGGATTGCCAGCGGCGATTGCGAAGATGGCAGAGAAGCCTCGTGGTCTCGTCCTCGTAACGGGTCCGACAGGTTCCGGAAAGTCGACAACCCTCGCCGCGCTCATCGACAAGATAAATCGCGAGAGAAAGGGCCACATAATCACGGTCGAGGATCCGATCGAGTTCATCCACAAGCATCAGGGATGTCTCATCAACCAGCGCGAGGTCGGCACCGACACGAAATCGTTCGCCAGCGCTCTCAAGTACGCATTGCGCGAGGATCCGGACGTTATTCTCGTCGGCGAAATGCGCGACCTGGAGACAATCCAGGCAGCGCTGACAATCGCCGAGACAGGTCACCTCGCGTTCGCCACTCTCCACACAAATTCGGCCGCCGAGGCAATCAACAGAATCATCGACGTGTTCCCGGCGCACCAGCAGTCGCAGGTGCGGGCGCAGCTGGCATTCGTGCTGGAGGGAATAGTCACGCAGTGCCTTGTGCCGAAAGCGAGCGGACGGGGCAGGGCGATGGCGGCGGAGGTTCTCGTCGTCACTCCCGCAGTTCGCGCGCTCATCCGCGACGACAAGGTGCATCAGATCTACTCATCGATGCAGGCAGGCAAGAAGTTCGGGATGCAGACTCTCAACGACGCGTTGTACGCGCTCTACATGAGCCGCGAAATCACGCTCGACGAGGCGCTCCGGGTCACGAACTCGCAGGACGAGTTCAACCGCATGATCGGCAGGGAGCCGGAAGCCGAGCAGAAGTCCGCTCCCGGTTCACGCCCGCTCACCGGCGGGCTCGCGAAGAGATAGCAGGATCCGTCCTCCGTCCCGGCGGCCGAGAGGGGGCGCCGGGCGGTTGACGGAATCTCAATTGACGTAATGGAGAACTGAGGATGGCGACGTTTACGTACACTGCCCGCTCGTTTGCTGGCGAAATGAGAACCGCGACGCTCGAGGCGCCGTCACGCGACGACGTGATAGCGCAGCTCAGGCGCCAGCGGCTGAACGTCGTGAAGATCGACGAGGCGACCCCGAAGAAGCCGCGCCTGGGGCACATCAAGACGAAGGACATCGTCGTTCTCACCCGCCAGTTCTCGACGATGATCAACGCAGGACTTCCGCTCGTGCAGGCAATGACCATCCTTGCCGAGCAGAGTGAGAACAAGACTCTAGCGGGGATAATGCGGAAGGTCGTGTTCGACGTCGAGTCCGGAAATACTGTCTCCGATGCGCTGGCCAAGCATCCGAAAGCGTTCTCGAACCTGTATGTGAACATGGTCGCGGCCGGTGAAGCCGGCGGCATTCTTGACACAATCCTGATGCGCCTTGCGACCTTCCTCGAGAAGAACGACGCGCTCATCAGGAAGGTGAAGGGCGCGATGATATATCCGGGCGTCATCATGGCGGTTGCCGGAATCGCCATCGCGGTCCTCCTGATCTTCGTCATTCCCGTGTTCGAGAACCTCTTCGCGTCGGCCGGGCTGGCTCTTCCGCTTCCGACGCGAATCGTGATGGGAATGTCCCGGTTCCTCAACTCGTACTGGTGGGTCGTGCTCGGCAGCATGGTCGGCGGGTTCTTCATGCTCAAGCGCTATCATGCGACAAACAACGGCAAGCTCCAGATCGACAGGTTCCTGCTGAGGGTGCCGGTCCTCGGCGACGTTCTCAGGAAGGCGGCTGTTTCGCGCTTCACGCGTACGCTCGGAACTCTCGTCAGCTCGGGTGTGAGCATTCTCGACGGGCTCGAGATAACCGCAAAGACCGCGGGCAACCGCGTTGTGCAGGATGCGATCATGGAGTCCCGGTCGTCGATCGCCGGCGGTGACACGATTGCCCAGCCGCTCAAGAAGTCAGGCGTTTTCCCGCCGATGGTGATCTCGATGATCTCGGTCGGTGAGCAGACCGGTGGTCTCGACGAGATGCTCTCGAAGATCGCCGACTTCTATGATGAGGAAGTCGACGCCGCGGTCAGCAACCTTTTGTCGCTGCTCGAGCCGATAATGATCGTGTTCCTGGGCATCGTCGTTGGCGGCATGGTCGTCTCGATGTATCTGCCGATCTTCGACATGATCAACGCGGTCCAGTAGGCGCGCCGCATTCCGGCTGCTACCTGCCGCGAAGTTCGGCGTCGATCCGCTTGCCGACTTCGACGACTATTCCAGGCACCGCGCACACGTCGGCTGTCGTCGTGCGGAAATTCACGACGCAGGCCCGAAGCAGAAACACCCCGCGGATCGTCGCGTTCGACACGAAAATCTCGCCTCCGAGCTGAAGCGCGCTCACGATATCTTCGTTCAGCCTGTTGAGGTACTCGGTCGATTCATCAGCCGTACTCCTGAGATCCGGTGGCACATACCGGAAGGTGACGATGCTCAGCTCGCAGGTCCGCACTTCGAGGGTCTCTTCCGCGTCGACGGCCTTGAACATCTCCCGGGCGAGTGAAATGTCCTGCTCCATCATCTCGACGTAGCCCGCGCGACCGACCTGCCGCATCGCAAGCCATACCTTCAGAGCGCGAAACCCTCGGGAGTTCTGCAATCCAAGCTCGTGGAAATTCGTCCCGGACTCACCTTCGGCCTCGGCGAAATGGTAGTAGTGCGGATGATGCGAGTATGCGCGGAGGAGATCTTCGCGCTTCCGGACGAGCGCGCAGCCTGCCTCAAGGGGCGCGTAAAGCCATTTGTGCGGATCGATTGCCAGGGAATCCGCGCGCGAAATCGCCTTGAGATCCCGCGATGCGCCGGGTAGCGCGGCAACAGGAGCGCCGTACGCGCCGTCGACGTGGAGCCAGACTCCCGCCTCGCTGCACACGTCAGCGATTGCGCCGATCGGGTCAATCGCCCCGGTGTTGGTGGTTCCGGCCGTTGCGATGACTAGGAACGGCGTAATTCCGGCCTCGCGGTCTCTCTCTATCGCAACGCGCAGCTCGGCGGGATCGATACGTTCGTGGTCGTCGATGCCGAGGCGGACAATCGCGAGAACTGTCTGAAGCTCTATCTCGGTCGCGGCCGGGGAAAGAATCCACCATCCGACATTTGGGTTCACGGCCGCGGCGAGCGTTTTGCCCGGCCATGTTCGGCCGGTCGCCGGGCAGGAAAATGCTGCGGCAACGGATCAACCGCTACGCGACGAGCCTGTTGTATCCCTGTCCTGGGTCCGCAGTAGTCGCCCGGTCAGAGTCCGCAATACGTCCGCAGTCCGCAGCGCAGTCTCTTC
>JBPCJP010000203.1:0-2829 GCA_051005175.1 Gemmatimonadaceae bacterium | reverse complement strand
CGGTGATCCCGGGACGCACGGAGAGAAGGCGTTTTTCATCAGCCGTATAGAGAATTGTCTCACGCTCGACATTCGGGCGCGGCCCCACGAGCGACATCTGGCCGAGCAGCACGTTCCAGAGCTGAGGGATCTCGTCGAGCTTGAAGCGCCTGATGAATCTTCCGAGTGACGTGATTCGCGGGTCATCACCGGCTGTGGAATCGACGCCGGTCCGGTCGGCACGCACCACCATCGAGCGGAACTTGACCATCCTGAAAGACTTCTCGCCGCGGCCGGTACGTGGTGCGATGTAGAATGGCGAGTGGTAGTCCTGGAGCCAAATCGTTAACGAGAGGACACAGAGCAGAGGGAGAAGAAGAACAAAGCCCACAGAGGCCACAGAGATGTCAAGCGCGCGCTTCATTCGAACGTTTCTTGCTGCGCTCCGACGAGCGCGAGACCGCGCTGCACGATGTAATCAACCGTTGGGTAGTAGCTGCGCTCGAGGGGGTTGCTCGTCGGCGCGGGCGCGTCAGGCAGTGTCACGCGGCGCGGCGAAGCGCGCATCACGCGGGGATCAACGGCCTCCACGATCGAAGTGATCACCTCGGCGGCCATTCCGCAGGTTCTCCAGTCTCCGTCGACCGCCAGGACCCGGCCAGTCTTCTTCGCTGACTTGATTATCAGGGAAGCGTCGAACGGGTTGAGGACCCTGATGTCTATCACGTCGCATTCGATCCCGTTTGCGCTGAGCCGGGCCGCGGCCTCGCGGCAGAGGTGCGCGCTGTAGCTGCACCCGACGAGCGTGAGGTCCTGACCCGTGCGCGTGAGGCGCGGACCTTCCTGGGCGAGGTTCCGCTCCTCGACCGGCGGAAGTTCTTCCTCGAGACCGTAGAGCCACCGGTCGTCGAGGTAGAGGACTGGATCGTCGGATAACACGCTGGCGATCAGCAGGTCGCGCGCATCGGTCGGCGTCGAAGGCATCACGACGCGAAGACCGGGAATGTGCGCGAACCACGACTGGAGCGACTGCGAATGCTGCGCGCCCTGCTCACCGCCGCGATTGATGATCGCGCGTACCGTGATCGGCGCGGCAACCTGGCCGCCGAACATCGATCTCCACTTGGCTGCCTGGGTGACGATCTGGTCCACCGCCAGCAGCATGAAGTCGACGCGCGGATGTATGACGACGGGGCGGTAGCCGCAGAGGGCAGCACCGAGAGCGGCGCCGGTCGTCGCCAGCTCGGAGACGGGGGTGTCGATCACCCGCTCGCGACCGAACTGGCTGTCGAGGTCCGTCATCGAGTTACCGACGTACCACGGGCTCCAGAGTCCCTGGCCGATCGTGAAAACCGAAGAATGGTTCGCCAGGAGATACTCGAACCCGTCGCGGATGGCGGCTCCGTATCCTGTCGTCACCGGCGCGCGCTTCAAGGCTTCTTCGCCATGGTGCCGCTGTACACACGGCTGAGCAATGCCTTTGCGGGTGGATAGCCGTCGTGAGTTGCCGTGTTCCACGCGTCCTCAACCACCGCGTGTGCGTCGGTCCAGTAGCGCTTGAGCTGCTGGCGATCGAGCGCGCCAAGGGACTCGAGCGCAACTGCGAGGCGGCTGATCGGGTCGCGGAGCTTCCAGCGGGTGAGGTCGTCCTTCCGCTTCACTCCCACGTCCTCATCCTCGCGATGGCCCACGTGTCCCCTCCACCGATACGTCACGAGCTCGAGGAAACGCGGACCTTCGCCGGCGCGGATGGCGTCAACCGCCTCACTGGTCACGGCGCGGATCGCGGCGAGATCGTTGCCGTCGGCGCGCGCCCATCCGATGCGGTGGGCTTCCGCATAACGACAGACGGACGTGTCGGGCTGGCGAAGCGCGATGTGAAGGTGGCTCGAGAAAAAATTGTTCTCGCAGACGAACAGGACCGGGGCCCTCATGACAGCCGCGAGATTCATCGACTCGTGAAACGCACCCTCTTCCGTTGCGCCGTCGCCGAAGAACGAGACAGCCATGCTTCCGTTGCCATCCATCTTCGCGGCGATTCCCGCGCCCACGGCGATGGGGATCGTCGCGCCGACGATCGGCACGGTGCCGAACAGGTTGTTCTCGATGTCGATCAGGTGCATCGACCCGCCCATTCCACGCGAGACACCGGTGTCCTTGCCCTGCACTTCGGCCAGAAGCCCATGCGGGGATCCGCCGAGCGCGAGGTAGTGTCCGTGCGAGCGGTGGGCGCCGAAGACGCGGTCGCCCTTCTTCACGTAGCTCGCTACTCCGACTGCAGGGGCTTCCTGCCCGATCGCGAGATGGCAGGGGCATTTCACGACACCCTGCGAGACCATGTCGCCGATCTTCTCCTCAACAACGCGGATGAGGATCATCCGCTCGAGTCCGCCCTTCAGCTCCTCGGTGTCGGCAGGATCGACCGAGATCGGGTCGTGATAACGCTCCGCGTCGGCAAGGTTGCCGAGTGACGAGGCGGTTTCGTAAAGTGTCGACTCCAGGCTAGCCCGCATGGAATTTCCTCACGCGCTCGCAGATGTGGAGAACCTCGTCGTCTGTGAGCGATGTGTTCATGGGCAGGAGGAAACAGCGGGTGAACAGATTGTCGGTGAAGGGCAGGTCGAACTTCGGCAGGCCCAGCCCGTCGAAATGATGGACCGGCTTTCCCGCCCACTGGATGATCGTGCGAATTCCATCCTTTTCCAGAGCGGCTCGGAGCTCGTCGCGGCGACCCGACTCGACCTCATAATTCTGGTATACGTCGTAGTGGTCAGGATCGTTGTCGGGGCCCGGCGGCAGCACGAAATCATCGATCCCTTCCAGGCCGGCGCGATAGAGGCGCGCAATCTG
>JBPCJP010000202.1:0-4983 GCA_051005175.1 Gemmatimonadaceae bacterium | reverse complement strand
TCGTCATCGACGCAATCTTCGGCACCGGGCTCGGCTGGGGAATCTGGATCGGGATGGGGATAATCCTCGGCTACTCGGTGGCCGGCGGCATCATGGCCGGCATCTACACCGACGTGTTTCAGGGAAGTCTCATGGCTCTCTCGTCGGTGCTCGTCTTCATGTATGCGCTGAAGGCGGGTGGGGGCGCGGGGATGATTCGCTCAATACTCGACTCGGATCCCGAATTCTTTGCGCCATGGGGAAAGCTGCCGCCACTGGCAGCGCTGTCCTTCTTCTTCGTGTTCGGGATAGGTTCGCTCGCGCAGCCGCACGTTGTCCACAAGTTCTACATGCTGAGGGATCCGCGCCGGCTGAAGTGGTACCCGATGCTGACGTCTGTTGCGCTGATGGTGACGCTGCTGCTGTTCTTCGGCGTCGGCACTGCGACGAAGGCGCTCGTCATTCAGGGCGAGCTTGCCCCCCTCGCTCGTCCTGACGACGCGACGCCGACATTCCTTCTCCGGTTCACGCCGGTGCTGCTCTCTGCACTCGTGTTCTCCGGCGTCGCCGCGGCGATAATGAGCACGGTCAACTCGTTCATGAGCATTGCCGCTGCAGCGCTCACCCACGATATCCCGATGTCCATCGGCCGGCGGATAAGGGACGAGCTCAAGTGGGGGCGGATCTTCACCGTTGTCATTTCAATCATCGCGGCCTTCGTCGCGCAGGCATCGGGAACGCTCGTCGCGTTTCTCGGGATCTTCGGCTGGGGACTCTTCGCGTCGACGATGGTGCCCGCTCTCGCAATCGGGCTCAACTGGAAGGGGGCCACGCGCGAGGGGGCGATAGCGTCGATCTCGCTCGGGCTTGTATCCACGCTGGTTCTCGAGACGCTCGGCTACATGCGCGTGTTCTCATTGCCGACGGGCGTGACGGTGTCCGGGATCTCGCTCGCGCTTTCGCTGATGGTATTCCTCGCCGTCTCGTGGGCGACCCGCGGGGGTAGAGGGTCTGCCATCGATGCTGACGTCAGCATGGTGATGGACACATGACGACCATCGATTCCCTTACTGCCGGACAGTCCGCCGAGGTTTCGACGGTCGTGACGTCGCGGTTGATCGAGCTCTTCGCCGAAGCGACTGGCGACATGAACCCGGTTCATCTCGATGAGCAGATTGCCTCGAAGTCCCAGTTCGGCGGCCGTATCGCGCACGGGATGCTCACTGCCGGTTTCGTCTCGGCAGCGATTGCATCGAAGCTCCCCGGGCCCGGGTCGATCTATCTCGGACAGACGCTTCGTTTCACGAAGCCGGTCCGCATCGGCGACACGATCACTGTGAAGCTCGAAGTAGTTGAAGTCATTTCTGCGAAGCGACGCGTGCGCCTCGCAACGACCTGCACCAATCAGCACGGCGAGACCGTCATGGACGGCGAAGCCACTGTAATGGTGCCCGACGAGCGCGCGCCGCCGGGAGGAAAACCCATGTGAACCGGGCGGCGCATGTGGCCGCGTTCGATGTAGCACATGCTTTTCACTTTTCATTCACCTCATTGGAGAATCCAATGGAATCAATCAGCAGATCGATCTGGCGGCTTGGCGCTCTCGCAGTAGCGCTCGTCGCGATAATGGCGGCCATGCCGTCAGCAGCATCCGCGCAGAGCGGACGTGTAACAGGTACCGTTACCGGCGCAGGCAACCGCCCGGTCGCCGACGCGCAGGTAGTGATCGTGAACACGGGATTCCGTGCAATCACCGAAGCGAACGGCGTATTCTCGATCACCGGTGTGCCGGCGGGGCGTTATGAGCTCCGTGTGGCACGTATCGGCGAGACGCCGCGCACCATCCTCATCGACGTCACGTCAGGCGAGACAGTCGCGAACGTGCAGCTCGTGCGCGCCGCGGTGGATCTCGGTGGTGTCACCGTCTCCGCAACGCGCCGGGCAGAGAAGGTGACAGAAGCGCCGGCAACGGTGACCGTCATCAATACTGAAGCGCTCGATGCAACCGTCGGCAACACCTTCGCAGGCGCCCTCAAGGAAGCGAAGGGGATCGATTTCATTCAGGTCGGAATGACCGCGGTCGCGATTAACGCGCGGGGATTCAATTCAGCGTTCAACAACCGCTTCCTGATGGTCGAGGACGGCCGCATTGCGGTGCTTCCGGAGAATGGACTTCCGGTGGGCGCATTCACGCCAACACCAAAAGTGGACATCGCGGGAATGGAAGTTCTGGTCGGCCCGGGGTCGGCGCTGTACGGACCTGACGCATCGAACGGCGTGCTCTCGCTGACGACGAAGGATCCGCGCCAGTTCCCGGGCGCGACGATCGAAGCGGTCGGCGGAAGCCGCAGCTATCGGGACGTGCAGGGCCGGTACGCCGGCATGTTCGCGAACGGCAGAATCGGATTCAAGGTTGCCGGCGAATACCAGGCGGCAAACGACTGGGAGAACTACCTCAGCTACAGTGCCGGCGGCAGCATTGTCCCGGCAGGAACGACGGGGTCGGTTCGCGAGGATGCTCTCAAGGTTCCGATCGACTGGGACGCCGGAGTTCGCCGCGGAACCGCGGCAATTGTTCACTACTCCGGAGCTAACCGGCTCGAGGTGAACGGCGGAATGAGCAAGACCAACGGCGTCGGGCAGACGAACGTCGGCAGGAACCAGCTGAAGGACTGGGGATACAACGTCCTCCAGGCGAAATTCACGAGCCCGCGCTGGTTCCTCAACATGTATCGCACGCAGTCGCAGAGTGGCGAGTCTTTCGCGCTCAACCGGTTTGCCGGCGCCCAGCTCAACCCGCTGAACGCATCGCTTACCGCGGATTCGCTGCGCCTGCTCTCGGATTGGCCGAGTGATGGGCGGATGTACGCGGCGGAGGCTCAGGGCAACTATACGGTAGAGCCGCTGCTCAACACCTCGTTCGTCTTCGGCGCCCAGTATCGGCTCGACCAGGTGAGCAGTGACAGGCAGTGGCTCACGGACCGCATAACCGGTGAGGACATCAAGAACGACCAGAAGGGCATCTATGCGCAGTCGACAACGCCGGTAAATCAGTATCTGGACGTCGTGCTCGCGGGAAGGCTCGACTACCCGGAGAGCTACGATCGCCAGTTCAGCCCGAAGGCAGGCGTGATCTTCAAGCCGATAGCGGACCAGGCGTTGCGCGTCACGTTCAATCGCGCATACAAGTCGCCGACGATTCTCCAGACCAACTTCTTCATTCCTGACTGGACGTCGATCATCGCGATCTTCGGCAACACGACCGGATTTGCCAGGACGGATGCCGCCGGGGCTACCTTAGCGACGTTTGAGGCGATGAAGCCGGAAACGAACAAGACGTGGGAGTTCGGCTACAAGGGCGTGCTTGCCAACCGGCTCTACGTTGACGGGACGTATTTCCGTTCCGATTACGAGAACTTCATGAGCCCGCTGACGATCATCGGGAATCCGTTCGCAGGGGCGGCCGCGACGTTTGCGAAGCCGCTGGTGAACCCCGGCAACAACATACCGGTGAACGCAAGCGGCCAGATCGTGAATCAGGCGCCGACCCCGCTTACTCCGATCGTTCTCACGTACTACAACCTCGGCGATGCCAAGGTGTCGGGAGTGGATCTGGGACTGAGCGCGATCGTCACAGACAGGATCGAGCTGCGGGCGACCACCTCAACGGTCAAGATCAACGAAGTGACGGTGCCAGCGGGCGGAAGCGTGGAGGCAGTGTCGCTCAACTCGCCCACGACGAAGTGGACGGTTGGAACGACCGCGCGTGACTTCGGTCCGGTAAGCGGCGGCCTGACCTGGCGCAACGTGAACGGATACTACTTCCGCTCCGGCACGAACAGGGGGGTGATTCCGACATTCGGGACGCTCGATGCGAACGTGTCAGTGAAGATTCCGACGATGCAGAACGCCCTCGTGAACCTGTCGGTGGGCAATCTCTACACCTGCAGCGCGCGAAACGTTACGTACGAGCCCGTGTCAGCGGAATTCCCACAGCCGAACCAGCGTATCGCGAGCGAAGAGAGAAAGTGCGGTTTTGATCGCAAGCACAATGAGATGATCAACATGCCGGAGATCGGCATGATGGCCTTCCTCGGCGTTCGCTTCAACGTCAACCCGACGCTGCGTTGATGTTTCAGCTGATCCTTGCCGGGCTCATAATGAGTCATATGGGTCCGGTGGGGAGCGCTGAGAGCTTCACCTGGGGTGAATACGATGGCCCTGAAGGAAGTCGCAGGTATAAGCTCTATGTGCCTGCCGCTTCCTCCGGGGAGCGTCGTCTCCTTGTAATGCTTCATGGGTGCACACAGGACCCGGACGATGTTGCCCGGGGAACGCGAATGAACGAAGTCGCCGGAGCGCAGGGATTCGTTGTTCTGTATCCCGAGCAGCCGGTGACAGCCAATCCCCTCAAATGCTGGAACTGGTTCGCCGCGGCCAATCAGAAGAGAGGAGAGGGTGAGCCGGCAATACTGGCGGCGATGATCAGGCAGGTCGCTAGCGATCAGAAGATCGATCCGGCGAAAGTCTACATCGCGGGGATTTCGGCGGGTGGTGCGATGACGGCGATAATGGGGGCAACGTACCCCGAACTGTTCGCCGCTCTGGGAATTCACTCGGGGATTGCGTACGGCCTCGTTACGCAGATGAGCGAAGCCATTGTCGCGATGCGAAGCCCGAAGGCGGACACAGCGGCGTTAGGTGAATTGGTAGTTCACGCCATGGCTGAACGGCGTAAGCCGATGCCCGTCCAGATATTCCAGGGGCGGCTCGATCAGTCAGTCAACTTTGAGAACGCAAACCTGCTTGCCGGACAGTGGAAGCATGCAAACGGCGGGCGGCACGTACACGTGAAGGTCGTCGACGAGCTTGCGCACGCATGGTCAGGGGGATCGGCGGCGGGCACGTACACCGACGAGAAGGGTCCCGATGCGAGCAAGGCGTTCGTCGACTTCTTCCTTCACGTTGAAAAGGAGCACGGACACCATTGACCCCGGGGTATGG
>JBPCJP010000201.1:0-6464 GCA_051005175.1 Gemmatimonadaceae bacterium | reverse complement strand
GTGCCGTCCGCATCCATAAGCCAGATGTCATTCGTGCCGGCACGGTTGCTCGTCCAGCAGATCTGGCGTCCGTTCGACGACCATGACGGCCTCGCATCGCCTCCCGGGTGATTGGTGAGGTTCACCTGGTTCGGTCCTGAAACCGGGAAGAAGGAAAAATCCAGCGTGTATATCTCGAAGTTCCCGTCGCGAAAACTCGTAAAAGCAATCCTGGTTCCGTCAGGCGACCACACCGGCGACTGATCATGACCGCCCGCAGTGGTCATCCTCGTCACCGAGCCGTTTCCGTTGAAGAGAACGTAGATATCGTCGTTTATCGAGTTGCGATTCGCCTGGAACGCGATGAACCGGCCGTCAGGCGAGAATGAAGGCCACGTGTCGAAAGCGAAGTGATCAGTGAGCCGCAGCGGAGTTGTCGCGTTCGAGCCGTCCGCCTGCATCGCGAACAGCTCGTGATTCCCCACCCTGTTGCTCGAGAACGCCACTTGGAACCCGTCCGAAGTCCATGTGGGATTGTCGTCGATCGACGGATCGTTCGTGAGATTCCGCAGTCCCGTTCCGTCGGGATTCATTATCCAGATGTCGCGGTTCCCCGACCGCTCGGACACGAAAGCGATGCTTGTCCCGTTGGGATGCCAGATCGGACGCGTGTCGCGAGCGGCGTTGTTGGTCAGCCGCGTCACGTTCGTCCCGTCGGTGTTCATCGAGTATATCTCGTCGTTCCCGTCGCGATTCGACACGAACAGGATGCGCGGCTCGATCACCCGGGCCGAGGGATCCGTCGGCTCTATGCAGCTCACGGCGAGCGCCGCGGGGAGCGCCGCAACCGCCAGCATTCGAAGAATCCACTTCATGCGAGTCCTCATCGCTACCACCCCAGCGTGCTGAGGGTTATCGAAAAGTGGTGGCTCGACCTGTCACCAATCGCCGTTTCGTCTGCCTCGCATCCGGTCACCCTCTGCCAGAACGCGTTGTACCGCGTGAGCTTCGAGTAGTCCGCGCGAAGCCTGAAGAAGCGCGTCGCAAGGCCGGTGCGCAGTCCCGGATAAACGGTCACGTCGTGAAAGCAGCGGTGCGGATTGCTCCTGAGAAAGAACGCGTCGTTGTTGAACCGTGTGCGGCCGAAACTTGCGCCGAGCTGGACCCCCCCCTGACTGAAGTAATCGGCTGCCATGAACTGTCCCGATGAGCCCGGACCGATTCCCGCGCCAAGCATCTGTCCCTGATTGGTATACCCGTGCACCACCGCGCGGCTCGTGTAGAAGGACCCGTTCGGCCTGAAGCGATATGAGCTGCTCTGCTCGACATTCGTGAACTCCGCCTGCAGTCTCACGCGCGGGCTCATGTCGCTTCTCGTTCCAACCCACTGCAACCCGGTCGTGTAGCCGCGGCTGTGATTCGGCTCGGTCAGCATTTCGCGGATCGACGAAGGAAAGTCCGAGCGTCCCCACTCGAGATACGTCTCGAGGCCATACGTGGGCAGCGCCCAGTGCGCGAACACCGAGAAGACCTGGTCAGGTCCCGGAGTCTGCGTGGAATCAGTCGCGGGAAGGGCGTTGGGGTGTCCCACACCGGTGATGAAGTCGAACGCGTTCGCCGGAATCCCGCCGTACCCGTCCACGGGAGCGAAGACAGAGCGCTGAAGTCCAAGCGAAAGTCCTGAGCTCGGCCGCCGCTTCCAGACGAGCGAGAGCGCGCTGATCGACCTTACGTCGTCGGCGGGATTCGTGTTGAAGTAGCTTGACTCCTTCAAGCCCCCGACCACCCACCTTCCCTCCACCATTCCGATGGGCGTCGACAGCGGACGCGCACTACGGACGAACGCATGGGCGAATCCCGGCGCGTTGTCGCTGAAGATGAGTGGATTGCGCTGCGCCGGTCCCCACCACTCGTTCTCGGTTCCGAAGCCCACCTGCGCCGCACCGCCGGTAACGGTGATCGACGACTGTCCCGGATGGATCTTCTGGATCGACTCGTCACCCATCCTGTACGGGAGGTCGATCGAGTACGGTACCACATTGAACGGGGACGAGAACGGATTGCGCGTTGGCGGCAGGGGCCGCGAATACCGCAGGTCAGTGACGTCGATCGTCCCGCGGTAGTTTGTCGAATTCACGAGCTCGGGGACCAGGATCAACCGCACCGGACCGAAAGCGGCGGCGAAACCCGCGAGCGCCCTCACGTTGTATCCCTTCCCTGCCCAGAGAGCGCCATCGTTCTGGCCGAACGGAAGCTCGCTGTTGGTAACCATCGTCACCTGCGGAAGCACGATGCTGAACCCACCGGCAGGCGTCCGCATGAGCGACGATGTCGAGCGGAGGAGCAGGCCACCGAGCGGCGCACGCCCCGAGAGCTGCGCCATTCGCAGGTGGTCGACCGAGTCCCCGCTGACCGTGATGACCCCCTGCGCCAGCGGTGCCGGGGCGACATCGCGACCGGGAATGACCTGGGCGCCTGCCGAGTTCGCCGCCACGGCGAAAGCCATTGTGAAAGCCATTGTGCAGGCAGCGATAATTGACTGCTGGTATGAACGCATCGATTCGAGTGTTTCGTTTGGGTGCCTGCGGCAATGCTTCGGCCACGCAGTTGGCGGGACGCTTGCTCCGCGCTCGGCAGGCACGTAAATATAGTGGTTCGACACACCGCGCGTCCTCCAGTCCGGAGTGGGCCACCGACGCGCCCAACGCAAGCCTCGTTTCCCATTGTGACTGAATGACATATTATCGTCCCGCGGTGCCTGTGATTCCGACTCCGCGCATTGGACGGATTGCCGCATTTCGTGCCTGCCTGCTGATGGTCGCCGGCTTCGCCGTGCTGGCCCCGATCCCCTCGCATGCTCAGTCATCCGGCGGGCATGGCGAAGTATTCGTCGGGAGCGAGTTCGAGAGCTATCTGCGGTACCTCCAGACGACGGGAAAGTCGCGTCACACGATTTGGAGCATAAGGGGCCTTTCGCCCGGCCAGCTCGACGCGCTGGCGCCGTCCGACACCCTGCACCCATGGGCAAGGCGTTATGACTTCAGCAGGCCCGCGCGCACGGGCGTAGTGATCGGCTGGGTCCGGCCAACAGTCGGGTTCATTGCAAATACGGCATATCCCTGGGGTTCGAACGACGGCGCGATCTGGGCCGGAAAGGGCCTTACCGCCTGGGCGCAGGCCGGGTTCACCGCGCGGCTCGGTCCGATCTCGGCGACCTTCGCCCCTGTCGCGTTCAGGGCATCGAACTCCGAGTTCGACCTGATGGACAACGGGCAGATCGGCGACCTCAAGTTCGCCGACGGCCAGTTTCCTCTCGAGATCGACAAGCCGCAGCGCTTCGGCGACGGCGCCTACTCCAGGTTCGATTTCGGCGAAAGCACTCTACGGATTGACCTTGCCGGCGTTGGCGCCGGCATCTCCTCGGCAAGCCAGTGGTGGGGGCCGACGATCGACTATCCGTACATTCTCGGGAATAACGCAGGCGGATTTCCGCACATGTTCGTCGGGACTTCGAAGCCGGCGAACGTCGGCTTCGGGACAATGCACGGCAGGCTTGTCTACGGCCAGCTGCTTCAGTCCCGCTACTCCCCGGTCACGGGCCGCGATTATTTCGAGAGCTACCTGAAACCCGGACGGGTGCGATTCATGGCGGGCGCGGTCGGAACGATGACGATACGCGGAATCAGCGGTCTCGAAATTGGCGGCAGCCGTTTCTTCCACTCGGCTATCGATAGCACGGGATTTAAGGCAAGCGACCTCAAGCTCCCATGGCAGAATCTTCTCAAGAACCGCCTCGCGGCCGAGGGTGACACGGTTTTCGGGGATGACAGAAGCCTTCTTCAGAATCAGCTTGCGTCGATCTTCTTCAGGTGGGCTCCGGCAGCGAGCGGCATCGAGATTTACGGCGAGTACGGCCGCGAGGATTTCAGTGCGGATATTCGTGACTTCATGCTCCAGCCGGATCACTCCGCCACGATCAACCTCGGATTCAGGAAAGCGTGGCTCAAGGGCACGCGCATGAATGCAGTTCGCACCGAGGTGTTTAACTACACCGCTACTGCCAGCGGCCGCACGCGCGGTGAGGGATTGATATACCTCCACCAGCCACTCCAGCAGGGGCACACCTATCGCGGCCAGTTGCTCGGCGCAAATGTCGGTGCCGGCAGCGGATCAGCGCAGCTCATCGCGGTCGAGCGATTCACGACCGGCGGCCGGATGAAGGGATTCTTCTCGCGCGTGACGCAGGGTGAGATATCCTTGCGGCTACCTCCCTACACCACTGGCGAGCGCCTCGAGAATCCGACCGACGTCCAATACTCGCTGGGTGGAGAATTGTCACGGTTTGTCGGGCCGTTCGACGTAACCGGGCGGGCAGTGCTCACCTCCCAGGCCAACCGGTATTTCCTCGAGGACAAGGGCAACCTCAATGTCGGGCTGACGATCCGGCAGGGCTTCTAGCCCGGACTCATACCTTCAGCGCTTCGGAGAATCGCAGGTAACCTGTCGTCGCCTCGGCTCTCGACTCCGCGGCGCGCTGGCGGATGAAGGCGATGATTATCCCGACGAGCATTCCCGCAACGAAGCCGAGCAGCGTGTCGCGCACGGCGGCCCTCACTTCGGGCTGGACGGGGATGTCGGGAGGCTCGACGAGGTTTAGCGCGGCGGGGTCGCGGACCTCCTCTATCCTCGCCTGCTCGTAGCCCTGCTGCGCGGCAACATAAACCTGCTGCTGCATGAACACGTTCCGCGAAAGGCGGTCGTAGGCGAGCCTCAGCTGGGGTGATTCCTGATACTCCCGGTTTGTCCTGAGGAAGCTGCTCAGCTCATCCTCCGCCCGGTCGAGGCGCCCGCGCGCCTCAAGGAGCAGTTTCTCGATGAACTCCCGCTCTTCTATCGCCTGCTGTTGCCGCCGCGCGGCGCCGAACGCATCGAGCTCCGCGAGAATGTTGGTCGCAAGCTGCTGAGCCACCGCCGGATCCGTTGACTTCACGGCAAGCCCGATTACCCCGCTGCGCGAATAGATATTCGATGAAACATCACCGATGAGCCGGTCCCCGGCGAGCCGTACCGCCCGGCGTGGATCCGGCTCGTCTATCCCGTAAAGTGCGGCGAGCGTCGTCTGCTCGCCGGCAGAGGTCGTATACGGTTTGCCGGCGACAGCGTGTGTCACGCTCCTCGCCTTTACGAGATCTGCGTAGAAATTCACCGACTGCGAAAACTCAGAGGCGGATGCGAATGCGCGAAGCGCCGCTTCGCCCCCGGGAATCTCCACGGGTGATCGGCTGCCCCTGATGACGAACGATGCCCGTGAGACGTAGCGGTCTGCCGATGCCGCCGCGATCACCCCGAACAGCGCCGTCCCGCCGAGCGCGCAGAGAACTATCAGCCGGCGGTGAAGCAGGAGGATGCTGGCGAACGCGAGAAGGGACGTCTCCTCGCGCGGCCCTTCCCTGCGACCTGCCTTTATCGGCTGGGCGACTGCTGCCACTCAGCCGCGCGAGTGCGCGTGCATCGGGCGGATCCGCTCGACGGAGAGATAGATGATGCTGAGAAGAATAGCTCCCGCTGCGATCGATATCAGGAAGAACGTTGGCCTGAGCCACGCCACGATCGCCAGAATTGCGAGCGCAAGGTTGATGAGCAGAATCATCGAGCTGACCATCGCATGGCTTCTTCCGGCCTGGACCATCCGCTGATACGCATGGCTGTGGTGCGCGTGATACCATCGCTCGCCATGGGCGATCCGCCTGCAGAGCGTCACGGTCGCATCGAAAACGAAAGCGCCGAGCAGCAACACCCATATGAGGAGGGGAATCGCTCCGGCGTTCTCCGACGCAATGGAGAGAACCGCGAAGAGGTACCCAAGCATCCCGCTGCCGACGTCGCCCATGAAAAGTTTTGCCGGTGCCCAGTTGAGCGGGAGGAATCCCGCGTTGGCTGCGGCGATGAGAAGGGCGACGATAGCGAGGCCGTAGTGGCCCATCGCGAGAAGGATCAGCCCGCCGATGACACCGGTGCTTACCGCCTCACCGGCAGCGAGCCCGTCGATGCCGTCGACGAAGTTGTAGAGGTTTATCGCCCAGACGATTCCGACAACTCCCAGCACGGTGCCGGCGATTCCCAGATTTATCTCGGCGAACCCGATGCTCAGCGCAGGCAGCCCGCCGAGCCAGAACATCGCCCAGGCCGCGGCAAAGAACTGCACCGCGAAGCGCGTGATGGCGCTGAGATCCCGGTGATCGTCGATCCACCCGACTGCCGCGATCATCGTCCCGCCACCTGCCAGGGCAAGCGCCAGATCCCACGTTATCCATCCGCGGGCAGCAGCAAGCAGTATTCCGCCCAGCACCGTTACTGCGATGGCGAGACCTCCGCCGCGTGGGGTGGGGACTGAGTGTGAGCTGCGCTCGTTCGGGATGTCGAGCAACCTGTCGAGCGCGTAAAGCCGCACCCGGCTTGCAAGCAGCCAGCTCAGTATCGCTGTG